>NZ_CP045732.1:2493333-2805000 GCF_016864235.1 Legionella sp. MW5194
CGGTGATTCCTCATTACGCATCCATCCATAAAGAGTTGAGTGCAGAACGCCGCAAGAAAAAAGTCGAGATTGATAAAGAAATTGAAAACCTCGATACCCTTATTGAGACAAGCGATCCACTCGCCAAGCCAGGGTTGATCAGTGCAAAAGAAGGGTTGGTTGAAGCCAGAGAACGGATTAAAAGTGATCGGAAAATGGAGACTTCCCCACGTCAAAATGGTCATAATGCAGGATGGGATGATTTGACAAATCGCTCAGGTAAAACAGCAACGACTTTTTTTAGAGAGTTTGTTGAACGCACGACAAAAGATCATGCTGTAAAGCCTGTATCACTTCAACATTAACCGATGGTCAGCATCCCCACCGTACGAGCAGGGATGCTGTTTGATAAGCTCCGCTGCCGCTGACTTATTTTGCAAACACTTTAAATCCCTTGCCCAGCTCACAGCGCATTTGAAATTCCCGGATTTTGCTGTAGTCGGCAGCACGCAGCAGTGTGATTTTGACCGTGGCAGCGCCGCTGGCATGGATTTCAAACTTACTGTAACCGAACACTGCTTCGCCCGGCAAAGAAGGATCGTTGATAGTAAAATGCCGATCCGAGGCGGTGACTTTGCTGCCATTCACCAGCATGACCGCATTAGGAGTAATCGCGGTAGTAACATCGGCTGAAGGAATATCCGATTCGCAGGCATTTAATGCTGTTACAAAACTCAAGGCCTTCCCCTGCTTCACTGCCTCAGCCACCTCCGCAAAGGAAGACAAATCCGAAGCCTCGGCAGAAAAAGCCAATAAGGCGGCAGCCAATCCTGTTGCTGTTTTCATAAGTCATTCTCCCTGTCACTTAAAGGGTCCTAGACTGCCAAAAAGCCGTAGTGCTGTCAAACATTGAAAGACGAATGCTGTTCCTGACAATGGGCGTCCTCGTCAAAGGGTTCAGGCGACACAGACGGGGTGTCCATTCCGGCAGAGGCACCTCGTTCAGATCCTTTTAATTCATTTAACAAATCTTTAACCATGGTTTTTCCAATCGTGGGCAATCCATTTAACAACGGAATAACCTCTGCTATTCCCAGCCTGTTTTCAGGGTAGGGATTTAACAGGCCGGCAATGATTTTACGCATCAGCAACGGGACATTGTTATTCACAAAGAGGTTTTGCAGTTCCTGTTTGATGCGCTGATGAAGCACATCCAGAAAGGAGGATAAATCCTTTGGAAAATGCAGTTCCCCACCCCAGTATATGACATTGCCCGGGTAGGCGGATCTCAACATATAATCCAGCGTTTGAGAGCCCTCCAGAAAGGCGGACAGAAGCATCCCCAAACGCCAGGCATCAATGGAGCGGCTGGCATTGACATCGCCGAGATCGGTGTCCTTTTGGAATAATTCGGGTGCAAGCGGTTTCGATAATACCGAACTTTTATAACAATCCTGAAATCCATAATGGATAGCACAACCAAAATCCGTTAATAGCACCTCTGCCTTGCGGGTTAATAACACATTTTTAAGCTGGACATCGCGGTGATAAATCCCGCGTGCGTGCAGGGTCGATAAGGTGCTGGTTAACTCCCTGGCAATGTAAATCAGCAGCAGGTTACTCATTTTCAAACGGAGATTCTGATGAGATGTCAAGCGGATTTCTGCCTGACAGCCTCGCTCTATCCAGGCGTCTTCAGTATGGGGATTAAAAAGCGAGGTTGGGCGCGACTCGCTGAATAATTTGATCAGGTTCTCAGGCAGTTCATATTCCGTGACGTTAATGTCGGGCGATGCTTTATTAAAGCCGACGACGGGGGTGTTTGACAATTTTACCGGGTTAGCTTGATAATCGCAGCTTAGCAGTTCAGCCTGCAGAAAATGGAGTAAAGGACAACGTCCTGGTTTATAGAGGCGCTCCGTGAGATTTTCAGCATCGCCCAAATCGGCAAGCGGCATGATGCTGACAATCACCTCGTCGCCCGTTTTATCATTCACGAGAAAAGTTTCCACAGGAAAAATAACCCCCTCAACGCCCTGCAGGTGCTCAATCAAATGATTCTCAAGCTTGGCAATTTCCATGACATTAAATTTGGACGGAGCACCGCCATAGCCCTTTTTCATCTTTTTAATGACAAGATACCTGCCTTCTTGATCACAAACTAACCGAACCCGCCCAAATGATCCGCGCCCCAACTCCACCTTTCCCGTTTCTTCCAAGCCTGTCTGTCGGTGTAGCTGCCGCGCCTCTTCCGCATCGAGGGTGCCCATGAATTCATAACGCTTGCCGGCAGGCGTTATGAAACAGGTATGACGCATGCCGTCGTGCAGTCTTTTATCAAGACGCTCGCCTCGCTTAAGTGCGGGACAGGGCGTAAAAAATGTTCCTTTTTTCATTAAGCTTAACCATAAAACATGCCTCCATGGAAACCCCACTTGGCAAGATAGAAACCATTATGATCAAGTTGTATCACTGTATTGATTGGATTTAAAGAGCCCGGGAACAAAAACTCTAAACAGGTTTTAAGTTTGCCTGCTTCCTGAGAAAGCATGTCTGCCTCCGTCGCAATACTGCGTTTAAAGGGGTCGAAATATTTGTTTAATAATTTCAGCGGAACGCCGAATTTTTTTATTAATCGAATAAAATTTTCCTTGCTTCTCTCTGTTTATACTGCTTTCCCAGTGATCTCAGTGCCATGGCATCCTGTTCCAGCTGGATTTATGCGTGCACTTTCAATTTTTCCTGTTTTTTACGTTATCGTAAAAAACGCGGTTCCTCACGTCATAAAGGAGATGATTCGGCAGCACACGCATTCACAGGCCAATAATCGTTGCCTCTGCCCATTACAAAGACTCTCATTAACAAATTTCAGCCTGCTGCAGTATTTGGATAATCTGATTTTTTGACAAGGTCCTTTTGAGTGACTCTTCCAGTTTATTTTTCATCTTAAGAAAATACCCTTCTACCGTTCGATGAGAAATATTGACCTCTTTTGCGATTTGCTTGGAGGTGTAGCCTTTAACCAACAGCGAGGCACATAAACCTTGTTTGCGGGTTAGGTAAAGATCCTGAGATTCATTGAATAGAAAGTACCGATCCACCCTGGTCTCTTCAAGAAATTGTGCTCGCGCTTTATCAGAGAGACTGAGGTAATTGATTTTGTTGGGACTGATGGATTGCTGCTCAGGGAGTATTATTCGATTTTTAGACGCTTCATCAATTAGTGGTTTTGCCTTATCGTTAAAGTAATGGATGAATCGTTGTAATAAGTCTATGTTGGCGATGTAAAAATTATTCATGCCGTATTGTGCGGGTGTGGAAGCAAAAATATAGATGTAAGTGGCCTTGGCGGTTTTAGACACAAAACTGATGCCGTTATCAATATTAAAATCCCTGCCCTGGAAATAAGCCGGATCCTTCTTATCCAACTCCGTCCACAAATAGAACCCCTTGGGTAAAAGATGTTCTATATTTACAATGCTGGAGGATTGAAACAGGGCATTTTCATAGAAATGCTTAATCCATGGCGCATGACTCGCCAGCAATTCACGCGAGCAGTCGTCATTGTAAACTTTAATGTAATTAAAATACGATACGCCTAACAATTTAAGGGCTGGACTACAAATTTCTTGTACATTATGTGCACTTTGCAACGCATGATGCCGCTCTAAATTGATCCCCTTCATATATCTTCCTATTTTACAGATTAAGTCATTTGGATAACGATGAAATCTAACGTCTATTCATGAAGTGCCACTCCACTATAGAAGCTCGACCCTATTTTTATCATCTACTTGCTCCCTGCAGTCTTAGGACCTTGTTGAGGCAACTGGCCTTTGGAGCTGTGTATTAGCCATTTACCGTAAGTTTTGAAATCAAACGTATACTGAATTCAATAAAGATAAACTCTCCATGTTATGAAGAGGGGATAATTCCCAAACCGGCCAATTACACAAAAGTAAAGTAATGTTAAATTTTTTTACTTTAAAGTAAACTATAAGGTAATTTTTGTTTTTACGAAGTAGAAAATATAATTAAATAGTTCATAAGTATTATTATTGATCTAATTAGTGAAATAATAGTAAATAAATATTACGTGAGGTCTATAATGCTTTTCAGAAAGAGTCTCTTATGCAAGAATAACCAGTTTAAAAGCCTTCACTACTTATATGACTAATACCCTAAAGGATAAAAATAAATCTTCACAGTCAAATTTTTTATCTAAAAATTTATCTAAACTCTTAGATTCACACCAAGTATCAGAATATGACTTAGCTAAAAATTTAAACATCCCTTACAACACAATTAATAGAATCATTAATGGAACCACTACTGATCCAAGGCTTTCTACACTTCAACAAATTGCTGATTTTTTTGGGGTAAACCTCGATTTTCTGGTTGGTACAAATGAACAAAGTAAAAATATTTCTATTCCACTTATGTCTTGGGATTTTGTTTCGAAACCAAATTTCACCCTGGCTTTCGATAAAATCACATGGGAAAAATGGGTTCCGGTAGGTAATCTACTTGATAATATTCATTCAACTGATCTCATATTTGCTCTTGAAAGCACCAAATCAATGCATACAAGATTCCCAGTAGGTACTTTATTTGTTCTACAAACGAACCTACTACCTATCGATGGAGACTTGGTTTTAATCAAATTCAAGACAGATAATTCAATCTCGTTACGGGAACTAACCATAGACTCACCTAATTGGTTACTTAATCCAATTGTAACTGGTTCTCAATTGCTTACATTTAATCAGATGGAACATGAAATTATTGCTATAGTCATTCTGACACTCACTCAGACAAGAACAATTTAATAAAACTTACAACTGTTTTCTTGTTTGGATTCAATTAACTTTTGCGGATTGGTTTCGGTCATAAAAATGCTCTTCTTCGGGCCCAAAAATTGAATGATTCCGTCTATAGTCATATTTTCTACAGCTTCAATTTGTTGGTATAAAAGATTTATTTGATCTTCAAGAGGCTCCAGGGGATTAAAAGAAAACCCGCCGGTGGGCATAAACCATAATGTGTGACCTAAACTCATGTATTTTTCAAGACGTTGCTTAATAGAGCCGATCCTTGAAGGTTCCAAGTTATAATCCCATTCAATGATTATTACATCTTTGGGAATTAATTGACCAAGGTTATCAAATGAATTTTCATATAACCATGGTATTGTGAAAGTTAGTTGCTGGCATTGAGGAAGCTCTTTCGAAATCAGTAAATGCAGTTCGCTTTGAAACTCTAGGTAACTTTCAATAAAAAACTCTCTATGAAGTTCTACATTATTGGGATTTAATAACTTTTTATATCTAATAAAATATTTATCTTTACATTGAGTGCAACCACAAGGATATGCAGATTCAGGTGGATGCAACGCGAGCCCATCAATGATATCTCCAAAAGTATGGACTAGCTCTGCTACTATATCTTTGGCATAAGCACGGGAAATTTCTTTATTATGACATAATACGCCATATCCAACTTGAGCGGCCCCTTCTTTTTTTGCCATTTTTCCTTTCCGTATATGAGCAGGAAAAGGCACTAAAGTATCTTCAATCGATAAATCACTAAGTAATACTTCAATTTTTGATGACTCATTTAATTCAGCAAATTTTCCAGAATGTCCTGTTGTAGTCAATACAGCAATTATTTTTAGACCTCTTTCTTTAGCATATAGCAATAATTCACTTAAAAACTCTTTGTTACAATTTAAATGGGAAGGATCAACTAATTCCGGGTGAGATTTGCTTCTATAGGGTAATGTATGACCATTGAGATAAATCATTAAGGTATTAGAGTCTAACTCTATGATTTCATTTATAAATTTTTTCCAATCATCTAAATTCCATTCTGATACCCATTCTTTAGTTTTATAGGTAGAAGGATGGTAATCCCCATTTCAAAAAAATATAATAACCTGTTTTCATTATAAGACCTATTTTACTAACTTAAGGTAAAGTTTTTGTTTGGGTTTAAAATTTTTCACATTTAATTCAGGAGCACCAGATAAATAACCAATGTAAAGAGCCTGTGAGCTTGAAAATTTTCCTAGCATCAATTTATTTTTATAGATTTCTATTGGAGCCTTTAAAAATTCAATAATGTTTTTGTATCTTCAATTACCACCTTTTTATCTCTAGTAATTCCCAAAATATTTAACTCCCCAGACTGAAATATTAAATCTAAATCTCCTTCTCTTCCTTTGTCATCTTTGAACGTAAAAATATTTTCATTTCCATGAAATTGACCATAATAATATCCAATGTTAGCTGCATCTATAGGACCTAATTTATCAATGATTTCTCTATTATAAAACGCATGAAAAAGAGATATCTCTATAACCACTCTAGTTCCTTTATAATATATAATCGCCTTGCTTCTATCTGTGTCAATTTCTTCAAGAACATACATAAAACCTTTGGCATTCCAAGCCAACAAAAAGAGATTTTTTAATAGTCTAATTGGTCTTTTAAATTCCAATGCTGTTTTAGATGAGCTTCTTTTATGGGTTAAATTGTAAACTATTATTGATGCCGGCCAAATTGCTACAAATGAAATTATTGTTTTTACAACAAAGCAACAGCCAATCATATAAATAAGATTATCCAGGCTTAGTTTGCTATAATTCGCTATAATCATAGAAATGCCGGTCACTAAAAATTCTCCTGCTGTCGAAGCAAGAAAACTCCTCACTGCAAAACATTTTCCTCCGGAAAATTCACTGAATTTACTTAATAAAACAATGTTTATTTTTGAGCCAATCCAAATACTTATAGAACTAGCAAGAGCAAAATTTAAATATGGACTAAAGACCAAAGCATATAATTCTTTGTTTTGAAGAAAATAAGGTGCAGGAGTATGAATAACGATACAAGCATAGATAGCAAAAATAAATTGGCATACTATGCCATAACGAACTAGTTTTCCAGCAAGCTCACTACCGTAAATTTCAGTAATTATGTCGCTGATAATGAACGAGATGGGGAAAATAAATATTCCCCCAGACTGAGTAAGAGAACCCAAACTTATATATCTATACCCTACTGCTAAATTGGCCAAAAGAGAAGTAACGTAGAGTACGGATAATAAACTGATAACTGTATCTGGTCTTTCCTTAAATTTTATTTTTTTCATCAGCAATCTCATAGACGAATTAAATATTCTCGTTTGATATTCAATTAGCCATCTAATTGAATATCAATTTTAACTCACAGCATTAACAATTAATCCCATCTCTTAATACTGATATGAAAAGCCTGGGCACGAAGAAGCTTTCAAAATAATTCTCACACTGTTACCCCTGATATTGAGGGCTTAGACTCCTCGGAACGACAGGGCCCCATTACTATGCCATTGATTGAAGCTTGCTATTGGTATCACATGACTGAATATCCATCGTAATCTCAGAATATCGAGTTTGTTAAACACGAGACAATGATAAATAAAAAGCCAATGTGGTAGGTATACCTCTCAGCGACAACTATGCCAACAGAGCTAAATTGATGATAAATCATACGAGAAGACCCTATTTAGAAGAGCTAATGATTGACCTAATAAAAATTTCCTGTCAGCAAAAAATACCTGCACCTTATACTGCATCAGGCCACACAAATAAAGCGAAATGTCCGCAATATTTTGCCTCCTCCCCCAACTCATGGTATCATCACGAATCGCGCCGATTTGAATAACTCAGCTTGCGGGCGCTCAAAAGTTAAAGTAGTACTTCAATTTTTGTAAACACGGCTAAAGCGGGCTTCAGTATACCCCCTTAGCATCCCCCGCTGCGCTATGTCGTTAGGTTATATAAATGATTGAATTAGTTGGATTAAATAAATCCTATGCGGACACCATCGCGCTACGTGATATTAATCTTTTTATCCAGGAAGGCGAAATTTTTGGCATTATTGGCCGAAGCGGGGCTGGAAAATCGACCCTGTTGCGAACCATTAATTTACTGGAACGACCCGATCAGGGTGAGGTCATCATCGATAATCAAACGCTGACTAACCTTAACAATGCGCAATTACGTCAGGCGCGTCATAAAATGGCGATGATTTTTCAGCATTTCAATCTTCTGCAATCCAAAACCGTCTATGACAACATTGCCTTGCCCATGCGTGTTCAAGGCATGGATGAAGATCAAATCCGCAATAAAATAGAGGAGTTGTTGCCTTTAGTGGAATTGCAGGACAAAAAGGAGGCTTACCCTTCTCAATTAAGCGGCGGACAAAAACAACGGGTGGCCATTGCCAGAGCCTTAAGCTGCTCCCCGAAAATCCTGTTATGCGATGAAGCGACCTCCGCGCTGGATCCGGAAACCACCGATGCCATTCTCGAATTACTTAAAAAAATCAACAAACATTATGGCATCACCGTTGTCCTTATCACCCATGAAATGGAGGTGGTTAAACGCATTTGCCATCGCCTCGCGGTTATGGAAGGGGGCCAGATCATCGAGATAACCAGCTTGAATGAGGTCTTCAATAATCCTTTAAGCCAGGCGAGAAAAATGCTTTACGCCCAGTTAAGTCCCCCATTGCCCGCCTGCTTAACCAGCCATTTAAGCGCGGTGGAAGGCGACAAGCCCGTTATTCGTTTATTTTTTCATGGTGAGAGCGCCACGGTGCCTTTCATCAGTAAAACCAGCCGTGAGTTGCACATCGACATTAATATTCTGCTCGCCAATATTGACCGCTTCGATGCCGTCACCTGCGGCGTTCTGATTGTTGAATTGCATGCCAATCAGAGTCTGCTTCAGCAGTTTATTCAGCGATGCAATGACGCCAATTTAACCGTGGAGATTCTGGGTTATGTCACTGACACTATTTTATGATTTAATGCAAGCGAGTCTGGAAACCCTCTACATGGTGGCCATCAGCACCTTACTGGCTTTTGCCTTGGGGCTTCCCTTGGGAACCCTGCTGTTCAGCAGCAGTAAAATCAAACCGCACCCTCTACTACATAAAAGCATCAGCGGCCTGATTAACATGAGCCGTTCCATTCCGTTCATTATCTTACTGGTGGCCTTAATTCCATTCACCCGTTTACTGGTGGGCACCTCCATCGGCATGAACGCCGCCATTGTACCCCTGACCTTGGGGGCAACGCCTTTTTTTGCCAGACTGGTTGAGAATGTGTATCAGAATCTTCCCGCTGGCCTCATTGAAACCGGTTTTTCCATGGGAGCAACAACCTGGCAAATGATTCGTCATATCCTGATTCCAGAAGCCTTACCTGCCTTAATTCAGGCCATTACGGTGACTGCCATCGCCCTGGTCAATTATTCCGCCATGGCTGGTACGGTTGGCGGCGGCGGTTTGGGTGATTTGGCTATTCGATATGGTTATCAACGATTTAATGTGGGAATTATGTTGGCGACTGTCATCATTCTGATTATGATTGTGCAACTGTTGCAAATGGGCGGTGACAAACTGGCCCGCCATCTCTCGCATCAATAGGTTTAAAGTATTTTAGGGAGTATTGTCATGCGTTTATTGAGTATTCTGATTCTGGCCGTGGGTTTAGCCGCCTGCAACAAACCCTCACCCAACACCTTAACCATTGGCACCATTGCCGGACCGGAAACCGATCTGGTTGACGTGGCCAAAGAGCAGGCGCTTAAGGATTATGGCCTGACCATTAAAATTGTAGAATTTAATGACTATAACCTGCCTAATGAGGCCCTGCAGGACGGCAGTCTCGATGCCAACGTGTACCAGCATTTACCTTATCTGCAGGCTGCCATCAAAGCGCACGGTTATAACCTGGAAGCAATTGGCAAAACCTTTGTTTACCCCACGGGCATCTATTCGTCCAAATACAAGTCATTGAAAAAACTGCCCAAGAATGCCATTATCGCCATTCCCAACGATCCCAGCAACGAGGCCCGTGCGTTAATCCTTCTGCAAAAAGCCAGGCTGATTACGCTGAAACATACCGCCACGGCAACCACCGATGACATTGCTTCCAATCCCAAACACCTGCAAATCAAAGAACTGGATGCGGCGCAATTGCCTCGCGTCCTGAGTGATGTCGATGCCGCCGTGATCAATACCAATTTTGCAGTTCCCGCCGGTCTTAGTCCGTCGCGTGATGCCCTCTTTCTGGAAAGCGAGGATTCTCCTTACGCCAACCTGATTGTCATCCGCCGTGACAGCGACAAACGAAACCAATTGGAACAATTTGTCAAAGCCATGAACTCCAATGCAGTCAAGGAAAAAGCCAGGGAATTGTTTGGTGATGCGGCGATCCCAGCCTGGGATGAAAAAAATTAATCATCAGTTAAGCTTTAACTGATATAATTTTTATATGGATTAAAACGCGGAAGAGATTATGCCATTGCCGACCTTTGTTCCTTTTGGAAAATTGCGCAATTACCTGAATGCTGAAAAAGAGCTTGTCAAGCATTTCGGACCACGCGCTGAAGAAGTCTATTTTGAAATGTACAGCGATAGCGTCAACTTCAATGCCGGATTAACCGGCATTGGCGCTTTTGATGCATTTTCCCAGTCCAGAATGCAAAAAGTCACGGACTTTGGCAAACTCAAATTACCCAACGGCTCCACGCTGGATGAAAAACTGAATGCCGCAACACCCGAAGTGACTGCGGTTAAAACGCAACTCGAAGACGCACTCAAAGCAGACCAGAACCTGTCCGACGCCATCAAGGCATTTAACCGCCAAGCCAAGGCACTTAATGCCATTGTCACGGACAATCTTCCCAAGAATCTGGCAAAAAACAATGCCCAATCTGCCAGTTTTAACCCCGAAGCCGTGGGCTCTGAATTGCATAAACTGCAAAGCGAGGCGACCAAAGCCATTAAAGCGCAGCATCAGCTGGAATTGAACAGGCTTGAAGCCCTTTTTAAAGACGATACCTTTGTCAATAATTTAAAAACAAGCCTGGCTATAACGGATGTCGACCTTCCTGACGTTCAAAAAGAGATGACTGACGCCCTTAAAAAGCGCCAGGGAGAGGATCTCGATAAATTTGAAAAAGCGGTCAAAGGGGATATGGACAAGCTCTATAAAGCCTCTCAGGATGAATATTTCCGCATTTCCTTTTTAGCCGACCTGTACCGCAACAAGCAAAATAAGGCTGCCATCGACGCTCTGGCAGAAAAAAACCGTAAAACTCAGGAAGCCACCGCCATTCACGTCGGTATTGATGCCAACAAGGGCCTGGCAACGTTTAAAAACGTGCGCGTGGAAGATTTAAAGGGCTTTTTAAGTTATACCGGTCGTCAAATTAACATTGAAGAACAAAAAGGCAAAGACAACAAATCTGAAACCGTACTGACAATGACTTTACCCAAGTGGGGGTTGACTTATTACTACGGTTCCGAGGACAAAGTACTTGGCGACATGACCACCATTGCCGCGGCCGTACGGGCCTGCGGTCACGATTCCATTGTCATGGATGTCAATTATAAATCCTATCAAACCAACAGCAAAGGCGAGCCGGACAATAAACACGTGATGGATCTCGCCCGCAAAGCTTACGAAGGCGCGCTCAAAGCCGGTTTTCCGCCGGATAAAATCACTATCAATGTCAATGGCGAAGCGAAAAAAGCGAATGAATTGTTCGCTGAGTATCCTAACCGCTTGAAGCGGATGGAGGATAAAGCCGTTACCGACAATCAACGCCGTGAAGAGTACGTTAAACGCGCATCCGGCCCGGAAGCTACACGCGACTTCAAAGACAGAATAACTAAAATTGCCGAAGCGCAGGAACGAGCAGAAGCCCAGCAGCAGCAACAACAGCAGCAACAGCTCCTTGCCCCCTGACAACGGGTGTTGACTAAAAAATTCCACTGTTCCTGGCAGTGGAATTCTGTTACTTTGTTTCTGATGCCTTACTCGTCATAAATGGATTCGGTTGTCTTCTGTGTCCAGTCTCTGGATTACCTCTCCTAGACAATCACACTCAGCAATGGAGAATGCAATGAGTTCACAAACTTTTGATGATTTTGAGACCGAGGTAGACGATTTCAGTGATAATCCTGATGCTATCCTTATTGAAAGCAGTCCCAGTACCAAATTGGAAAGACGTCGCCGTATTGAGGAATTGGCTGAAGAAAAGCGCCTGCGGGAAGAATTGGCCGAGTACAATTACGTTTGACAGTACCCCTCTCTCTCCGATGAGAGAGAGGTATTGCACTGCGATTACCCCAGGAAGCCACACCCCCTAATCTCAGCCTTAGGTTAGGGCAAATAAATATCAAACCGTACCGTTTTACCTTCAATGCGCCGAGAAGGCTTGGCCAACGGCTCAGCATGCTGCGGCCACTTGACCACCACCCGCTGCCTGACCCTGCGTTTTGCCAGAGTCAATAAAGCCAGGGCGTCGTTATCTTCTCCTATCAGTTGCTGCAAAATCTGCATGTCTTTTTTGACCAACGCCGATTTGTCGCGCGGCGGGTGCATGGGATCCATGTAAATAACGTCGGGGTACTCCGATTCTGTCAATTCATTCAGATACTGATGAGCATCCTGATGCTGAATGTGCAAATGCAACACCTCTCGAGAGCGCGGATCACGACGCGCCAAGGCATCCATCAGCAAAGCAGCCATCACGGCATTGCGCTCCAGCATGTAGACGTCAGCGCCAAAACTCGCCAATATGGCCGCGTCACGCCCCCATCCTGCGGTCACATCAAGCAGGCGCATGCCCGCAACAGGTTTGCAGGCTTTCACCAATCCCTGTTGCTTACCGGCATCCCGCCGTCTCTGCCAAAACCTGCTGCTGAAATCCGCATACTGGGGTTTAAAACCCTGAATGCGCAATTCCAGTCGCTCAGGAGTGAGCACCAACCGATTGGAAGCTTGATTATCAAGGGGTAAATGCAATGACGCCGCCAGCGCCTGCGCCTGCACAAGCAAGGTCTCTTCCTCGTAGCCTATGGCGAGGTTATGCATGGGATTGGACAAGGAATTCATCCACAAAAGCCGCCAGCGAAGGGTACACAGGAACCTCCGGGTACTGCATTAACAACGCACGATCTGTCATGGGCGACAGGACCATGATAGGCGTCGCACCCACTGCTTGCGCGGCCTGAATATCCGACACCCGATCACCGACAAATACTAAATCATCAGGCCTGCATTGGAAATAATCGGCCAGTTTCAGCAACATACCCGGTTGGGGCTTGCGGCAACTGCAGCCGGAATCAGGCAGGTGGATGCAGTATTCAATCGCCAGAATGTCCCCGCCCGCCTCACGTACTGCCGTCACCATTTTGGCGTGGATGGCCAGTAACTCCTCTTGGCTGTAGTAGCCGCGCGACACACCCGATTGATTGGTGGCCACACCGATTTGATACCCTGCCCGTGTTAAACGGGCAATGGCATTCAGGCTTTCCGGGATAGGAATAAATTCATTCACCGACTTGATGTAGTGCAGTGAATCCAGGTTAATGATGCCATCCCTGTCCAAAATGATGCGTTTCTTCATGCGTTGCTGCTGCCAGGCAATTGCAACAGTGAAATATCGGCAACGCCTTGTAACACCGTTTGCAGTTGTTTTAACAGATGCAGGCGATTCATGCGGATTTGCTTATCCTCAACCATCACCATAACCTGATCAAAAAAGGCATCGACCGGTTCCCGCAAGCGAGCGAGCTGATTCAGAATGGCACTGTAATCGCCCTGCTGATACAGTGGCTTAATCTGGTCTTCAATCTGATTCAAATGGCTGTAAAGCGCTTGCTCAGCGCCATCTTCCAACAAGGCAATCGTCAGCGTCATGTCGGCTGTCATGGGTTCTGCCTGTTGCAGTATGTTATTCACTCGCTTGCACGCAGCACTCAACACGGACGCTTCCGGCCGGGTGACAAAATCAGCCAAGGCCGTGACACGGCGATCAAAATCATACAACCAGTCATCCTGACGTGTCTTCACCGCCTGCACCAAATCGGCAGAAATACCCATGCCTTGATAAAAGGATTGCAGACGCTCGAGAATAAAGCCTTTGATTTCATTGAGGCTTTCTTCATCCTGGTTAATCACATCCCCATACGCCTCTTTGCTTTGGTTGATTGATTCCTGCAGGGAAATGCGTGCAGGCGTAGACAGCAACAGACGAACGACAGCCAGGGCATGGCGGCGTAATTTAAATGGATCTTTGACGCCCGAGGGCTTTTGTCCAATGGCAAAAATACCTATCAACGTGTCCAGACGATCAGCAAGCGACAAGGCAAGACCCAGGGGTGTGGCCGGTAAGGCATCCCCCGAGAAACGCGGCAGGTATTGTTCGTTTAAAGCCACGGCCACGTCACGATCTTCGCCATCATGCAAAGCGTAATAATACCCCATTAATCCCTGCAATTCCGGAAATTCACCGACCATGCCTGTCATTAAATCGCATTTACTGAGTTCGGCTGCTCGATGAGCCTGCGACTCATTTAACTGCAATGGCGTAATGAGATTGTTTATCAGCAACTGAATGCGCTGCGCCTTGTCAGCCAGCGTACCCAAGCGTGCCTGAAAAACGACTTTTTCCGTTGCCGCCCTGCGCTGACTCAAGGCCTGCTTTTTATCCTGCTCGAAAAAGAATGCCGCATCGCTTAAGCGGGCACGCATGACTTTTTCATTACCGGCTATCACCTGCGAGGGATTACTGCTGTTGATATTGGCGACCGCAACAAAGTGCGGCAACAGTTTCCCCGTGTTGTCTGCCAGAGCAAAGCATTTCTGATGCGATTGCATCGATGCAATCAAGGCTTCCGGCGGCACCTGTAAAAACTCAGGAGCAAAGCTGGCCAACAAGGGCATAGGCCATTCGACAATGGCAGCCACTTCATCCAGCAGCGAATCCGACATGATGGCTTTAGCCTCAAGTTTTGTCGCCAGCGCCTCGACGTCGGTCTTGATCTGCTGGCGCCGTTTTTCAGGGTCCACAATAACCAGAGCCTTAGCCAGTGTTTCTTCGTAGGTATCTGGCTTCGTTAACTGAATGGCTTCAGGGTGATGGAAACGGTGACCGTAAGTCGTTTGTCCCGCCGGCACACCCAATACAGTGCAAGGAATCACCTCGTCACCAAAAAGCATGACTATCCAATGGACTGGTCGTGCAAATTCCACCTCGCCATCCCCCCAGCGCATGGGTTTGGCGATGGGCAGTGCGGCAACAGCCTGGTTTATTAATTCCGGCAACAGGTCTTTGGTTTTAGCCCCTTTGACGACGGTGTCATGCACCAACCATTCACCTTTGTCGGTTTTAAGCACAGTCAACTCACTGACATCCACACCACAGAATTTAGCAAAACCCAACAGGGCTTTGGTCGGCTGCCCCTGATTGTCGTAGGCAGCGCTGAGGGCAGGTCCGCGACGCGATAACTGTTGTTCCGGTTGCTCTTGCGGCAATTGGGTAATGAGCAACGCCAGACGCCGGGGACTGGCAAAGGGATGGATCGCTTGATACGTCAGCTGCGCCTTATCGCAAGCCGCCTTGACGTTATCAGCCAGCGCAGAGGCCAGATTTTTAACCGCTGCAAAGGGTAATTCTTCACACCCTATTTCAAATAAAAAATCATTCAACTTCATGTGACACCTTCAGCATGGGGAAACCCAGGGTTTCGCGCGCCTGATAATAAGCCTGGGCTACCGCTCTGGAAAGTTGCCTCACCCGTAAAATGTAACGTTGCCTTTCCGTCACCGAAATGGCGCGCCGCGCATCGAGAAGATTAAAGGCATGCGAGGCTTTCATCACCATTTCATAGGCAGGCAACGGTAAATTCAGAGCAATCAGTTTTTCGGCTTCCTGTTCATAATAATCAAATTGTTGAAACAACGCGTCCACGTTGGCATGCTCAAAGTTGAACGCCGACATTTCCACTTCATTCTGATGAAACACGTCACCGTAGGTGACAAGCCCTTGTGCGGTATGTGCCCAGGGCAAATCAAAAAGATTATCGACCCCTAACACGTACATGGCCAAACGTTCGAGACCATAAGTCAACTCGCCGGTCACAGGCTTGCAGGGGAGTCCTCCCACCTGTTGAAAATAGGTAAACTGCGACACTTCCATGCCGTTTTGCCAGACCTCCCAACCGAGACCCCAGGCCCCGAGCGTTGGCGATTCCCAGTTGTCCTCGACAAAACGGATATCATCAGCCAGAGGATCAACCCCGAGAGCTCGCAGGGAATCAAGGTATTTGTCCTGAATATCCAACGGCGATGGTTTTAAAATCACTTGAAACTGGTAGTAATGTTGTACCCGATTTGGATTTTCGCCATAGCGCCCATCCGCAGGCCGCCGCGACGGTTGCACATACGCTGCAGACCAGGGTTCAGGTCCAATCGCCCGAAGAAAGGTCGCGGGATGAAAGGTTCCGGCACCGACTTCCATGTCCAGGGGTTGCAATATTACGCAGCCTCTTGCTGCCCAGAATTGTTGCAACGTCAGAATAATATCCTGGAAAGTACTGGGTTTTGTCATAGTGTTCTCAACTAACTGATTGGCATCCTGAAATTCCGATGGCACTGAGTGGACGAAGGATTTCCGGCAGACTGTCAGGCAATCTGCCGGAAAAAAGCATTAACTGGAAGAGGCTTTTTTAATCAGATCCTGCAGCGCCTGTTCGCTGGCAGCACCCGGGATAAACGCCGGCGTGGTTCCGGTTTTGAATTGACCCGCCGGTGTTGACGCAATAATGAACGCAGGCGTACCCATGAGTCGCAGTTTTTCAGCCAGATCACGGTTCGCACTCAAGGCGTCTTTGACAGCCTCACTGTCCATGTCCTTTTTAAATTTGGTCATGTCCAGGCCGACGGATTTCGCCGTGTCCATAATGATTTTCTCATTCAGACGGCCTTCCTGCTTGAGCAGCGCTTCATGCATGGGTTGGTATTTGCCCTGCAAAGCGGCTGCCAGTGCCGCGCGTGAAGCCATGTCGGAACTGCTGCCGAAAATGGGGAATTCCTTGAACACCACGCGCAGGTTGCTGTCTTTCTTAATCAGGCCGGCAACAATGGGCGCCATTTTTTTACAGTGAATGCACTGGTAATCAAAAAACTCAACCAGTGTCACATTGCCTTTTGGATTGCCTAAAACAGTCATTTTATCGCTGAATAACTGCGAGGCATTTTCAAGGATAGCGGCCTGAGCCTGTTGCTGCATGCTGGCCTGTTGTTTTTCCTGTAAGGCTTTAGACGCTTCCAGCAACACTTCGGGATTATTGACCAGATAATCATGCACCACTTTTTCAATGGCTTTTTTCTGGTCATCTGACATGGTGTTATCAGCGGCCATTACAACGGGTGATGCGACTGCAGCCAGGAGTGCACCGGCAGTCATTAGACTTTTAAGCTTCACGTAATTCCCCTTAATTGATGTAATAAACTCAAAACCCAGGCGACGTCATTTATTTTTCGCCACACGAACCGTAGCATCGGATGGCCTGAAATTCAAGCCCAGGGATGCATCCGTGCATCATTCTCCTGTAAACCTAAAAAGAACAATTTTCAGTAAGGGTTAAATTGGCATAGGCTAATACCAGCCATTTCACGCCGTGATCGGCAAATTTAATCTGCACGCGCGTATGCGCGCCGCTGCCCTCCACAGACACCACAACCCCTTGACCGAATTTCGCATGCGAAACATTCTGCCCGAGTTTCAATCCCGCCTCATTGGCCGCTACCGCTGCAACGGAAGACGACTTGGGTGATGCGGAGGGCGCAGACTGGTAATGAGCCTTCACCCTGACTTCATCCAGCAATTCAGCGGGCAGCTCGCGGAGAAAACGGGATGGGCGATGGTATTCTTCCCGCCCATACTGACGCCGGACTTCCGCATAGGAAAGCATGAGTTTCTCCATGGCGCGCGTCATTCCGACATAACACAGGCGGCGCTCCTCTTCCAGACGGCCGGGCTCTTCGATGGATTGCTTGCCGGGAAATACCCCTTCTTCCATGCCAGCGAGAAACACCATGGGAAATTCCAGCCCCTTGGCAGCATGCAGGGTCATTAAGTGCACGTAACGCTCATGTTCTGCCGCCTGCATTTCGCCGGCCTCCAGCGAAGCATGGGCCAGGAAAGCAACCAGCACAGGGAATTCTTCATCGACATCCTGCTCATAACGAAACTGTTTGGCCGCGTTAATCAATTCCTGCAGGTTGTCGAGACGCGATTCGGATTTATCGCCCTTGATTTTGGAGAAATGCGCGTACAAACCACTGCCGTTAATCACGTCGGCAATCTGCTCATCCAGCTCCAGGTATTGTATTTTAGCCTGTAAGCCACGGATTAGATGCATGAATTTTTCCAAAGCCGATGCGGCTCGTTGCGGCAATCCACCCTGAGCCAGCAATTCGCCCGCTGCCTGCCAGAGCGACCCTTGACGGCTTCTGGCCAGCTGCCGCAACTCATCCAGCGTCTTTTCACCAATGCCCCGCGTGGGGAAATTCACTACGCGTTCAAAGGCGGTATCGTCATCCGGGTTTGCCAGTAAGCGCAGGTAAGCCAGGGTGTCTTTAATTTCTGCCCGCTCAAAAAAGCGCACGCCGCCATAAATACGATAAGCAATTCCCGCCCTTAACAAGGCTTCCTCAATGACTCGCGACTGGGCATTGGAACGATAGAGGATGGCAATCTCGTCCGCGCTGCGCCCATCGTGAATAGCCATCTGAATGCGCTCGCTGATAAACCGGGCTTCGTCCAGTTCGTTAAACGCGGCATAGACCATGATTTTTTCGCCGGCGCTGCCTTCGGTCCATAATTCCTTGCCCATGCGGGACAGGTTATTGTTAATCAACGCATTGGCGGCATCAAGGATAGTGGCGGTTGAGCGGTAATTCTGTTCGAGACGAACAACCAGCGTGTCGTGAAAGTCCTGTGAGAATTGCTGAATGTTTTCAACTTTGGCACCCCGCCAGCCGTAAATGGATTGGTCATCATCTCCCACGGCCATGACGGAGGCGCCCTGCCCTGCCAGCAGACGGATCCAGGCGTATTGAATGGTGTTGGTATCCTGAAATTCATCCACCAGAATGGCGCGGAAACGGTGCTGATAGTGTTGCAAAATGTGCGGGTTGTCGCGCAGAAGCTCATGCGTACGCAGAAGCAATTCGGCAAAATCCACCACGCCGGCCGTCTGGCAGGCCTGCTCATAGGCCTGATAAATCTGGATTAAGGTACGTGTAGGTCCGAATGATTGCGCATGGATGTGCTGCGGGCGAAGTCCCTCGTCTTTCCTGCTGTTGATGAATGCCTGGGCCTGCTTGACAGGCCATTGATCGTCATCGAGATTCAGCGCGGCGATAACTCGTTTAATCACACGCGCCTGGTCTTCACTGTCAAGAATATGAAACTCAGCAGGCAAACGGGCATCCTGATGATGCCGGCGCAAAATCCGGTGACACAACCCATGGAACGTTCCGACCCAGAATCCCGCCAGAGACACCGGCAGCAAATGGCTTAAACGCGCCTTCATTTCCCCAGCGGCCTTGTTGGTAAAGGTAACCGCCAGGATGGAATGGGGAGAGAAATGATGTTCCTGAATGAGCCAGGCTATGCGACTGACCAGGACCCGCGTTTTACCGCTCCCGGCACCGGCGAGTACCAGAGTATTACCCAAAGGCGCAACAACCGCCTGTCGTTGTCTGTCATTCAGGCCTTTCAGTAAAGCATCCACGGTCATTGATTTCACTTCCAACAAAAGAAAGGCGTTATTATGTTAAATTTAGCAGTCAAACGCCAGCTTGGACGGCAAACGGGCCTACGGCAAATAAATTCCCTGCGAATCTTTGCCAAGTGGCAAAGCTGAGGTATAAGATTAATAAAAATACCCGAGTCGTCTATGCATACTTTATATCCAGCAATACAACCCTACAAACGGCATGAACTGGCCGTTAACTCCCGTCATACCCTGTACCTTGAAGAAACCGGCAACCCCGAAGGGTTACCCGTGATGGTGCTTCACCCCGGTCCAGGCGCCGGTGGAAGTGCCTACTTACGCCGTTTTTTTGATCCACAGGTTTATCGCATCATTATTTTTGACCAGCGCGGTTGCGGACGTTCCGCGCCGCATTCTGAAATCAGGGACAACACCACTCAGGACCTGCTGGATGACATCGATACAATCCGCACCCATTTGGGCATTAACCGCTTTATGCTCTTTGGCGGCGGCTGGGGCGCTCTGCTGGCGCTGCTTTATGCCGAGCTTTACCCTCAGCAAATCGGCGGTTTACTGCTGCATCGTATTTTTTTAGGCCGGCCCCGCGACGTGGCCTGGTTTTATCAACAAGGTGCCAGCCTCATTTATCCCGACTACTGGCAAGAGTTCCTAAGCATCGTGCCCATAGACAGGCGCTCGGAAATTCCCCAGTATTATGCGGAATGCCTCCAAGGCAATAATGAACTGGCGCGCATGAGCGCGGCTAAAAACTGGGCCTTGTGGCAAGCGCGCTGCAGCAGCCTGCAGCCGCATCTAAGCGTCATCGATCAATACAGCGAACCGCATTTTGCCCTCGCGTTGGCAACCTTGGAGTCGCACTACATTGTCAACCACTATTTTATCGAAGAAAATCAGGTGTTAAACAACGCCCATAAAATCCGCCATGTCCCCACCTATCTTGTCCACGGCCGTTACGACATGGTCTGCCCATTGGCCGGCGCCTGGGATTTACATCGCGCACTGCCGACGTCCAATTTAAGCATTGTCAGGGATGCGGGGCATTCCGATCGCGAGGCAGGCATCATTGATGCGCTGGTTTGCGCCGCCAAGGAAATGGCTCGTCAGGGGTCTGATGCATGCTGACCGTCATTCAACGCGTGAAGGAAGCCCGGGTAGATGTCAACAACGCCACTGTCGGTGCCATCAATCACGGCCTGCTCATCCTGTGTGGATTTGAAAACACCGACAGCCTGACCACCTTATCGGTGATGCTTGAGAAATGCCTTAACTACCGCCTGTTCAGTGACGAGCAGGGCAAAATGAATTTAAACCTTCGCCAGGTGGAAGGCGGCTTGCTGCTGGTACCCCAATTTACTTTAGTCGCCGACACCCGTAAGGGATTGCGACCCAGTTTTTCCAAAGCCGCGCCTCCCTCACAGGGGCAGATGCTGTTTGAAGAATTACTCATCCTGGCGAGACAACATTATTCCCTTATCGCCAGCGGCCAGTTTGGAGCAGACATGCAGGTTCACCTGTGCAACGACGGACCAGTGACCTTTGTCATGCAATTTTAATTTTGAGGTGGTCTACACCCTGATTCTGGTGTAACATCAGATTTACTCCCTCAAAAAACCGTTAAATTATGCGTTTCATTGCGAGTCTCACCACACTGGCAAGTGCTTTACTGCTGTCAGGCTGCTTTCATAAAGGTCCCAATCCAGATGACCCTTATGAATCGCTTAACCGCAAAATTTATCGTTTTAATAATGCGTTTGACGCCACCATTTTAAAGCCGCCAGCCCGCCTTTATAAAGCCGTCCTGCCTGATCCGGTAAGAGCCAGCATCAATAATGCCTACAATAACATCAATATGATTCCTACGGTGGCCAATGACGTGCTCCAATGGGAGTGGCGTTATGCGATCAAGGACACCTGGCGTTTTATCGTAAACTCCACCTTTGGTATTGGCGGGTTATTTGATGTGGCTGACAAACGCTTTGGTTTGCCGCCCCACAGCAATGATCTGGGGCTCACGTTCGCCAAGTGGGGCGATAAAAAATCACCATTCATCATGATTCCGTTGATGGGACCAAGCACCATTCGCGATGGCATGGGCATGCTGTTTGAATACACCGTGATAACCCCCTACCCCTACATCGGCAATGACGCGGTGATTTATGGTTTAATTGGCCTGCGTTATGTTGATTTACGCTCACAACTCTTTGAAACCGAACGCCTGATGAATGAAGCGCTCGATCCTTACGCTTTCCTGCGTGATGCTTACCTGCAGCATCGTCATTACCGAATTACCGGCCAACAGGGGGCAGCTCTGGCGGCAAACGGCGATGACAGCAATGACGGCAGTGATTACGTGGATGATGACGAAGGCGGCGACGGGGTTCTGGGTGCTGATTACGTGGATGAAAACGAGGCTTGAGGCGTTATGGCGTTGCATGTTGTTCTGTACCAACCGGAAATTCCTCCCAACACCGGCAACATTATTCGACTTTGCGCTAATTCTGGCGCGCAATTGCATTTGATTCACCCCTTGGGTTTTACGTTAGATGACAAGCGCATGCGACGTGCCGGCCTCGACTACCACGAGTGGGCTAAGGTCATTCATTATGCCAATGACGCTGAATTCATGGAAAAAAATCAGCATCGACGTATTTTTGCCTGCTCCACCAAAGGCACAGCGGGGTATCATGAGATTCATTATCAGCACGACGACATGCTCCTTTTCGGTCCCGAAACCCGTGGGCTCCCGGAGCAGGTACGCGAACGCTACACCGTGATCCGCATTCCCATGCAACCGAACAGCCGCAGTTTGAATTTGTCCAATTCAGTCGCCATCATCCTCTTTGAAGCGTTAAGACAACTCAACTTCAGCTAAGTGAACAAGGCATAGCAAACACCATTTGCATTATTTTTAATCAATTCATTCTTGACTCTCTTTAGACGCCATCTACACTTAAATAGCCTAAAATATGTTCTAGTTGATGGGGTATAACACATGAGTACAGTCATCCACCCTTCTGCGATCGTCAATGAAAAAGCCATCCTGGGTCAGCATGTTACCATTGGACCTTACAGCATTATTGGTCCGGATGTGACCTTGGGCGATCATGTTCACATTGATTCCCACGTGGTCATCAAAGGCCATACCCAAATTGGCAGCCACACCTGCGTGCATCCCTTCGCCTGCTTAGGCGATGTGCCGCAGGTAAGAAATTACACCGAAGAAGACTCCCTGTTGGTTATCGGTGAGCACAACTACATCGGTCAGTATGTCACCATGGATGGCGGCACGTCCAAGGATCAGGGCGTCACACGCATTGGCGATCACAACATGTTCATGGCTTGCGCGCATATCGCCCATGACTGTCAGATAGGGAATCATGTCACGCTGGCCAATGCCGTCTTGTTGGCAGGACACGTCCATATCGATGATTACGCGGTTCTGGGAGGCGCTTCCGTGGTTGCACAATACGTTCACATCGGTAAGGCCGCCATGCTTTCCGGTGCATCGTCCATTGCCAATGATCTCATTCCTTATGGGTATGCGGAAGGTTTTCGCGCCGCGCTCGACTCCATTAACATCATCGGCATGAAACGTTTGGGAGTCGACAGAAGCGAAATTCACGCGATGCTGTATTTTTTCAAAACCGTGTTTTTCCGAAAACACGACAACCATGAGTCATTCCTTGATCGTCTGGAACGATACAAAACAGAGGACGCGATGCATTGGGACAGCATCATGGATGTTCTCCGTTTCATCGAGCATCGTTCTAAAAAATCACTGTGCATGCCTTCCGGTTCAGCGCATTAGCCTAAACTTTTTGTAAGAACACGGCCTGTCTCAGACAGGCCGTGCGTTAATTCAGTTTCTGTTTGATCTCAGCTAAACAACGCAGGTAATCGCCGGTGATGTCTTCTGAGGTTTCCGCCATGATTTCGCGGGCACAGGTGGGGCTGGTCACATTGATTTCGGTTAAATAATCACCAATCACATCGATGCCGACAAAATAAAGTCCCTTGGCTTTAAGCGTGGGAGCAATCTGTTCACATAACCAGCGATCCCTCGCCGTAATCGCAACCACTTCACCGCGGGCACCGGCCGCAAGATTACCCCGCAACTCACCCTTGGCAGGAATACGAGCCAACGCGTAAGCTGCTGGTTCGCCATTGATCAGCAAAATGCGTTTATCGCCGCCGGTGACAATGTCAGGAATGTACTGTTGTGCCATGATCATGGTGCTTTGCGAGTGGGTTAACACTTCGAGGATGACTGATAAATTTTTTCCGTGTTCATCGACATGAAAGATGGAATTGCCCCCCATGCCCTCCAGGGGTTTGTAAATCACATCCCGGTGTTGCTCCCAAAACTGACGCAAAATGCTTATGTCGCGGCTGACTAAGGTCGGCGGACAACATTGCGGAAAATGGAGGGTGAAGAATTTCTCATTGGCGTCACGCAGGCTTTGCGGTTTATTCGCCACAAGGACCCCGGTTTTTTCTGCCAATTCCAGAGCATAGGTGGCATAGATGTATTCCATGTCAAAAGGGGGATCTTTTCGCATCAGAATCACATCAAACTCAGCAAGCGGTTTTTCCCCCAATGGGGTGACTGTGGCCCAATCCGATTTGGTGTCGTCATCAGCCACCGCAATGGAGGAGACCCGCGCATAGGCCTGTCCTTCACGGCAAAGCAAATCCTTAAGCGTAAAATAAACACAAGACCAGCCCAATTGCTGGGCACTGCGAATCATGCCGACTGTTGTGTCTTTATACGGCTTTAATAGATGGGGCGCATCCATGACCACAGCCAACTTCATTATTCACCTCCAACAGCAGCAATTTCACGGGCAGCCGCCAGTGCCGCCAGACGGGCAATGACACCGTAGGCATAAAAACGGTTGGGACATTCCACGGGATCCAGATCATCCCTTGGCATATTACAGGCCTGCGCGAAGGCCAAAGGTTCAAAATGCATGCCAGGCGCATTTAAATTTTCATCACTGCCCCGCCCCTGGTGCACCCGATAAAAACCGCCGACCACAAAGGGGCCAATCATGTACACCACCGGTTCAGCGACAGCTCCGTCCGGCATGGCTTCAAAACTGTAAACGCCTTCCTGAATGATCACTCGGTCCACTTTCTGGCTGCCTTTGCTCGCAGCCATTTTCGTGCGTTGCTTGCGATTTAATTGCCGCAATTGCTCCGCATCATGCACCATCATCACGCTCATGCCGTACGTGCCATTATCCGCCTTAACCACCACGAACGGTTTTTCTTCAATCCCATACGTGGTGTATTTATCCTGAATGACTTTCAGCAATTGCTCCGTCTCATTGGCCAGGTTATCAACCCCTTCCTGCGCCATAAAATCAATGCGGTCCACCGCTTTGAAGTAGGGATTAATAAACCAGGGATCAAGATTAACCAGGTGTGAAAACTCCTGCGCAACTTCTTCAAAAAAGGTGAAATGGCTTGATTTAAGGCGACTCGACCATCCCAATTTCGCCGTAGGAACAATGCGCTGTTCCAAGCCCTTTAAACTATCCGGCACACCGGTGGATAAATCATTATTCAACACCAGCAGGCAGGGATTGAAATCATGCAATCCAAGACGATTGTTAAGGCGGATGACGGGTTCAATTAACAGCTTCACCCCATGGTCGGTTACTATTTCCTGCGGCATAGTCACTTCCGGATCCAGGCTGCCAATACGGACAACAAAGCCCGACTTTACCAGAATATCACGTAGCACACTCAGGCTTTGCATGTAAAAACGATTGCGCGTGTGGTTTTCAGGCAGCAATAAAATTTGCCGGCATTCAGGCTGATAATCCACCAGGGTGGCCTGAGCAGCCTGAATGCAAAGCGGCAGAAAATCGCGGTTTAAATTATTAAATCCAGCCGGGAATAAATTGGTATCCACCGGAGCCAGTTTAAAACCGGCATGGCGCAAATCCACCGAAGAAGTAAGTGATGGCGGTGTGAGTTGCCACTGCTGGCGAAACCAGGATTCAATGGCCGCTACCTGGCTTAAAATGACTTTTTCAACATGGTACAGGGGGCCGCAATGGGCGGTGGTTAAATGAGGCACTGGGACATCGTGTGGGTGCATACTTTCTTCCTCGATCATGATGTGGGGGTAGACGATAGTAACGTAAGTGCGCGGCAGAATGAAGAATAGTCAGCCCCCGCCAAAAATGGCATAATGGTACTCTTTGGCCATTGGCAGGCTTGTCAGAACACCTGAACAAGGCTTGTTGACTATAGCTTTTTACGCATAGCAACGCAAATTACTGCCAATCGGATGTCAGACTCATTAGACTGAAGGATTCAATGAAATCATTTAATTCCCTGAAAGCCCTGATGCTGCTCATTTTACTGGGATTCATCTGGGGTTCAGGCTATAGCCTTGCGCGCTACGCCATGACCCATGACGTCCCGCCCTTGGGCTATTCATTCTGGCAAGCGCTGGGACCCGCGATCATTCTGACCTTAAGCGGCCTGTTCACTAAAAAAAACCCATTGTGGCAAGGGCAGCATTGGCCCTATTTTTTTGTCTGTGGTCTTTCAGGCATCGCCATTCCCAATACCAACATGTATTTTATTGCCAGTCATCTGCCGGCAGGCCTGCTCGCCGTCTTAGTCAACACCGTTCCGCTGCTGGTCTATCCCCTGGCGCTCGTCACCCGCCAGGAGCGTTTTGATACCTGGCGGATTCTAGCCTTGCTGATGGGTGTGGCCGGCATCGTCATGATCATCGCCCCCGGCAGCAGCGGCCTGATGTCCGGCTGGACACTGCTGGCTTTAATCAGTCCTTTAGGCTTTGCCCTCTGCTCCATTTACATTGGTGTGAAACAACCCGCAAACCTTAATGCCATTCAGGCAGCGAGCGGCATGTTGCTGGCGGCGTCCCTGCTGTTAACACCCTTGGTAATTCAACAGCACGCGTTTTATTCTCTGACGCCACCGTTTACAACGGCAAAGCAAGTGATTATTCTTGAAATTCTGCTTTCAAGCGCCGGCTATTTTATTTTCTTTAAACTCATTCGCCTCGCAGGCCCCGTTTTTTACAGTTTAACCGGCGGCGTCGTAGCCCTGACCGGGCTCTTCTGGGGCTTTGTCATTTTCGCAGAAGTACCGAATGCCGTACAGCAGCTGGCCATGCTCTGTGTCATCGCCGCTATTTTTCTGCTGTCATGGCGGCAATCAAGACAAACCCGGGAGGTCAGGCATGCTAAATGAATGGGCGCAGCAGTACAGTAATCAGATAGAAACCCTTCAATACCTGCTGTTGATTATCAATGCCCTGCTGCATCTTTTCTTCGCCGGTGCTGTGGCACGTGATGCAGGCAACCTTTACAAGCTCGGGCAGCGCACAGCGCTGGTTTCAGCCGGAACCTGGGCTTTTGCAACGTTATTGGGCGGGGTAGTGACTGCCGCCATTTACTGGTTCATCCACCACTCCACCTTGACAAGACCGACACTCAACTACAACAGGGAAATGCCATGACCGACAATCCGATAAAAACCATCAGCAGCCATGAATTGAAAAAGCGCTGGGACAATAACTCTTCGCTGTGTGTCATTGATGTGCGGGAACTGGATGAATGGCAGGAAGTCCACATTCCTGGCGCGCACCACATTCCAAAAGATGAAATTGCCAGTCGCATCAAAGACGTAGCACCCGATCTTGATTCCCCGGTTTATCTGCATTGCAAAGGCGGCGTGCGTTCGTTAACCGCTGCCCAAACGCTCAAAGACTTAGGCTACACAGCGCTTTATTCGCTGGATGGCGGGATTATGGATTGGATGAAAGCGGGGTATCCGGTTGACAAATAAAAAAACACCCCTCTCTGGAGGGGTGTCTTGGGCTTATCAGCTGTTGCTTGGTTGTTGTGGATTCAAATCGGCTACTTCTTCGGCCTTCTCTTGTTTATCTGCTTTGGTGTTTGCACCCCAAATGAAAGAAGACAGACCATTTTTTACTGATTGCATCATACTCGGGTGTTTTTCTCTCTCAGCTCGTTTCAGTTCTTCAGCCTCTGCCTGAAGTTCTTTTTCTGTTTTTGTATGGGCTGAGCTAAATACTGTCTGACTATAACGCTCTTTCAATGTGACCATGTGGCCATGGTATTTATTTATGTCAAGGCCATCTACTTTAAAAGCATGCTCTTTGCGCACCTTCTCACTGGATTTTCCATTTTCATAAACGACGCTATTAAAGAACTGCCATGCCGCTAAAACCATGGAATCCGCAGAGCCTGCATCCAACAGGTTTTCAGTCTGGCCTTTTTCAAGGGTATCGCCTTTTTCTGTTTCACCAATCATGCTTTTTAAAAGACGGCTTAAATAACCTCCTTGCTCACCTGCTTTTTTAATTTCTTCACGGAGGATATGTACAAAGCCAGTTATTATCTTTGCTCGACGTGTTGGGTCGATCTTTTCATTTTTTTCAATTTCGGAAAAGACATTTTCGATCACTTCCAATTGAACTTGGCGATGCTTACGGTTCGAGGGCAAATGATGTATATCGGTGGCTGCATGATGCGCACAGTAAAGACGTTTCGTTTCTGTCCAGGCCTCTTTCAATTCCGGATATGATTTGTATTGAAAACCCATCTTCTTTCTCCTTAAACTCCATTAATAGGTTTCGGTGTCAAGATCGCACCGAAAAGTTAGTGTATACGAATTAAACCAATTCGTCATGGCTTTTCTTTAAACGTCTTAATCAATTTACAACCTGCTGATATAATGCGAAATCCCGCTGTAATTTGCATTTTTTAAAAGCAGAGTGGACGGTTATTTTCCCAGATTTGAATCCAGAACAATGCTTTTAAGCGCTCCCCTTCTTCGTTTTGAAGTAATAAAACCTCTTTACCCCTTAACCAATCTCCTTTACGATGCGGCAAGCTTTATTGCAGAAAGGATTGACCATGAAGAAACTCATTGCCGCCCTGTTGTTGCTCCCCCTGCCCCTGATTGCGGCCCCCAAACCGCCCCGGCTGATTGTTCAGCTGGTTGTTGATCAATTACGCGGTGACTTATTGCACCAGTACAGCAAGGATTTTGGCGACGGCGGTTTTCATTATTTATTGACGCACAGCTTAGACTACCAGAACGCCCACCATCCACACGCCCATACCGTCACCTGCGTGGGGCATGCGACCATTGCCACCGGGGCTTACCCCACCTTGCACGGGGTGGTGGCGAATGACTGGTTTGATCCGGCACTTAAAAAAAGCGTTTACTGCATGGAAGACCCGGAAAGCCGTATTTTACCAACGCCGCATACCACCAAAACCGTTGACGGGCGCTCGCCCCGCAACCTGTTGGCGTCAACCTTAAGTGACGAGCTGGTTTTATCACAAAAGGGACGTGCCTTCGGCGTTTCGTTTAAAGATCGCGCCGCCATCACTCTGGCCGGACACGCGGGTAAAGCCTTTTGGTTTGACAAGGAAAACGGTGGCTTTGTCACCAGTCAGCATTATTATTCAGCTTACCCGGGCTGGGTTGCCGATTGGAACAGCCGTTATCAACCCAAACAACAAATCTGGACTTTAAGCAAACGCATTGAGCAATACCATTATGCTAAGGCCCCCGGGCTGACTCATCGTTTCCCTGCGTATGGTTATCACTTCCCGCATGACTTGGGCGAACCGAACTCTGAAAGTTACTACAAATTCCTGTCCATGAGTCCCTATGCGGATGAGTTGACAGGCGATTTCGCCATTCAACTCTTAAAAAAGGAAAAACTGGGAACCCGCCGGAATCAAGTTGATTATTTAGGCATCAGTTTTTCTGCAGTCGATGCAGTTGGCCACCAATTCGGCCCCAACAGCCTCGAATCGGAAGACAATTTGCTGCGCTTAAATCAAACACTGGGCCATTTGCTTAAGGCCATTGATGAGCAGGTCGGTCTTGAAAATACGCTGATTGTTTTAACTGCCGATCATGGCGTCAGCGACTCCCCCGCCTTCCTGGCGAGTCATCAGATGAAGGAAAACCCGCGTCTTGATGTGGCCGGCGTCAAACAACAGATAACACAGGCACTGGTCAAGCACTTCCAATTGCCCGCCACGACATTGCTTGAAGTGGACGGCCCCTATGTTTACCTCGATCATCAACTCATCCATGATCATGAGCTCAGCGTCAATACCGTCAGCACCTACCTCGCAGAATTACTGCGTCAGCGTCGGGATATTTTCCAGGCTTACCCGCTGCCTCTGCGTGGCACGGAATACGACTGGTTAAGCGCTAAAGTCGATAAAATGGCTTTCCCCGGCCGCGCAGGCGATTTGTACCTGGTTCCACCGCCCTATCAGGCCATGGAAAATAATGCAGAAGCCCGTGTGGATCATGGATCACCCTGGAATTATGACAGTTATGTGCCCCTGCTGTTTGTCAATCCGGGATTTAAGCCTCAACACCTGACCCGTCCGGTAGAAACCATTGACATAGCGCCAACCCTGGCTGCCTTGCTGCTCATAAAAGCACCCTCGGCCACCATTGGACACCGCCTGGAAGAAGTGACCAAAGCCTATGAAAATGACGCTTGAAAGCGGTGAAAATTAAACTAACCTGAAAGATAAATGCTGTTGGGGAGAATACAATGAATAACATTAAAACATTTATTTTACTGGCAGCCTTAACCGCCGTGTTGATGATCATTGGGAGGCTGCTTGGCGGTCAGGTCGGCATGATGATAGCCCTGGTACTGGCTCTTGTCATGAACATGGGCGCTTATTGGTATTCGGATAAAATTGTACTGCGCATGTACAATGCCCAACCCCTTGATCCCTCCCACCCGGTGTACACCATCGTGTCGCAACTGGCGAAAAAAGCGCAGATACCTATGCCCCGGGTTTATCTCATCAATAATCCAACGCCCAACGCCTTCGCCACGGGCCGTAATCCTGAACATGCCAGCATTGCCGTCACCAGCGGCATTTTGACGCGAATGACCCCGGAGGAATTAACCGGCGTTCTCGCCCATGAGATGGCTCACGTGGTTCATCGGGACACGCTCATCAGCGCCATTGCCGCAACACTGGCCGGTGCCATTGGCAGTATCGCCAACATGTTCATGTGGACCTCGGTTGCCAACCATAACAGCGACAATGAAAACACGCATCCCGTGGTCGGATTGCTGATGATGATTCTGGCGCCCTTGGCTGCTGGATTGATTCAAATGGCCGTCTCCCGTTCGCGGGAATATGAAGCCGATGCGTTTGGCGCTGAGCTTACTGGCCATCCTTTATGGCTTGCCAGTGCGTTGGCCAAATTGGAAACTGCCAGTCAACAGGAAGATTTTACCGAGGCCGATGCGCACCCTAATACGGCGCATATGTTTATCGTCAACCCCCTGAGTGGTCAGAAAATAGCCGAATTATTTTCTACCCATCCCATTACTGCCGAACGAATCAAACGTTTGCAGGCCATGGCGGCAGGTAATTAACAAGATGCCTTGCGTTATGCAGGCATTCTAAGGATAATTTGCTATTTTTAGATGAGACGGGTAAAGCATGGGACAGTTCAAAACGTTTATTATTCATCATTGGGCCATGGTGACAGCCCTGATTGTCGTCCTGATCATGATCTTTGTTAATGAACTGAAGGCACAGCGTAGCCGCGGCAAAGAACTGCCTCCACAGGCAGCGATTAAATTAATTAACGATGACAATGCTGTCGTCATCGATCTACGCGATGCCGAAAATTACCGTAAAGGCCACATCATCGATTCCATTCGCGCCACCGAGGACGATTTTGAGCAGAATAAAATGGACAAGTACAAAGACAAACCCATCATTCTTGTTTGTGGACGCGGTTTGCAATCAGCGGCCCTGGCTGCTAAATTGCGTACACAAGGATTTGTCAATCCGGTGGTGCTGGCCGGCGGCATCAGTGCCTGGCAGGCTGCCGACTTGCCTTTAGTAAAAGGAAAATAACAGATGACCACCATTGTCGTTTACAGCACCGGCTATTGCCCCTACTGTTCTCGCGCCAAGCAGCTGCTGGACAGCAAAGGCGTACATTATGACGAAATTCGCGTTGACGATAATCCCGCGCTTCGCGATGAAATGATTCACAAGAGCGGACGCCGCACCGTGCCGCAGATTTTTATCAATGGCCAGCATGTCGGTGGCTGTGATGATTTGTATGCCCTTGAACAACAGGGGCGTTTGGATAAACTTTTAAAAGGCTGACAACTATGACTGAACAGGCAAATCAACCGCAACACGCTGAAGCGCAATTTATGATTCAGCGCATTTACATGAAAGATTCGTCCTTTGAGACCCCAAACACGCCGGCTGTTTTTCAGCAAAAATGGGAACCGGAACTGACGCTCGATTTAAATACAGCGAGCAGTCAACTTGAAAATAACATTTATGAAGTGGTTTTGACCGTCACCGCGACAGTTAAAAATCAAAATGCCGTGGCTTTTCTGGCGGAAGTCAAGCAAGCCGGTATTTTTACGATTGAAGGCGCGCCCAAAGAGCAACTGGATCATCTGCTTGGCAGTTTTTGCCCCAACATCCTGTTCCCTTACGCACGCGAAACCATTACTGCTCACGTGATTCGCGGCAGTTTCCCGCAGCTGGTGTTAGCGCCCATCAATTTTGACGCGCTGTACATGCAGCAATTACAGGAAAAACAAAAAACAGGCCAATCCGAGACAGAATCTGCACACTAATCATGACTGAAAAGACGATTGCCATTCTGGGAGCCGGCTCCTGGGGAACCGCAGTAGCCATTCATTTAGCCCGGCATGGCAATCGGGTTCTGCTTTGGGGACAAAACAGCCAATACATGGCAACAATGCAGAGCGACCGCTGCAATTCGCGCTACCTTCCTGATACATCCTTTCCCACACCATTAGAAGCCACAGCCGATTTAGCGGCTTGTCAACAGCGCGCGGACGAAGTGATTATCGCCGTTCCTTCGCATGCCTTTGCCGCGTTGCTGGCTAAATTGCAGAGGCCTGAACGGGGCATCGCCTGGTTAACCAAAGGCATCGATCCGGCGAGTAATCGCCTGCTCTCTGAGTTAGTCACAGAACACTGGGGGGCAAACTACCCTCTTGCTATCCTTTCAGGCCCTTCGTTTGCCAAAGAGCTTGCCCAGGGATTACCCACGGCAGTGACGTTGGCAGGCAATCATGGCAAGTATCAAAAAAGCCTGCAGCAGGCTCTGCATCATGACAATCTGCGCGTTTATCTCGGCAATGACATCATTGGTGTGCAACTTTGTGGCGCAGTTAAAAATGTTCTGGCCATCGCCTGCGGTATCAGTGATGGTTTGGGGTTTGGTGCCAATGCCAAAGCGGCATTGATTACCCGTGGTTTAGCGGAAATGCGGCGTTTGGGATTGGCGCTTGGCGCGCGGGAAGAAACCTTTATGGGGCTTGCCGGGGTGGGTGATCTGGTGTTGACCTGTACAGACAATCAATCCCGTAACCGACGCTTCGGTTTATATCTTGGCGAGGGCATGGATCTTGCCACAGCGGAGGCCACGATTGGCCAAGTGGTCGAAGGCAGGCACAATGCGGCTCAGGTCTGCAAATTAGCGAGCGATCATCAAGTCGACATGCCCATTTGCACCCAGATTAATACTCTCCTGCAATCGAAAATAACCCCTCGACAGGCCGTTACCAACCTCATGAGCCGACGCGTAGGAGAAGAATGACAATCAAGTCTTGGAGCGGGTGATGGGAATCGAACCCACGCCGTCAGCTTGGGAAGCTGAAGTTCTACCATTGAACTACACCCGCATGAGGGAGGCCTTCTAATGTATAGTAATCCAACGTGATTTGAAATGTTTTTTTTCAATTTTAATTGCTCACACAATGGCAAATTGAACGGCTAATTCTTCAAATCATAATTTAAATCTATCCTCGTTATCAATTCAATCGATTTTTCTTATTTGACTGTTATTTTTATAATCACTCTGTTCTTGTTTAGAATTGGAGGGGATCATGAAAACGAAAGCAGAAGCAATACAACGCGAGTTTAACAAGCGAGGAATTGTGCTGACAGAGTCGGTGACTGAGGCAAAATCCCATGCTTTTGAAGGTGGGATAACCAATCAGTTTTTAATCGTGAGCGATAGGAGCAACAAGCGTTATTTAATTCGTATTAATGGTAAATTATGGCCTCCCTTTAGTCGCGAGAGTGAACACCACAACCTTGAGCAATTACAGAACCAGGGATTTGATACCGCGTTAGTAGCCAATAAACCTGAGGAGGGATTTCAAATCTGCGATTGGCAGGATGAAACAACGAATTTTACTCGCATCAATGCCAATGGTTCCCGAATAAGCACGATCCAGGCTGTGGCCAAAACAATACAGCAGTATCATCAGCGGGTGCATTTTAAAAACCATTATTCCTTTCAACACACCTTAAGCACCGCCAGCCGCCGCTTAAGAAACAGTGGAAACATGGAAATGACTGCAATCTATCGTGTGGTTGTCAGTATTTTTTCTTTAGTCACTCAAGAGGATAAAGAGTTTGTCGCCTCCCATAATGATCTGCTGCCCTCCAGTATTTATGTCAATGATCGCAAGACGGTGATTGTGGATTGGGAATATTCCGGCAAAAATCATCGCAGTTACGATCTGGCGTTGTTTTCCCTCAAATCCTCTCTCTCCCCTGTTGAAGAGGCCCATTTGATAAAAAACTATGATCCGGATGGCGATAACCGCATGGAGTACTGGTTACCGCTCATGAAAGCGGGAGTCAACTACTTGTTGCTTCTCTGGGAGCTTAATTCCAGCCGTGATGAAAGGGTTCCAAACGCCCTGTTCCTCTTTAAAACCCTGCAAAGCAACTTGCAGGAGGCTTTTATTCAGCAATCCGCCAAATCATTATTTAAAGAAAACCACTCTTTATTTTTTAAGCCGGAACATAAGGAAACCAAAAAACCCGCATTAACAAACGGCAGTCACGAAAATACCGGCTTGAACAATGACGGTTTGGTTTCTTTGCTCAGTTCATCATAAAATTCCTTGGGGAGTAATGCCTCCAGGGATGCCGCATCCCATGGCGTTTTACGATGAGGATTAACATGCCATTTTATTTTCCCGAGACGGTTAACATAAAACGCACCCAGAATTTCTTCTGATGAAACCGTGCCGACGATGTTGACTTCTTTCTTATTCCCTGACAATTTAGCCGAGCTGCTTTTATCTCTTAATTTAAACGTGGCCTCCAGATCAATGGCTGTCTTTCCTTTAAAATCAATGACGTAAATAAACGATTCAGCCCAAACAGGCTTGGTAGCCAGGATCACCTCATTGCGGATAACAAGAGTTGGCAACGCATAATTTTTTGCGACCTGAAAAGATTTGGTGGTGGATACTCCAATCGCCCCATTCATATCCTGAATGTAATCCTCGAGATACTCCGATGGGGTGCTTTCTATTATTCCGTATTGAAAGCAATGGGCGGTAGACTCTGCCGAACCCCTGAATAAAATTCCCTGATAATAGACAATCGGATTTGGATCAAAGGATTTCCATTCCTTTTCCCAATCCTCCGGAGACTCTATTTTATAGAGTTCATCCAGCAGGTAATGATTGAATGAATAATTATTCCATTTATTCTTCTTATCCATAAAGTGAAGTTTGATAATGCCTTTGGCTGCCTCGTCATCCGCTTCGGCTAATTTTTTTTGTAATTCCTGCACGGCCGGATACACGGTTTGACTGTGTCGAAAGAACCCTAAAAAATCGCTTTGATAAATACGCTTTTCATTTGATTGAAACGAATAATGGGTACGTTTGCTTTGGTTGAGGTAATTGGATAATGCGTTTTTAAACGGAATCAGGTACTTATTTGGCATGGGATCAACTGGTGTAAACTTTAATGGATGACAAAAGCCAGAATCGAATTCAATCCCTAATTTTCTCTTGGAGTTATGTTATCATATCAAATTTTAAGTGTTAAAAACAGACGTAAAAGACACGCTTAAAACAAGCAGCTAATTTATGTACCATTTTATTGATCACTAGACTTAATATTGAACATACACTGTGGGATACACTATGGTAAAACATGACATTGTACAGGTTAAAAATCCAAAGACGGAGCGCTATGTAAAAATTGACCGTACCGAAGGGAAAATTATCTCTCACAAGCAAAGCCCTGGGCCTTATAAGGGTGTACCCGTTGGCAGAAAGCTTAAATGATTATATATAATCCCTTGGATGGGAACGCGTTAACGTCATCGGTTCCAGGCAAGCCCCGTCATTGTTTCCTAATGACACGACTTGGCCATCCAGTCGATAAGGACCGACCATTATGAAACAGTCTCTGATCAGCTAGAGCGCAATCCCGTTCTTGCCATTGATTCTTAAAAAGGGCTTTTTTAATTACTGGGAATGAGAAGCTACGAATTAAAGCACACAATTTATTAGATGCGCCGGGGTTAAAAGACAGGGCGAAAAACAGTGTTGAAATACTAGCGGCCGCTTTTTAATCGATTGGTGCCCAGGGCCGGAGTCGAACCGGCACGGGATTTAACTCCCGAGGGATTTTAAGTCCCTTGCGTCTACCTGTTTCGCCACCTGGGCATTTTTTTGGAGGCTGAGGCCGGAATCGAACCGGCGTACACGGCTTTGCAGGCCGCTGCATAACCACTCTGCCACACAGCCAGTGTTTTGCAGAAAAAAAAAGCGACGTTGGGTCGCTTTAATTTGGAGCGGGAAACGAGACTCGAACTCGCGACCCCAACCTTGGCAAGGTTGTGCTCTACCAACTGAGCTATTCCCGCATCTCTTGAGGTGGCATTCTACCTCAAATTCACTTCCTGTCAACTCATTCAATTAACTTTTTTTGTGAGTTCAGGCCAGGCAATGGACAAATAAATAACCATTGACCAAATCGTTAAAATCGCAGCCACATAGAGGAGCACAAAGCCTAAAACACCCCACCAGGATTGGGCAGGGTAAAAGGCAATCAGTAACACCAGGGCAACCATTTGCACGGTGGTTTTTATCTTCCCGATGTAGCTCACGGTCACACTGGCCCGGCGCCCAATCTCAGCCATCCATTCGCGCAGGGCAGAAATAACGATCTCGCGACCGACGATGACAATGGCAGGCAAGGTAATGTAATCAATGTCCCTGGCCCCGACCAGCAGCAACAACGAACTGGCCACCAGTAATTTATCCGCAACGGGATCCAGAAAAGCCCCGAAAGGCGACATTTGTTTTAATCGTCTTGCCAGATAACCATCCAGCCAGTCGGTAAAGCTCGCTAACGCAAAAATGGCCGCCGCCAGGCCATGAGCCACCGGGGAAGGCAAATAAAACGTCACAATAAAAACCGGGATTAACACGATTCGGGCCAGGGTAAGAAGATTAGGCAGGCTGGTTAACGTGGTCATAACTCGCTTTTCCTTGAAAACTCCGGTAAGTGGATAAATTCGGCGAATAACTGAAAGTCGTCGAACACGCAAAGCGCACCCGCGCCTTCCAGGGCCTCGCGTTGCTGGTGATAAAAATCAACGCCCACCGCATCCATGCCAATGCTTTTCGCCATTTCAATGTCCGTGACTGAATCCCCAACCATGATCGCGTCTTTCGGTGTCAGAGAGAATTCATCTAAAATTTCTTCAAGCATCTGCGGACAGGGCTTGGGCGGTGTCTGTCCCGCCGAACGAGTGACTTTAATCAGGGCATCAAGCCCGGAAAGCTGCAAAGCCCGCTGCAGAGACTGTTGGCCCTTATTGGTGGCAATCGCCACATCCACACCGGCGGCCGTGAGCCGTTCAACGATTAATTTAGCTCCGGGAATCAAGTAAACATCCGCATGCCGCGACACCAGGGATTGCTGAACCGCCTGCAATAATTGTTGATGCTGCTGCAGATTCAGGTGGGGAAAAACAATTTTCATGGCCTTCACCAACCCCAACTCCACGGATTGGCGGGCCAGTTGTTCATCCAGTTCCCCAAAATTTAAACGGCGCGCTTCGACGGCCACATTGTTTAAAATTTGTCCGAGCGTATCACCTAAGGTTCCTTCCCAATCGAAAACTACCAAGCGGTATCGCTTACTCATGAGATAAAAAGCTCCTTGAGCGTAAATTTTTCAACGTGTTGGCAAAGCGTTCATCAAGAGTGGCTTCAAACACGTGCTTAATGCCATTTAGGTTAAATTGAATTGCCCGCGCATGCAAATATAGCCGGCTTTGATCCAATTCTACATCGCCTGTGCTGATGACTTCACCATATTTTTCATCACCAACGATGGGATGGCCAAGATGCGCACTGTGCACACGGATTTGATGGGTTCGTCCCGTCTTGGGAGATGCCTCTACCCAACAGGCGCACGTGTAATTTTCAAGCAGTTTAAACAGAGTCTGTGAGGCTTTGCCTTCCTCGTTGACCGTCACCATCCGCTCGCCGGATTTAAGTCTGTTTTTCTCAAGCGCGGCTTCAACAACCTGATTTTTTTTACCCGACCAGGGATGCGCCAGCAAAGCCCAGTAGGTTTTGGTCACCTCCCTTGCTTCCAGCAAGGCCTGGATTGCGCGCAAAACACTGCGTTTTTTAGCCAGCAGCAGGCAGCCTGAGGTTTCGCGATCCAGACGGTGAACCAGTTCAAGATAGGCCAGATCAGGACGCATTTTGCGCAATGCTTCAATCACACCCAGGCTTAAGCCGCTGCCGCCATGCACGGCGATTCCTGCTGGTTTATTAATGACCAACAGGCGCTCGTCTTCAAAGATCACGCTGTCTTTCAGGCGTTGCTCCAGCTTTAGGCCAACAAAAACCGGTTTATCCTGCGTTGTACGAACCGGTGGAATTCGCACCCTGTCCCCCGCGGCCAGACGGGTTGACACTTGGGCTCTTTTTTTATTGACCCGGACCTCCCCGCCGCGGATAATGCGGTAGATGTGGCTTTTTGGCACGCCCTTAAGCACGCGCATCAGGTAGTTATCAAGACGCTGCCCTGCTTCCTCAGCCTGGATTTCGGTGTATTTTACATCACTCATTCTGCTTAAACCTATTTGCTGTAGCCGATTTTTTTGCTATCATTAATGACTGCGGGGAATAATTTTTCCGCGACCGAATTATAACGCATAAACGAATAAAAATATTCAGCAGCCGATGGTATCCACGCGGCTGTTTTAGGATTCACGAGTTTTTGTTGTTGAATTCTATAATTAAAACGCGCTTCCCTCAGGCTAAGACAGAAGGAAGCAACCCAATACAGAGCCAAATTGAAGACAAACTCATTCAGATACCCGCGCATGCCAGACATGCCTGACATTAGACATTACTTACCATGCAATCAACCCGCCAGGGATCACGACTGTACAAAACAGCGCGTGATGCCCTTGTTTTTTGCAGAACCAGTAATGACTGATGATACCCATCAGCATGCACCGTACTACGAGTCGGTCGTATGCACGCGGTCTGTCCTTCGTATTGGGGTGCTTAAAGAACTGGTTTGTGATGTAAGTCAGACGGCAGAACAGTAAAGGTTTCGACTTGAACATTACTGTATTATTTGTTCCATGACCCTGTTATGGGCAAGCCTGTCATGTGACGTTGTCGACTGTCACACAAACCTGAGGCCTTTGAACTGTCTTAACCTGTGTGGGTTGCGCCCTGATTGGGGTAACCGATGGAAAAAATGTTAATCAATGCAACGCAGGCCGAAGAGGTACGTGTTGCTCTTGTGAAAGACAATCATCTCTATGATTTGGATATTGATTGTCCTTCTGAAATTAAGAAAAAAGGCAATATTTACAAAGCCGTGGTCACGCGGCGCGAACCCAGCCTTGATGCGGTATTCGTTGAATACGGCGCCAAGCGTCAGGGCTTCCTTCCTTTAAAAGAAATTGCGCCAGAATACTTAAGCAAAAATTTAAACGACTACACCGACGACAACAAACCGCCGATTACTTCGCTGATTCGCGAAGGGCAGGAGCTTCTCATTCAGGTGGACAAGGAAGAACGCGGTAATAAAGGCGCCGCCCTGACAACGTTTATTACCCTGGCCGGTTGCTATTTGGTTCTGATGCCGAATAATCCCAATTCCGGGGGTATTTCACGCCGCATTGAAGGGGATGATCGGGATGAATTAAAAGAAACCTTAAACGCCCTGCAGCTTCCCGACGACATGGGCCTCATCATTCGCACGGCCGGCGTTGGCAAAAACCTCGATGAGTTACAAAGCGATCTGGATATGCTGTGCAACCAGTGGCAGGCAATACGCCAGGCGTATACGACGCAACTCGCCCCCTGCCTGATTCATCAGGAAGGCGATGTCATTATCCGCTCCATTCGCGATAATCTGCGCAAGTCCATTGGCGAAATCATCATTGATGATCAAATTTCTTATGTCAAAGCCAAGCAATACATTGAGCAGGTCAAGCCTGATTTTCTGCCTAACCTGAAGTTGTACAACAGCACGGTACCGCTGTTTAATTTTTATCAGATTGAAAGTCAAATCGAAACCGCTTACCAACGCGAAGTGATGCTGCCTTCCGGTGGTGCCCTGGTGATCGACAGAACCGAAGCCCTGGTGTCCATTGACGTGAACTCAGCCAAAGCCACCAGCGGTTCTGACATTGAAACCACCGCGCTGAATACCAACCTGGAAGCCGCGGATGAGATCGCAAGGCAACTTCGTCTGCGCGATTTGGGCGGCCTGGTCGTCATTGATTTTATTGACATGAGCTCCAGTAAAAATCAGCGCGATGTTGAAAACCGTTTAAAAGAAGCCTTAAAGGCGGATCGAGCCCGCATTCAAGTAGGGCGCATTTCCCGCTTCGGTCTTCTGGAAATGTCACGCCAACGTTTAAGATTGTCGTTAGGCGAAACGGCACAGGAAGTTTGTCCGCGCTGTGAAGGCCGCGGCACTGTCCGTAATATTCAGTCTCATGGATTGTCTCTTGTCCGTCTTATTGAAGAAGAAGCCTTAAAGGAAAAAACCGCGGAAGTGCAGGTGCAACTGCCGGTTGAAATGGCCACTTTCATTATTAATGAGAAACGCGATTTTTTACTGAATATTGAAAAACGACATGGCGTTCAAGTTTTAATCATCGCCAACCCCTACATGCAGACGCCGCAATATGAAATTACCCGGCTGAAAGAAGACAATGTCGGTAAAAACAAAAAGCCAAGCTATACCCTGATTCAGCCGCCTGAACTGTCATTAGTCCGCACGGAGCAAGACAATGTTAAAGCGGATGAACCAGCCGTGAAATCATTCACCTCACACAAAGTCACCAAGGCGAATCAAAACGGGTTTATCAAACGTTTGTGGAAGAGTTTGTTTGGCGGCGAAGAAGTCGCTCCAGCCACCAGTCATCGTACTGAAAAGCAACCTCACAGCGGTCAACCTCGCCATCAGCACACCCTGCATAGCGGAGAGCGCCGAAGCCACAATCAAAGCAATCGCCGCCGACGCCCCGCGGGGAATACGCAGCGAAACGCGCAACCGCAACAGCAGCAGCAACGCAAGAAAAATGCGAGTGGCGGCCATCAAAATCAAAACGGACGGGTCCTGCCCATGAAGCAGGAAGCAGCAAAAAAAAAAGAAGCAGTTAACCGGGAGTCAACAGACAATTGATTAACGCTTTGGCCATGGCGTGCGCCATGGCCATTTTTTTGCCGCCACTAACCCGCAGCATGTTCAGTCAACCTGCCCCGCAATGGGAGCCTCTCAGAACTCCTGATGCCAATCCGCACGTTTTATCCCTTAACATTAAGGCTCAACGTCTTAACGTTATTCTTCTTCAACAGTCTGCTCTTTTAATCTTCCCTTAATACTCAAGGCCTATTCTAGGCTTACCTAAATTGGGAGATTTAATATTATGGTTAAACCGGTTGCATTTCTTGATGTGGATCATACCCTTATTTTTCCTGATCCAAACAGTGATGACGGCGGCGCGATTTATAACGACACACTTATCGAGGCTTTAGTAAAAAAAGCATTAAAGACGTCTACCTGTTCACCGACATGGTCTTTAGGAACTCTTCCATTCGGGAGCGAAGGGAACTGATTCAACACCTTCAAAACAAAGGGCTTACTGTCCATGGTGTACTGACCCCTGCGATATTCTGTGGTCGCAATTAAGCGGTGACGAAGCGAAAAAGCTCGACAGGGCCCTGTTGGAAACTAAACTGTCAACCTATTCTGGTGCGGCATTTACTAAAGCAATTAGTGATCAACAATTCATAAGTAAAAACCCTTTCGTCACTGGATTGCAACAGTATTCTCCTGAAAAGAACCGCCCTGGATGCAGCTATGACGAAGCCAACAAGGCGTTTGATCCCAATGCCTCCTCACTCGCTGACAATTTAGAGACCAGAAGCACCATGGTAAAGGTTTTTACTGATTATCTGGCGGAGAACAATGGTTATGTTGATCTGGGCAAAAAATCCGGCGAACAGCAAGGCCATACCAAGTCGCTGATGCTCGATTTCTTTCTGCATCACAAACCGGATTGGGTCAGCAGCATTTTAATTGTCGATGACAACATTAATGTCATTCAAGGGGTCGACATGTACAAGGCGACCCACAATCCTGGGCTCCCTATTGGTACATTGTATATTCAAAAAATGGAATCCGAAGAGGTGTATACAGCGGCTATGGAAACGCATGGGAAACACCTCGAGATACAACAATTACTCGACAGTCACATCAAGCACTTAAGCGCGACTCGATACAACCCGTTCTTAAGCAGTCCGCAAGCAAAAATTGAAGCCTTACAACTATTAAAAGAAGAAATTCTGAAGGCGTTCAATACGGCTGAGGATGTGAATATTCCATTGATCATCAACAACTGGCAAAACGCGGAGAAATTCAAAAGCGCGTCGAGCGACGTCATCGTGCCGGTCTCCAAAGTCCTTAGCCAGCACCGCAATCTCTTCTTCGTTGAGGATCGCGACAAGCCGACCTCAACTCAGTTGCTTATTGAACAGCTTAAATCGCGATTCAAACCTCAAAACAGCAAAGAAGAGGTCTTGATTCCAGCGTCTTCCTATACGATTAATTGACCTGATGACCTGCCTGGGCGTCAACAAGCCCCGGCAAGCTTAATTGGAATCCTCTAATCCCGTTGCAATCGGCGTGACGCCGATATTGGGATTAATGCCGCAGTCATCCAGGAGTTTCAGCAGATTATTGCCGCGGCGGGTTAAGCGTTTGATGCAATACGTTTCGAGGTAGCTTTGCAGTATATAATAATACTCCGGTAGATTGAGTATGGTTACTATTTTTTCGGCACGGGCAATGTGATGGGACTGGCTGTGATCACAGGCTTGAAAAAGCACAGCGCCTAACATGGCGGCAAAGCTGGCTTTGCGAACAGGATCGGCAAGATAAAAGCGATGAACGCACTCATCAAGCGCCCGGTCTTTATCCCACTCAACCCAGCTATCATAAAGACCCATGGCTTCTTCGTCATCCAGGCGTCCATTTAGAGCCATTTTCTGCAGGGCGTAACCCACAGCAACCACGGATTGAACGTTGGCCCACGAACAATTGCCGCTGATTTGTGAGCTGATGGGCATTTGTGCCGTCGGCACCAATCCCAGTTGTTGATTGATGGTCTGATGAAAATACTTACGACCCTGTTTTCGGTAGAGGAATTCCTTAATGAATGCCAGATTAAAGGCGTCCGGCCGGGTGATGCGGTAAATATTGACACTGCCTTCTTTCAGGCTGTTCTCACCGCGATCAATTTTCGCCCACCATTGGCCATAACGAATAAAGGCCATGGCATGACCCCGGCTGGCGGCGGGTAGAATTAACAGGGGAACCTGCCTTAAGTGGTCAATCTGACGAAGCTGCTCTTCCTGCAGGTGAGGATGATGCTGAAATTTAAGCAATTCCGCCGCAGTGCCCAAGGCATCCATGATTTCATGTAAAAAAGGAAAGTGCTCCCGTAAATGCCGGGTAGAATAGCTGCTGGTAAAACGACGCAACGAATCCTTGATGACTGCCACGGTAAATTCAAGAATAAAGCCTTCGTAATCAAGCTCAATGAACTCACCTTTGGCATTGACAATATCGACATCGCCCTTTAATTCATAACGATGACCAAGCAGCTTGCCATGAATGAAATCAAGGGCAAAATCCAGTTTGGCACCGTATTGGTACAGTAAATGTTTCAGGGTATCCTGACCGCGAAGAACAGGATAAACCAGCACCGAAAGTCCGGAATGGGTATAGGCATTGGGATCAGCCTGATGTTCGAGCAGCAACCGGGTCAGTTCGAGATCCTGGTTATCAACAGCCCAGTGCAGCGGGGTCCTGCCAGTCACATCCGCTTTATTGACATTCACGCCCCGGCTGATTAACTGCTCGGCAATGGCGGGCTGACGAGTAATGGCGCATTCAATCAATGGCGTGAACCCATACTCATCAATGTCATCGAGCGATTCACCCAATCGCAGGTAATGCTCAAAATCAGGCACACGGCAACTGATGATGTCATTGGCGATGGTCATGGATTAAGGTCCCTGTGGTTTAGGCGCAGTCGTGAATTTGGGCATATTCCCCAGACGCAACTGTTTCTCCATTTCCTGCTCCCGCCGTTCATTGTCAAATTCGCGACGGGCTTCGGTATTGAGCGGCGGTTCCGGATTCAAATTCGGATCAATGCCATCAAAGCGCTGGGCATCCAGCCAGGGATGTTGTTGAATGGAATTCTGCAACTCCCCTTCCGGTGCATTGGACAGCTGTTCTTCCGGGTGTTCACGCGCATGCACTCGGGCCAGTTGACGATGCCCTTCCTGCTCCATCAAGCGGCGTTTACGTTCCATGCTGCCCGTTTCATCGGCTAGATAGGACCCCGTGCGCTTAACCTGCGGTAACTCACTGTAAGTAAACGCATCATGATGAACGATATTGCCATGGCGGGTCACCACCACCACATCAACAATACCGCGTCCAGAGGGTGTAAGGGCTGTTACCGTGGTTGGATTGACCAGTTTAAAACGCATGGCGGCTTTGCCGCCAAAGGTTACTCCGATGGCAGCGCTTAAATTGGGACCTGTAATCGTGACTTCCGTACCGCCAGCCATTGTGCCCAAGTCAGGAGACACGGTAATTCCAGTCACCATACGGCCAGTGAAGGCGTTAGCGATTTTTGGTTTAGTACTCATACTACACAGTATAAATTATAAATACTCACGTTGCAGTATTTCAGCAATCTGTACAGCGTTGGTGGCCGCTCCCTTGCGGATGTTGTCAGCGACAACCCATAAATTCAGGCCGCAGGGATCGGTAATGTCTTCCCGTATACGGCCCACAAACACCTCGTCATGTCCAATAGCATGGGTGAAGGGTGTCGGGTAAAGCAACTTGGCTGGATCATCCACCACCTTGACCCCAGGCGCTTTGGCCAACAGTTTGCGTGCGTCGGATGCGCACAGCGGTTTTTTTAATTCAAGATGAATGGCTTCTGAGTGCCCATAGAGAACCGGAACCCTGACGGTGGTAGGGTTAACCAGAATGCTGTCATCTTCCATGATTTTTTTGGTTTCCCAAACCATTTTCATTTCTTCCCGGGTATAACCGTTTTCCAGAAACTCATCAATGTGCGGCAGAACATTGAAGGCAATCTGGTGTGGATAGACCTGGGCATCCACCGGACGACCATTCAACAACTCACCGGTTTGGTGGATAAGTTCACTGATTGCTTTTTTGCCCGTACCGGAAACCGCCTGATACGTGGCCACATTGATGCGCTTGATTCCCACGGCATCCTGCAAGGGTTTTAATGCCACCACCATCTGGATGGTGGAGCAATTGGGATTGGCAATGATGCCGCGCTTTGTGTACTCGCGGATACGATGCGCATTGACTTCAGGAACCACCAGCGGGATATCCTGTTCGTAACGAAAACAGGACGTGTTGTCGACGACAACGCAGCCTGCAGCCGCAGCGATCGGCGCATACTGTTTAGACACCGAACCGCCCGCTGAAAATAATCCAATGTGCACACCTGAAAAATCAAAGTCAGCGAGATTCAGCACGTCCAGTTCACGGTTATTGAATCGCACCGTTTTTCCTGCTGAACGCTCACTGGCCAAGGGATACAACTTATCCACGGGAAAATCACGCTCCTGAAGCACCGTCAAGAACGTTTCTCCCACAGCGCCTGTTGCCCCTACGATCGCCACATTCAGCCGTCTGCTCATAATAACCTCGTTTATTGTCTTGTTGTCTTCAAATCTTGGGGAAAGTTCATCGCCACGTCAAGGCTCATGGAGCGTCCCCATCAGCGATTCTGTGCTTTATGACGCAAATAGTGATCCATGATCACTAAAGCCATCATCGCCTCCGCAATAGGAACGGCGCGAATCCCCACACAGGGATCATGGCGGCCTTTGGTCACAACTGTGACTTCCTCCCCTGCAATGTTCAGTGTTTTACCGGGTTTAATAATGCTGGAAGTCGGTTTGAGAGCCAAGCTGACTTCCAGGTTTTGTCCGGTGGAGATACCACCTAAAATGCCGCCGGCATGGTTGCTCAAAAAACCGGTTTTATCCATTTCATCGCGATGCTCACTCCCCTTTTGGGTGACCACGGCAAATCCCGAACCAATTTCAACCCCTTTTACGGCATTAATCGACATCATGGCAGCAGCGAGCGTCGCATCGAGTTTATCAAAAACCGGATCCCCCAGACCCGCCGGCATGTTTCGAGCCATGACATTCACGCGGGCCCCAATGGAATCCCCTTCCCGGCGTAATTGATCAATGGTATTGGCCAGCGCGTCAATCTGATGCGTGTTAGGGCAAAAAAAAGCATTGCGATCGATTTCGTTTTCGTCAACAAAATCGAGGATCAACTCTCCCATTTGCTGCAGGTAACCAACGATTTCAATCCCCGTCTCCTGCTTCAAATACAAACGGGCAATGGCGCCAGCCGCCACCCGCGCCGCGGTTTCACGCGCAGAAGAGCGCCCGCCGCCGCGGTAATCACGATGGCCGTACTTGTGATGGTACGTGTAATCGGCATGGCCTGGGCGAAAGACATGCTTTATTTCTTCATAGTCACTGCTGCGCTGATCCTGATTGCGAATCAGCAAGGCAATGGGTGTGCCGGTGGTCACTCCTTCAAAAACACCGGACAAAATCTCCACGCTATCGGCCTCACGGCGTTGCGTGGTGTACTTGGATTGGCCGGGTTTTCGTTTATCCAGAAAAGGCTGTATGACCTCTTCACTTAAGGCAAGACCTGGGGGACAGCCATCGACAATACAGCCTAATGCCTTGCCATGACTTTCGCCAAACGTCGTCACTCGAAACAAATGGCCAAAGGTATTTCCGCTCATGTTGCTTCCTTATTTGCCAAAATAGCGCTTAAGCTGGGTCTGAGTCAGCAGGAATACTCCCTGGCCGCCATTTTCAAACTCAAGCCAGGTGAATTCCAGATCGGGAAAGGCGTCAGAGAGCGCTTGCTCGCTATTTCCTACCTCAACGACCAAAATGCCATGGTCCGTCAGATAATCATGGGCATTGGCCAGTATTTTTTCCACCAGGGCAAGGCCATTGTTAGCCGCTTCAAGCGCCATCACGGGTTCATGGCGGTACTCCTGCGGCAAGGTCTGCATTTCCTCCTCGCCAACATAGGGAGGATTGGACACAATGATGTCATAGCGGACGGCCGGCACATTGTCCCAACAATCGGATTGAATGAGACAGAGCGACTCGTGAAGCGCATGACGATCCTGATTGATGGCAGCGACTGTCAGTGCGTCTTCCGACAGGTCAACCGCATCGACCTCCGCCTCGGGAAAAGCATAGCAACAGGCAATCGCAATGCAACCGCTGCCGGTGCATAAATCCAGAATGCGATGTACCTTTGCACTGTCAATCCATGGAGAAAATTGATGATTGATTAATTCAGCAATGGGCGAACGCGGAATAAGCACTCGCTCATCCACATAAAAAGGCAAATCACAGAAGGTCATGTGCTGAATTAAATAAGGCACCGGGACGCGCTTGATAATTCGGCGTGACAATTGCTCGGTCACCTGCTGTTTTTCTGATGGAGTGAGTCGTGCCTGCCAGAATCGGTCATCGTAATCCGGTGGCAGCCGCAAACTGCCAAGCACCAGGGCCACCATTTCATCCCAGGCGTTGTCAGTGCCATGACCATAATACAAATCATGGGCATTCGCCTGGCTAACGCCAAAACGGATGAAATCAAGAATCGTCACCAACTCGGAAGTGTCTGGTAAAGTCAGAGCAGTCATAGGTACCTTATGGTTAATTAATTGCGCAGAATTATACGCAATTGTGCGTCAATTAAACCATATTCTGCCAGTGTCAGTCGAGAAAAAGTCAACTGACATGCCGTACAGTCGTACAAGCAGGAATAAGCTTTGTTGTGCCCCGAAACCGTTAAAAAGGTGATTTACGAGGAGGGGGTGATGCTGAATTCTTGCAATTCCAGGGTATCCGGCAGGCGTCGTTTTGCTGGATTATGATGCCATAAGGATTGGATGACCGAGGCTACTTTGACAGGGCAGGATTCTGGAATAGCATAACGCGCGGCCTTATTCACTCTGTTTTCAACCAATTCAGTCAAGTCGTTTTCCGGGGCTTCCTTGCGGGCGGCCAATTCCCAAAAGGTAATACCCAATGCAAAATAATCGCCGGCGCGTGTCACTTTCAACGAATGGGTGAAAGGCTCCCCTTTCCGCTCAACCCGGTTTTCCAATGATTCTTGTTGTAAAAATTCTAACAATTCCGGGGCGCAGTAACTCGGCGAACCCACTTGTTCAACCGGGCTGCCAATCGCTTTCGTTAAACCAAAGTCACAGAACTTCGGTTCAAACATTGACGTTAACAGAATGTTTTGAGGTTTAACATCCCAATGGGCATAGCCCGCGTTATGTATGAATTGCATGCCTTTAATGCATTGCACAACGATGGGATAGCTTATTTTCCAATAGGCTTCCCATGACGTCACAGGAATCTGTTTATGATTTTTAAAAAACGCTTCGAGGTTCCCTTTCGGAGCATATTCCATAGCCAGGTAGAGTTGTTTTTTTAAGCTTATTTTTCCCACTAAATCAACAGTGTAATTTCCTGCTAAGGGGGTTTGATTTTTCTGTCGGGTGAGCTCTTTTAAAACCTCCACCTCATTGACAACGCTTGCATCATCGATTTTTTTAATGGCTATCCAACGATTAGCCTCGGTATGTTGTATTTTGTAGACAACAGAAAAGGCGCCCATCCCAATTTTGGTCTTGGTTTCAGGTTTGTACTCTGTACTGCAATCAATCAGCTCCTCCTCACAGTCTGTTTTTTCTGACTTGTCACCCGGTATTTGGCTGATCTCCTTCCCCTTGTTGCCGCCTGACACGTCGCTGGGAGAGGGCATTGTTTTGCTTTCGTTGGCTTCGTTCTCGTTTGAAGAAGCGTGAATCGCTTCATTTACGCTCTGTTGAGTATTGGGCATAAAGACTCCAAAAATAAGACAGACCCGGTCTAGCCAAGGATTGTTTTGATCAAAGTTAATACTTATGAATTTTATTAAAAACACATTAACGAATTATTAAGCAGAGCCGAGACTCCCTCGCCGGCGAGATGGCATCTCTGTTTAGTCCAGCCTGCTGGTTGATGGGCTGCCGCGGGCTAAGCCGCGGCGTATCGCGAGTGAAACGATAAGTTAAGTTATTTGGGAGCCAGCATTGAACTGTCTTCTTCAACAAGGTCAGCGGGTATATGCCGCTTGGCGCGATCCTGGTGCCATAACGACTGGATGATGGTGGAAACCTTCACTGGGCATTGTTCGGGCAAGTCATAACGCTCTCCCTTAACCACCCGATTTTGGTATAACTGGTCCATGTTGTCTTCATAGACTTCATCGCGAGCGGCCAATTCCCAGAAAGTGATGCCCAGGGAAAAGTAATCGGCACTGGCTTCAAGCTTCAAGTCGCTGACAACTTTCTCTTTTGTCCCTTTGGATTTCTGATTGAGTCTGTACAGTTCGATAATTTCGGGGGCACAGTAAAGCGGCGTGCCAACAGCCTCTGCTTGACTTCCTAATTCCCCCGCCAGCCCAAAATCACAGAATTTCGGTTGGTACGTTGCAGTTAACAGGATGTTATGCGGTTTAATATCACGATGAGCAATGCCCATGCTGTGAATAAAATTCAGCCCTTTGAGGCAATGAAGCATGATTGGATAAGCGATTTTCCAGTAAGCATCCCAGTTTTGCCTGGGAATTGCTTTAAAATTATTAAGAAACCCATCCAGATCACCTTGCGGCATGTACTCCATCACCAGGTAAAATTTGCCTTCGAGCCCAATACGGTCTAAAAAATCAACGGTATACTTTCCTTCCAATGCTGTTGCTTTTTTCTTCTGAGTGAGCTTGTCTAAAATTTTTGCGTCCTTTTCGACTGTCTTCTCCTCATCAAATTCTTTGATCGCTGCCCATTGACCAGTCCTGGCGTTCTGTATTTTATACACCACAGAAAAATTACCGGAACCAATTTTTACCCTGGTTTTTCGGTCATACTCATCATTGGTAGCAACAAGCTCAATGTCGGTTTCTGTTTTTTCAGATTTGTTATTGGATGATTTATGGGCATTCTTGTTTTCAGGCGATTCAAAATAAGGCGGCAGGCTCTCTGCTTCACTCCCTACGCTCCCATGGTCTTTACTTGCTTTAACGAGTTCAAAATAGGGAAGATCCTGCGAGGCATTGCCATCGCTTTTTTCGGAAGAAGAGAAGGGGCTTAACTCCACAATGGTCAGGGGATTAGTATTAGGCATAAAGACTCCAAAGAGATCGAATGGATCGATTATATCACGTTCTGATTTAATTTAGAACAATAACTACCTTTCCTGCCGCATGCGTGATGTTGTCAGTCTGATTGAGTATAATTAAATTAGGTTTGTATAAGGGTTTTAGTAATGGCGGATGATGGGGTATCTGATCAAGACAAGGCGTTGTTTCGTCAGGCCATGCAGTCGGTTAAACCGCTCAAAAAGGGTAAGGCCACGCCTGTGAGTGACATCAGAGCACCGCAAAATCATACCGCCCCACCCAAACAGCCGCGACGTGAAACGCCACCTCCCTCCGCGATGAATCTGTCCAGCTATTATACTGACGAGGTATTGGCACACACGACCTTATCGTACACGAGCCATGGCATTCCAGCCAAACGATTCCGGGAGTTGAAAACAGGCGCCATCCATTGGCAAGCCAAACTGGATTTACATGGCTTAACCACAGAAGATGCTCGAGAAACACTCCTTTCCTTTATCCTTTGTCAATATGAAGCAGGGCATCGCTCGATTCTGATTATTCATGGTAAAGGCGGCGTGCATGGGGAAGCGCCTGTGTTAAAAAACCTGGTTAATCATTGGCTCAAACAGATTCCCACCGTGCTGGCTTTCCATAGCGCCAAGCCCAAAGACGGCGGTACAGGGGCCCTGTATGTATTATTAAAGAGGCAACGTCATGATTAATGCATGAAATGAATGCCCTTTCCAGCTTTTGCATGCGTTTTCGATTGAATTTATCGTCATAAACGCTTACCATTTGCACAAATTTAAGTATGAAACGATCATGAGTAAAAAAGCGATTATCATCGGGATTTCAGGCCCTTCTGCCTCAGGCAAAAGTCTTTTAGCCAATACCATTGTCAATGAACTTGGTTCTGAGCAAGTGGTTGTAATTTCAGAAGATGCTTACTATAAAGACAACAGTCATCTTCCTTTTGCCGAAAGGGAAAAAATCAACTACGACCACCCCAATGCCTTTGATCACGCCCTGCTGTGCCAGCATTTAAAAAGTCTGCAGGATGGCGAATCGGTAGAAATTCCAATTTACTCCCATTCCAAACACATCCGCCTGCCTGAAACCCGCAAGGTGGGACAGCATGCCATTATTGTACTGGAAGGGATTTTATTGTTCAGCGACAAAGCCCTGCGTGAAATCATGGACATCCGCATTTTCATGTCAACGCCCCTGGATGTCTGCCTGACCCGCCGTTTAAAACGGGATGTGGTTGAACGGCATCGTTCCTTTGAATCCGTGGTTCATCAGTACGAAACGACCGTCAGGCCCATGTACCTGCAATTTATCGAGCCTTCAAGCCGTTATGCGGATATTATTGTTCCCCGTGGTGGTGAAAACCGGATTGCTATTGACATGATTCAAGCCAAAATGCGCGAACTGCTTGCGACTCATAAAAAAGATTAGAGGAGTATATGATGGGATTTTTAAATGGAAAAAAGGCTCTGATTGTTGGCCTTGCCAGTAACCGTTCGATAGCTTACGGCATTGCCAAAGCCTTCCATGAGCAAGGCGCACAATTGGCTTTTACCTATCAAAATGAAAAGTTACGGGAGCGGGTCGAAACCATGGCGGCCGAATTCGGTTCCAGCCTGACGCTTCCCTGCGATGTAGCCAGTGATCAGGCTATCCACGCCGTTTTTGAGCAATTGAGCAACCAATGGGATAAACTCGACATCGTGATTCATTCCGTCGCCTTTGCGCCAGCCGATCAAATCAGCGGCGACTTTGTTGAATCCGTGAACCGTGAAGGGTTTCGCATTGCCCATGACATCAGCGCATACAGCCTGGTGGCTTTGGCCAAAGCCGCGCTTCCCATGATGACTGACACCGGCTCCATTTTGACTTTAAGCTATTACGGTGCTGAAAAGGCCGTACCCAACTACAATGTCATGGGCATTGCCAAAGCCAGCCTCGAAGCCTCCGTGCGCTACCTCGCGGCAAGCCTGGGTCCCAAAGGCATCCGTGTCAATGCGATTTCCGCAGGCCCCATTAAGACGCTGGCTGCGGCGGGCATTAAGGATTTTCGAAAAATGCAGGCCTCCTATGCCAATGCCACGCCGATGCGACGCAATGTCACCGCGGAAGAAGTGGGCAATACCGCCGCCTTCCTCTGCTCTGATTTAGCTTCAGGCATTACTGCTGAAGTCATCCATGTGGATGCGGGTTACCATGCCGTTTCCATGTCGGACTTAACCGAGTAACCCTCTTTAATTGACGCGATGCTGGGCCTTAACCCAGCACGCGCTGCTTGTTCTCACTCCTCTTACTCTGCATTAATCCATTCATTTTTTAATTGCTTATTAGGCAACATCCCGGAAGTTTTTTAGACACGATTCAATCTTGAGTTGAGCGCAACTTTTTTATTTCGCCTCGATCGGCCCCCTCTCCCGCGCCAGGAGCTTTGATTGTATGATGATGCTTTTCGCGGGAGAGGGATCAGATCGAGGCTAAATTAGAAATCTGGGCTCAATTCAAGATTAAATGGTGCTCAGAAAACTTCAGGGACGTTGCCTAGTATGATGACGCCTTTCGCGGAAAGGGGGCAGATCGAGGCAAGATTGCATTATGTCTAAAAAACTTCCGGGACGTTGCCCGTAAGGCATGGATTCAATAGATTGGTTCAGGCAGATAAAACACCTTCTGCCCTGAATTGGATAAACACTTCAGCTGTTACTGTTATTAGCATCTGAAGCTGGGGCACACGCAGGGGGCGCCCCAGGAAATTAATCAGTCTAGACGAAATGAGGTGCAGTGGGCGTATAGACCGGCTGAATTGCCACGTAAGGTGGAGGTGATTCAGCGTAAGACTCCATGTTGGATGGATAACCATGATGGTGTTGCGTGTAAGTATCAGGCTGTGACGGCATGTTCAGTTGCGGGTAAAGATTTCCGGTCTGATAAACATAACCCTGAGTCTGTGCATCATAATAATAGGCAGGCATTAACACCTGTGGACGTCGTAAATTGAACGTCATGTCATCGATTTTGATTTCCTCTAATTCACCGCGTCTTAGCTGACGAACCTGAGCTAAAATCGCCTGTTTTTCCCCGCCCCGGGTCGTAAACCAACGATTTAATAAGGACGGTACTGAGTCCTCGCCCATCTTCTCGCGAAGGGCTGTGATGGCGCATTTGATAGCAATCGGATCAAGTCCTGCGACCAACAAATCGTTCATTTCTGAATCCGTTAATTGAAAACGGCAGGCATCCATGGGATCAATTGCATCGTTGTTTTTCAAAAGGTAGGTTTGTAATTTGTTGGTCGCAAAACAACCCAGGGCACCTAAAGCCAGTGACAGGCAGACGGTAGTAAAAACAACCAGCCCCACGGGATTACTGATTCCAGCCGCCAGAATCAGCGCGGACAAAGGTGATGCAACCACCATCGTACCCAACAAGGCCCCTGCCGTAGTGAAAGCAGCCATGCTTGACAGGGTGATAAACGCCTGCAGCCAGCCTTCATTCCAGACAAAGCGCTCCAGGCTATTCAAGGTCTGACTTAACATGTAATAAAGCGCGATACAGGCCAGCACCGCAGCAATAAGCACAACTACCAGCAGAATCAAAAAGGCTAAGCCTTCGCCGTTGATGCTGTCACTGCTGCCATGACCATGATGATGAGATCCCCACCATCCCCCATGGTGATGGTGGGCGTGAAGGCTGCTGAAATAAAGGTTCAGCATGGCCCAATCAAAAAAGGCGTCATGTCGGCAATAAGGATCGGGATTGACGACTAAAATAAAATCGTGTTTCTTCTTAAGCTTGTTTTTAATGTTTTCTTGACGTTGAAATTCTTGCAATTGGGCGAAATTATTTCTATACAATGGCGTGGAAGCGATAAAGGCGTTAAACACAGCCCATGCCTTGCCTTGCTCTTCATAATTTAGACCAAAAAAAGCAGAGCCCTCATTTGCCAATTCGCCATAGACTTTAAAATAGAGGGTCCAGTAAATTTGATCAGGTGCTAATTTGGGACTTTTCTCACAGAGCGTCTTATAATCCGCTGCCAAACCTAAATACAGCTGCGACAGCATGTTATCAGAAAAATTTTTTGCCATACGCTTACTCCCTAAACAACGCTATACCATTTACTGATGCCGTTCGATTTTCGCTTTGGCAATGATGCTATTGACGTACAGATCGTAATCCATAACCCCGTAACTCGATTCAATTTGCTGAGCCAAACTTGCCTGTTGCTCTTTATCCAGCGAAGAATAACGGCCATCATTAATTTTTTTAAGCTGGACAATTACGTAGTCACCGTTGACCAGACTGCGACCTTCGCGGCTATTGACACGCGGCAGACTGAAAGCAAGATCATTGATCATGGCATCGGCTTTGTCGGTATCGCGTGTGGCTTGTTCTACTTCATGCCAGGTCAATTTTTTCTCGTCGATGATTTTTTCCTGCTTGTCCTTGTCGGACTTGGTGGAGAGCAAATCCAGACCTAACTGTTTTGCTTCCTTGCGAGCCTGCAGCAGGGTTAGTTTTTTAACAATGGTATCCTTCACCTGGTCCAGGGGCTTTTTGGAGGCAGGAATGTGTTTGTTTACTCGAAGAACAATGATGCTGTCATTGTCCAATTGCACCGGTTCACTATTATTGCCCAACTCCAGCACATCGTGACTGAATGCCGTATTGACAATCTGCTTGTTGCGGGTAATGTCGCTTTGGCCACCCTGGCGGGTAAACGCTTCGGTTTGCTCAATGTTCAGTTTCAATTCATCGGCTGCCGGCGACAGCGAATCGGGAGTCTGGTAGCTTAGATCTGTCAACTGTTCCAACACCTGAGCATAATTGGCCTGGGCCAGTTCAGCAGAAAGCTGTTCGGAAATTTCTTTCTTTACGTCTGTCAGCGGCTTAAGCTTGGCCGGCTTGTAGGCGATGAGTTTAAAGATCTCATAACCATGCGCTGTTTTAAATGGGGCAGAAATCTGGCCAGGCTGAGTCAGGCCTGACAGGGCCTTATCAAATTCCGTGCTACCAGCCACAATCCAGGGCAAGACGCCATTGTTGGCCGCAGACAATTTATCCGCTGACATGGTTTTTGCCCATTGAGAAAATTGCATGGGGTTATTTTCAAGCGCCTGATAGGCTTCCTCCGCCTTTTGTTTAATCTGCTTTTCCGTTTCCACACTGGCGTCGTCCGGTATCGCGAACAGGATGTGGGCCACTTGCCATTGAGCAGGTGTCAGAAAATTGCTTTGATTGTCTTCATAGTAACGCTGAATGTCGCTGTCAGTGATCTGAATGTTTTTACGGATGTCCTGCATGGACAGGCGAATGTAATCAATGCTGACTTTTTCCGGTTCGATGAATTGCTGTTGATGTTTTTTATAGTAAGCAGCCACCTGTGAATCATCAATTTTAATGTGATCAGTGAATAACGAGGTAGGAATTTCAAGGTAATTGTAATCACGGGTTTGCATGTACAGTTTGACAAAGCGTTTGATTTCTTCGGGTAAAGCGAAGGCACTGCCCATGAAAGCAAACCGTTGTTGATTCAGCAGCATGCCCTGACGCACTTCTTTCTGAAAAGACTCCGGAGTGAACATGGCACCGCTTAAAGCCTGCTGGTAACGTTCCGTAGAGAAATGACCATCCTGTTGAAACTGGGGAATACTGACGATGGCGGCATTGGCCTGTTCAGGACTCACCTCAAAGCCTGCCCCCTTCGCCGCTTGCACGGTAATCTGATTGACAATCATGTTTTCCAGTACTTCTTTACGCAAGGCCACTTCACTGGCGGTTGTCATTTGCGAAGGGTCGCGCTGCTGACGGGCACGGCGATAACTGATTTCAAAGGATTGCTTGCTGATGGGCTCACCATTAACGGTCACTTCAGAATCTGATGCCTGATGAGACTGCATATAATAGTCGACTCCGAATAAAGTGAAGGTTACCGCAATCAGAATAATCACTACCCAGGCTACCACGCCCTGTATGCGTTCATTTAACTTTTGCAACATATTCGAAGTTCCATATTTTAATGTAAATACGCAAGAAATTCAGATTAACTCGGTTGATAAAAAAAACGCGCCATACGGCGCGTTAATCTGGCGGAGTGGACGGGGCTCGAACCCGCGACCCCCGGCGTGACAGGCCGGTATTCTGACCAACTGAACTACCACTCCAATTCTTGGTGGGTGCTGCAGGGATCGAACCTGCGACCCTCGCCTTGTAAGGGCGATGCTCTCCCAGCTGAGCTAAGCACCCAAAAAACTTACGCTTCCTGTACTGCTTCCTTCAAATTCTTTCCAGACTTGAATCTTGGAACTCTTGAAGCAGGGATCTGAATGGTTTTGCCAGTTTGTGGATTTCTTCCTGTACGAGCAGAACGATTGCCAACTGAAAATGAACCGAATCCTGGTAACACAACATCATGGCCGTTTCTTAAAGCATCAGTCACAGTCGCAATAAAAGTATCTAATACACGACTGGTATCTGCTTTAGTAACACCAGCACTACTAGCAATTGCTTCTACCAATTCACTCTTCTTCATCTTTTCCCCTATCCAGTTATTCATCCATAAGTTGAGTCGATTAACTGCATCTTCTCGGTTTAAGCGTCCACATCCTTGAACTGCCCGCCACTGGCGGGCAACGGAATGAAATATACCCCTTATTAGTGTGCGTGTAAATCCTTATTTTTATTTTTTTTTGAACTTTTTGTTGTCACTACCGGATTTACCTCCGAAATGGGCGAATCAACCCTGGGGCTGCGCTGTAAAGCGATGTCTAAAACCTGCTCGATGGTCTTCACCGGGTGGATAGTCAGCTTTCGCAGGACATTGTCAGGGATCTCTTCCAGATCCTTGGCATTTTCCTCAGGAATGATGACATGCTTGATACCACCGCGATGAGCAGCCAGGAGCTTTTCTTTTAGACCACCAATGGGCAGAACCTGCCCGCGCAGAGTAATTTCACCCGTCATCGCCACATCCGCCCTTACCGGAATCTGCGTCAGCGTCGATACCAGTGCCGTACACATGCCGATACCTGCACTGGGGCCGTCTTTAGGTGTTGCCCCCTCCGGCACGTGCACATGGAAATCATTCTTGTCATAGAAATCATCCGCGAGGCCAAAGGTTTTGGCACGGCTTCTAACCACTGTCATGGCGGCATGGATGGATTCCTGCATCACTTCGCCCAATTGGCCAGTATGAATGGTTTTGCCCTTACCTGGTATCATGGAGGCTTCGATGGTTAATAACTCACCGCCGACGCTTGTCCAGGCGAGTCCGGTCACCTGGCCAATCTGATCAAACTGTTCAGCCAGTCCGTAACGGAATTTTTTAACCCCCAGGTATTTTTCAATGTTGGCCCGGGAAATAGTGATTTTTCTGGTTTTTTTGCTTGATAAAATTTCCTTCACTACCTTACGGCAGATACTGGCAATATCACGTTCCAGATTCCTCACCCCGGCCTCACGGGTATAGTGCCGGATGATTTCCCTGACAGCACTCTCACCAATATTGATTTCATCGGATTTAAGACCATTGAGCGTAACCTGCTTGGGAATTAAGTAAGTCAGCGCAATATTAACCTTTTCATCCTCGGTATAACCGGCCAGGCGGATGACTTCCATCCGGTCAAGTAACGGTGCGGGAATTTCCAGAGAATTGGCTGTGGCGATAAACATGACATCGCTTAAGTCATAATCCACTTCAAGGTAGTGATCGCTGAAGGTATGGTTTTGCTCAGGATCAAGCACCTCCAGCAGGGCGGAAGCTGGATCACCACGGAAATCCATGGCCATTTTGTCGACCTCATCCAGCATAATCAGCGGGTTTTTCACCCCGGCCTTACATAATTTCTGAATGATTTTACCGGGCATGGAGCCAATGTAGGTGCGACGATGGCCACGTATTTCCGCCTCATCACGCACACCGCCCAAGGCAATACGGATAAACGTACGGCCCGTGGCATTGGCAATGGATTGCCCGAGAGAGGTTTTACCGACCCCCGGTGGTCCAACCAGACACAAAATGGGGCCTTTGAGGCGTTTTACACGCTTTTGGACCGCCAGGTATTCGATAATCCGTTCTTTGACTTTCTCAAGCCCATAGTGTTCTTTATCCAGCAGTTTCTCTGCTTTTTTCAAATCGAATTGAATTTTATTCTTGCGCTTCCAGGGCACACTGAGCATCCAGTCCAGGTAATTACGAATGACTGTGGCTTCAGCTGACATGGGCGACATCATTTTTAATTTCTGCAACTCAGCGGTTGCTTTGGCTTTGGCTTCCTTGGGCATACCGGCTTTATTGATTGAGTTTTCAAGCTGCTCAATCTCATTGCCTTCTTCACCCAGTTCTCCGAGTTCTTTTTGAATGGCTTTGATTTGCTCGTTTAGGTAATATTCGCGCTGGCTTTTTTCCATTTGCCGTTTCACGCGTCCGCGCACACGTTTTTCAACATGCAGCAAATCAATTTCACCTTCAATGGCAGCCATTAATCGCTCAAGGCGAGTGCCAACATCGACAATTTCCAGCAATTCCTGTTTGTCATCCACCTTGATGCTCAAATGCGCGGCAATGGTATCCGCGAGTCGGCCTGGCTCTTCAATGCCCACTAAGGAGCTTAACACTTCGGGTGGAATTTTTTTGTTAAGTTTGATGTATTGCTCAAACTGAGACATCAGCGAGCGCATGATGATTTCAATTTCCTGCTCTTTATGGCTTTCATTGACTTCGTGCATGGGCTCAAGACTGGCTTCAAGGTAACCATGTTCCTGATTGTAAGACACCACTTTGGCCCGTACTTCGCCTTCAACCAGGACTTTGACGGTACCGTCAGGCAATTTTAATAATTGCAGAACACTCGAGACGGTGCCCACGCTAAACACATCGTCCGGCGTTGGATCGTCATTGGATGATTTGCGTTGCGCGACTAAAAAAATTTGTTTATTGTCCACCATTGCCGCTTCAAGGGCCTTGATGGATTTTTCCCTTCCCACAAAAAGCGGAATAACCATATGAGGGTATACCACGACATCACGAAGCGGCAGTACAGGTAATGGCGACACCAATTCGCTTTCATTCGATATGAATTTATTTTCACTAGACATAATAAGCCCTTCTTCAGACGATTATCCCAAGTATCATTACCAATTTATATCAAAACAGCTTAGACGCATATAAGATTGGGACACTTGCCATTGATTTTTAGGAAATCAATGGCAATCTAACGACAAGGTGTAAAAAAATCAGCTCTAACCGCCAGCGGCAGATTGCTTGCTCTCGTCACCTTCAAAGATGAGGATAGGTTTACCGGTATTGTTGACAACATTCTCATCAATCACCACTTTCTTAATTCCATCTAGGGAAGGTAGATCATACATGGTATCTAAAAGAATATTTTCAAGGATGGCACGCAGACCACGAGCGCCTATTTTTCGCTCCAATGCCTTTTTGGCAATTTGATGCAAGGCTTCATCGCGAAACTCCAGCTCCACATCTTCCATTTTGAATAAGGCATGGAATTGCTTTGTCAGCGCGTTTTTCGGTCTGGTCAGAATGTCAATCAAAGCCTCTTCATCCAGCTCATGCAGAGTAGTGACTACTGGCAGACGGCCTACAAACTCAGGAATCAGTCCGTATTTCACCAAATCTTCGGATTCTAAGGATTCCAGAATCTTTTCATTGATCTTGCTGTCTTTCTGGTTTTTAAGCTGGGCCGCAAAACCAATACCGGATTTGTCGCTGCGTTCACGGATAACTTTTTCAAGGCCGGCGAAAGCACCGCCGCAAATGAACAGAATATTGGAGGTATCGACCTGCAAAAACTCTTGCTGTGGGTGTTTACGACCGCCTTGGGGGGGGACAGAAGCCACCGTGCCTTCGATTAGTTTCAACAACGCCTGCTGTACCCCTTCACCAGAGACATCGCGCGTTATCGACGGGTTGTCGGATTTTCGTGAAATTTTATCGATTTCATCGATGTAAACAATGCCCTGCTGGGCCTTTTCCACATCATAGTCGCATTTTTGCAGCAGTTTCTGGATGATGTTTTCGACGTCTTCCCCCACATAACCGGCTTCGGTCAATGTCGTGGCATCGGCCATGGTAAACGGCACATTCAACAAACGGGCCAAGGTCTGAGCCAGGAGGGTTTTACCGCTTCCTGTCGGTCCAATCAGCAGAATATTGCTCTTGCCCAGCTCGATGCCATCTTCGGTTTTATGCTGCAGGCGCTTGTAATGGTTGTATACGGCGACTGACAAGACTTTCTTGGCATGCGGTTGACCAATAACGTATTCATCCAGGAACTGTGAAATCTCACGGGGTGTCGGTAAATGGGATTCTGATTCTTCCGCCACATCCTGTGTTTCTTCACGAATAATGTCGTTACACAGTTCCACGCATTCGTCACAGACGAATACGGAAGGGCCAGCGATTAACTTCTTGACTTCATGCTGACTTTTTCCGCAGAATGAACAATAAAGAATTTTGTCCCCATCGCTGTTACCAGTTTTACTCATTGATAAACCCCTTTCTTACTTTATGCCATTATCTGTGGCAATCTAGTAAAATTTTAGACAATTGAAAAAATAAAGGCAATGCGGCTACGAAAACTTAACAGTTGCCTGTCTTTTTCGCAGCCGTCTGAATTACATTTCGCTCGCAAGCGCATTACGATCGTAGAGGACCTTGTCAATTAACCCGTATTCCATCGCCTGGGTCGCACTCATAAAGTTATCCCTTTCGGTGTCCCGCATGATTTGGTCAGGCGTCTTTTTGGTGTGTTTACCCATAATATTGTTCAATCGTTCCCTGACAGCCAGTGTTTCACGTGCGTGAATTTCAATGTCTGTCGCCTGGCCGCGGTAACCGCCTAAAGGCTGATGAATCATCACGCGGGCATTGGGCAGGCAAAACCGCTTGCCGTCGGCACCGGCGCAAAGCAATAGCGCGGCGGCGGAAGCAGCCTGGCCGATACACAGGGTGCTGACATCGGGTTTGATGAACTGCATGGTGTCGTAAATGGCCAAACCCGCAGTCACCACCCCACCAGGGGAGTTAATGTACAGGGAAATGTCCTTATCCGGATTTTCTGATTCAAGGAACAGAAGCTGAGCTACAACCAGATTGGCCATGTGGTCTTCGACTTCACCCAGCAAAAAGATAATGCGCTCTTTTAATAATCTCGAGTAAATGTCATATGAGCGCTCCCCTCGCGAGGTTTGCTCAATTACCATCGGCACCAAGCCGCTGGCATTTCTGATTACATCGTCTGAATGACCCGGCATCCTTACTCTCCTTTCTTCTCAGTATCCTTTTTGGGGTTCATGACGTCATCGTAAGACAGTTGCTTTTTAACCATTTTTGCATTTTCACTGATCTTTTCGGCAACGACTTCTTCCATGACCAGGGCTTCGACTTCGCCCAGACGCTCTTTGCTGGCTTTGTACCAGCTGCGCAGCTCGTCCGGATTTTCATAAGCACTGGCGAATTTATCAATCATAGCATCCACACGCTCTTTTTCAGTAGTGAGTTCATGCTTTTTGACGTATTCAGAGAATAAAAGTCCGAGATGAACACGACGCTTGGCCTGTTCTTCGAACAGTGCGCGCGGAAAGTCAGGAATTTTTTCATTGTCATGGTGTTCGTGACCGAATAAGCGGTGATACATTTCATGCTTTAAGTGGGCAATTTCATTGTCAATTAACGCCACAGGCAAATCAAACGGATTGGCAGACAATAATTTATCGAAGATTTTTTCGCGGTTCATGGCGCTGACACGGCGTTCGAGTTCACGGGTCATGTTGTCTTTAATGTCTTTTTTGAGTGCGTCAATGCCACCTTCCTTAATATTGAATTTCTCTGCGAAGGCATCATTCAACTCAGGTAATTGACCTTCAAAGACCTTGTTCACCGTGATTTTGAATGTGGCTTCTTTTCCGGCCAACTCGTTGTGACCGTAATCGGCAGGGAAAGACACCTTGATGTCGGTGGGCTTACCTGGCTTCATGCCTACAATCCCGTCTTCAAATCCGGGAATCATGGATCCGGAGCCAAGAACCAATTCATAGTCTTTGGCACTGCCGCCTTCAAAAGGCTCATCACCCAGAAAACCTTCGAAATCAATGACCACTTTGTCGCCTTTTGCCACAGCACGCGACACGTCCTGCCATTCTTTATTCTGTTCGCGCAGTTTTTCCAGCATGTTGTCAACATCGGCGTCTGTGACTTGCGCTTCGATGGCTTCGATTTCATCCTGGTTCAATTCAGTGATGTCAATGACCGGGAATACTTCAAACGTCGCGGTGTAGCGAAAATCCTTGCCCGCTTCGAGCTGCTCGGGTTCGACCATGGGCTGGCCTGCCGGCACCAGTTCGTTCTTTTGCAGGGCCTCATACAGGGTGGATTGAACCATTTCACGGGCGACTTCTTCGCGAACACTGTCAGAAAAGCGGTTTTTTACCACATTCATGGGCACTTTACCGGGGCGAAAGCCAGCCACTTTGGCTTTACGGGCAAGCTCGCGCAGACGTTGGCCTACCTCTTCTTCAACTCGTTCGGTAGGTACCGAAACCGTTACTTTGCGTTCCAAACCGTTTAAGGTTTCAACAGAAACTTGCATCTAGTCACCTCTTGATGAATTTACATGAATATGGTGCGAAAGGAGAGACTCGAACTCTCACGGGTTACCCCACTGGAACCTAAATCCAGCGCGTCTACCAGTTCCGCCACTTTCGCAAAACAGGGTGGAATTATCGGACAGTACGTGAGTCTTGTAAAGACTCTCTGTGAATCTCGACATGAATTGTATTTGGCTTGATTTAAATGGGGTGAACGATGGGACTCGAACCCACGACAACCGGGATCACAACCCGGGGCTCTACCAACTGAGCTACGCTCACCATAACGACATAATCTTGAATCTGCACTAGGCTGGCACGCCCGGCAGGATTCGAACCTGCTACCCTCGGCTTAGAAGGCCGATGCTCTATCCAGATGAGCTACGGGCGCATTAAATGGTCGGGGTGGAGGGATTCGAACCCCCGACATCCTGCTCCCAAAGCAGGCGCGCTACCAGACTGCGCTACACCCCGTAACCCGTCCTAGGACAGAGCGCAGATAATACTAGCAGCAAAACCTAAAATCAATAACCTGGGCATTTATTTTATCATGCCTGGTCGAATAAAGCCCTTTCTATTTGGATGCGTGATTCTACCGTTTGCGAAGCCCCTGGTTTCTCAGTAGCATAAGCTTTAAAAAGACTGGTGATGATTATGAAAACCCCGCTGCTACCCCTGTTTGACAACCTGGATCACCTGCATAAAAACCACGAGCATGTCGTGCTTCCTAATGCCGAGGTGCAACCTGATTTTTATTACACGCTGCAGTTTTTAAAAAGCTACACCGGCAGTCAGGGCACCTTTAACAGTTATCGACGCGAAGCCGAGCGTTTGCTGCAATGGACCTGGCATGTCCGCAAGGCCACGCTTAAACAATTGAAACGCGAGGACATCGACCAGTTCATCCGTTTCTGCCAGAATCCGCCCGAGAGCTGGATTAGCGTCAAAAAAGTCCCCCGTTACCTCGAAAAAGAAGGCTTAAGGCAGCCTAATCCGGAATGGCGTCCGTTTGTGGTTACCGTCAGCAAGGCGGCGTTTAAACAGGGTCATCGCCCCACCGTTGACCAGTTTACGCTCTCCCAGGGCGCCATTCAGGAAATGTTTGCCATTTTAAGTACCCTGTTTAATTTTTTGATTGCCGAAGAGTATTTAATTGCAAATCCCGTGGCGCTCATCCGCCAGAAGAGCAAGTACATCCGCAAACGCCAGCAAAACGCCCCTATCCGCCGTTTAAGCTTAATCCAGTGGGAAGCCGTGCTTCGAGCTGCCGAAACATTGGCCAATGAGCATCCAGAAAAGCATGAGCGGACGTTTTTCATCTTAAGCCTGCTTTTTGGCCTGTACCTGCGTATTTCGGAGTTAGCCGCCAGCGATCGCTGGATACCCACCATGAATGATTTTGCCAGGGATAACCATGGCAACTGGTGGTTTACGACCGTCGGTAAAGGCAATAAGGAGCGCCAGATTGCCGTCAGCGATGCCATGCTGCAAAGCCTGTCGCGATGGCGTCGTTTTTTAGGTTTATCGGCCCTGCCCTCCCCGGCCGACAATTCGCCGCTGATTCCCAAATTGCGCGGCAATGGCCCAATGAGCGACACCGCCCCCTTGCGTCGTCTGGTGCAGCACTGCTTTGATTTGGCGGCTTTGGATTTACAGGCTCGCAATCAACTGGACGAGGCAGAACATCTGGCCTCAGCGACCGTCCACTGGTTAAGGCATACGGGAATTTCAGAAGACGTTAAAATCCGCCCGCGCGAACACGTGCGGGACGATGCCGGACACAGTTCCAGCGCCACAACCGATCGCTACATTGATGTTGAAAAGCTGGCGCGGCACCGTTCAGCCCGGGGCAAACAGATTGAACCCACTGAAAACAGCTAGGGGCAGGCGTCGACGAGTTCAATGGATTCTGTTTTAAGCGCTTCGCCTAAAAAAATCTCCCCAACCTGTTGGAATCGGGCGACTGAATCAGTAACTAAATAACGGATGTGACGGCCATTGCCCTGAGTCTGCAAGCCAGCCTCGCTGAGCAGCTGCTTTAGACGCTTGGCCGTGGCCTCTGCGGAATCAACAATGGTGACCGTTTCCGGTAGCAACCTGCACAGCAACGGTTTAAACACGGGAAAATGGGTACAGCCTAACAACAGGGTATCCTCGGCATTAAAATCAGCAAGGTAATGGCGCAGGGCTTCTTTCGCGACCGCGTTATCCACCATGCCTTCTTCAGCCAAAGCCACTAATACGCTGCAGGCTCTTGCTGTAATCACGGCTTCAGGCAACTGCTCGTTGATTAAGCGTTGGTAGGCTTTGGAGGCGATGGTTGTTTCGGTGGCTAAAACCGCCACCTGCTGGTTTTTCGTGGCAGCAATGACCGCACTGGCGCCGGGCTGCACCACACCAAGCACCGGAATGTCCGGCAACATGACTTGCAGATGAGGCAAGGCCGCGGTGGTTGCGGTGTTGCAGGCAATCACCAGGGCCTTAATGCGGCGTTCAACCAGCACCTTGGCCATCTGTGACGCATACTGCTGCACCGTATCAGGACTTTTCGTCCCATACGGAAGTCTTGCCGTATCCCCGAGATATATGAACGATTCTTGTGGCAGCGTGCTTTTTAAGGCACGCAAAACCGTGAGACCGCCCATCCCTGAATCAAACACCCCGATTGGTAGGTTATTATTCTTCATAGTGTCCTGTGTTTAGGTTTACCCGAGCGTAGGACCTCGGTTGGTATTCAAATCGCGCTCAAGATTATCCAAGGCTTCCTTCCCTTCCGTCTTAAATTGCTGCAGCATGCTGGCAATTTTTTTGGTGACGTCTTTGGTCGTACTCTTTTCCGCTTCTTTGGATTCGGTGAAGGTTTTTATCAAGCCCACCATTTGTTTAATGGCTGGATGCGCCATGTACGTATTGTAGAGCGCATCGCTTTTAAGTCCAAACACTTTACCCAGTTCACTGTCAGGATCAAACGCGGTGGAGGAAACTTTAATCGCATCCTGGCTGAACTTCATCTTGGGGTTGTTTTTACCCAATACCATCAGCGCCGTCCATAAATGCCTTAATTCCTTGGGGTTGGAGCCGGTAATGACGAGAGGTCTGTCTTTGGTTGGCGCATGATCCAGGTGAGCCAGCAATTGCGAGGCCATGGCCATGGCGTATTTAATTTGATTCTCGGGGTCTTTAGGGAATTTAGACACCGTAATGGTCGCCTTGGGATTAACCTCGGTTTTTTTCTTGACTGTTTTGGGTTCCAGATGGCCGGCATGGACTTCTTCAACAAAGGTCCCGGTATCGGCCACCGTGCGGGTTTGCCCTTCGCCGTAGGTTTCTTGTCTGGTGCCAGAAAGAACGTATTCACGGCACATGCCCGGTTCAAGTTTTTTAACGGTGTAGGTTCTTGGCGCCTCGGTGGAGACCGCTGTACGGTCTGGCGCTGCCTGCTGTCCGGGACCGGGTTGATAGCCCTGAGCAAAATGCTGCTCTTTCTCATCCACCGGAAAATCACTGTATCTCATGTCGGAGGTGGCGAAAATCACATTAGTGCCGTGCTTGCAATCCTCCAGATGTTGAATTAACCCCTTGCGGGCTAATTCATTCGTAGCCGAAGGATCACCGTTCAACGCCAGGCTGGCCTTTTCATAGTAGTCAATGCCAGCTTTAATGTTATCCAATTCTTCTTTTAATTGCTCACGGAACTTTTCAATGTCCTTTTTTTGCTGGCGTTGATTGGCCTGATTCAGAGTCGATGTATTCGGCAAGGAATTAAGCTTGTTTTCATAAATCTTTTGCTGTCTTCGAAACTCTTCAAGGATAACGTCGCAATCGCGTGCAAAGGCTTTAAATTTCGGATGTAACTCGTTGTAAGCCTGACGTGCCGCCACTTCAAACTCGGGGCTTAACCATTGCATTTGAGTTAAATTACCCAGGTGTTGAAGTTCATCACGGTAACTATTGTCAATCTCGGTTACCGTTTCTAGCCTGGTTTTTAACGCCTGAACCTCAGCTTGCTCAGTCTCTCTGGTACCACCTTGGGCGTTGTAGGTAGCATTCAACCAGGCCTGCTGTTTCTTAACCTGTTTGTAGGCGTCAAACATCTCAGGGGTGATTTGTTGTTGCCAGCCTGTATTTCCCAAATTGGTATTTATCGTGTTATTTCCGGGTATACCGGTAATGACATCATTAAGCGAGGCTGCATTTTCAAAAAAATCCCTGAAGTTTTGAATCTGATTTTGGTCAAAATTCTGCGCCTTACTTAAGCGCAGGGCAATTTCAATCGCGGCTTTTTCTTTAATGTCCGCTGCGATAGGGTTAGGCAAATTGGATATAGCGCCATGCCTTGCCACCAGGTGATGATTACGCCCATGCTGATCTGCCATGGCTTGCCGAATGGCACCATTTGCAATATTAAGCCCCTGCGCATCCAGCCCAAAGGCCTGATTAAACGCCGCTTTATCCTGCGGATTAAACGCCATCCTTAGTGTACCAACCAAGTTCCTATAGACATTGTTATTCGCATCAAAGATGTTATTTTGAGTCAACAGCGTGCGATTGAGCGCATCAATCTGTGCGTCATTAACCGCCAGAGGCGGTTTAATGCTGGCTAAAATCTTGGCCAATTCGGGATTGTACAGTTTACTTAATTTTGATAAGCGCTGATTTTCGGCAATCAAATCACCGGCACTGCTGTTCGTAGTACCGACTACGCGGCGAATTTCATCGATGCTTTGCGCTTTCATCAAGGCGCCGAGCACCTCCGGTTTGGCTAAAATGGCCTTTTGCTTATCCAGGCTTAAATGAGAAATGAATGCCTGCAGGTGAGGATGTGCTTCGGCAGGAAAGGCTGAGTGAGCATTGATATGCCCAGTGGCTGCACGTGCCGCGGCTTTTCTCTGTAAATCGGCAGCGAGGCTGTCATCCATCCAATCCAGATTGGCGGTAACCCCCATGTTGGCGAGTTTGATTTTAACATCATTGGTGTCTTTGGCTTGAATTAGCTCATTTAAATGAGCTATTGGGGCTAAATGAGCTATTGGGGCGTGCCCTGGACTAGCAAGAGGGTATTTATCAATCAGTATTTCGATGAGTTGCTTGCGTAAATTATTTTGATCATTTGAGTCTAAGTTCAATAGAATTCTTTGTGTCTCGTTTTGGTTGCCATCAAAACTAAGGCTATTGATGAAGTGCTTCACCTCATCAAAAGTACCCTGATCTGTTAAATCGGCCGTCTTATAATGTCTTACAAGTCTCTCTGCCCTGGCAAGCCCTACCAGTGAAGTAACAAACCGTGCACTTCCATTAGTAATTAGATTATCAGCATCTGTATTCCCAACACCCATTAAACCGTTAATTTTTATAGCATTTGCCAAATTCTGCCTAACATTGGCGGTAGCAATCGTCTGAACCTCTAGAGTATCCAAATTTTCTAATTTCGCTCTAAAAAAAGCAATCAACGCCTCTTCACGACTTTTTGTCACATTAGCCGGGTTATTGAAATAGTCATCAAGGGCCTGTCCCACCAGAGGAGGTTCTGTGGCAGACATTAAATATTGTTTGTACTGAGTGGCAAAATTGGCCTGAGCAACCAGCCTTTTTAAATGCTCCGTTGAGGCCGAAGGGAGATGGGCGCGGACATGGGCGGCCCCCAGGATAGAGCGCAGCAGGGCAGGCTCAACCAGGGCTTCTCGAGCGTTAAGATTACCAGGGCCAGAAAAACCCAAGGCGGGGTATTTGTCAAGGACGGAACGCAGGCTTCCGATGTCGCGCACATCGGCCAAGGCCTTTAAAGCCTTGACATCGCCACACGCGGCAATGTTCAATTTTAAAGCCTGAAGCGCGGCAATCTGACGTAATTCTTTGGCATTGGCCTCCGTGACGGCATGAGTCACATAACGTCCATTTGTATCAAGTAGAGGGGTGATGGCACCCTGTAATGTCCCAACCGGTGGGTTTGCTGCGGCAGCGGCTATGCGGATAAGATCATTTGCATCGTCATGAACAGCCAAGGCTTCCTTAAGGTATCTCGCCCCTAAAACCCCTTTTGCCCAGTTGGCATCCTCATCCTGCTGGTTAAATTTATCGTGGTATACACCGTTAAATACACCTTGAGGAAATGGGTTAAAAGTCTCTGTCTGATGATCCAGCGCATTAAACGCGTTAGCGATAGGATTAAAGTCAGCCCTGAAGTGATACTGAACTCTGAGTTCAAAGGCTTTTCTTAAAGCCACTTTTTCAAATGGACCATTCGCCAGAAGATTACCCCTCAGGGCATTTCTAACATTGACATCCGCTATGCCCAATTGTTGGGCGGCGGCACGGAAATTAACATCGTTATTACGAGCGGCCAATAACCTTTCAAGCTGTGTCAGGGTTTGCGCCGTACCCGGTGCCGCTTTAATTTTCTGAATTAACAACGCCCGTTTCGCCGTCTCCTGAATGGAGTCAGCGGCATTATTAGTAATGTGAGTTTCGTTATTATTTTGAAGTCCGCCTTGCCATTGAGCAGGATCCCCTATCAGGGCGTTTAATGGCGCAGCAGCTAACTGTTGTCTCACAGCTTGTTGATTATTGGCCGTAATAATGGCACTGAGTGCCGCCTCATTTGCCTCCATCAGTGCCAGTTCGACCCGCTTTTGGGCGGCGAGTTGATACAGATCGAAGAATCGCCTCCCCGCATTATTATCAGCGGCATCGAAATTATTATTCGTCGTATCGTTATCCTGAAAATCAGCGTTTACCAATGCACCGCCACTGATCGCTATCCATACATTTTTATGCCTAAAAAGGGCTTGTCTAAATGCGTTAGCATCCGCATGCCCCACCCGCAGGATGTCATCAAGGGCGGCTTTATACCCGGGATTATTCGCTAAATGAGGATTATCGTTAAGACCATTGAGAAGCGCTGCAAACTGTTGATTCTTTGCCATGAAAAATACTCCGGGTATCCAATCACTTTATTGTAAACCTAATTCCTTAAGTTTACCTTAACCAAATCGGGCGAACTCATTTAAATCATTTGGAATTGCCGCCAATTTATTCTATGTTAATTAGTATAGCAAGCGAATGGATAACATCGGATGTTAAGACCGCTCGTCTGTCTCTTCCTCTTAGTCCCTGCCTTAGGCTTTGCCTGCGGCGCGACCAAAACCGTGGTGGATGTCAAACCGGCGGGCCTGCCGCAATACATCTGCTTTGACGGCCGCACCCTCACCTGCGCCCGCACGGGCTACATTTGGCAGGCTAAACGCGGCTGCTTCTTCAGTCATGTCCCATGCGAAGAATACCAGGCGAATTTTTATGGCTATTACCCGCGCGGCAAGCAGATAGCCCGGGCTTATTACAAATGCCGCAAGGGCTATCCCTGGCGTCTCGGTGAGATGCAAACGCATTGAGGTTAGCTGAAGAGGTTAAACAGCAGGCAGTTCCATCACCAGTGCGAAAGCAGCGACTATCCAGATGACTGTGCTCAATAAGTAGGGGTGTTTAAAACGCTCATAGGTTTTCTTTATTGACCACAAATCAATCAGCAGTGTGGGAAGGATAGTCAAAGCCGTCAGTAAAAGAATCTGTGCAACCAGCCAGTCAGCGGTATCAAACGGCAGAATATCCCGAATCCCTTCCGTCATCGCATAAAGAACCGCCTTTAATTTCAACAGTGCCCACAGAACCCAGGGTTCATAATAAACCACTAAAAAAGAAGCCAGGGCGGTGGGGAGGAACAGCGTCATGCCTGCGATTTTAAACACTTTTTTAATGGTCTCGCTGAATTCCTGGGAAAAAAACACCACGATGGACGAACACAGTACAACCAGTGTAATGGTTAATAACATGGCGTTACCCTTTGTCTTCCAGCGCTTCCCAACGCGCATAAAGCGTAGCCAACTCGGCTTCGTCTTTGGCGAGCTCCTGGGTAAATTGGCTGATGGCCTGCGTATCGCGTTGATAAAAATCAGGATTGGCCATGACCAGTTGCAATTCGTTTATCTTTGCTTCCAATTGTTCGATTTTTTGCGGCAATTGCGCCAACTCCCGTTGCTCATTAAAACTCAGTTTAACCGAACTGGCCGTGCGTTTAATAGTCTTTGCCGGGGTACTGATTTCGCGCTGCTGCTTTTTCTGGCGGCGATAATCCTCATAGCCCCCCACGTACTCGTTAAACACCCCTTCGCCCTCATAAACCAGCACGCTGGTGACCACCTGATTGATGAATGCCCTGTCGTGGCTGATCAATAGCAAGGTGCCCGGGTAATCCACCAGCAGGGTTTCGATGAGCTCCAGCGTTTCAATGTCCAAATCGTTGGTTGGTTCGTCCATGACCAGCAGATTCACCGGTTTGGCGAACAATTTAGCCAGCAGCAGGCGGTTGCGCTCGCCCCCGGACAAGGTGGAAACCTGTTGATTGAACCGCTCCGGCGCAAATAAAAATTCCCGCAGGTAGGTGGCCACGTGCTTTTGCTTGCCATTGATGGTGACGTAATCCGCCCCGTCGCCGACATTGGCCATCACGGTTTCATTTTCATTGAGCTGGCGGCGCAATTGGTCAAAATAGGCAACCTCCAGGGATGTCCCCTGCCGAACCGTGCCGCTGTCAGGCTGCAATTCGCCGAGCAGGGTGCGGATCAGCGTGGTTTTACCGCAGCCGTTAGGGCCGATAATGCCAACCTTGTCGCCACGGGTCAGCAGCAGGGAAAACTGCTTAAGCAGTGTTTTATCGCCCAGGGTTAAATTAACCTGGTTTGCCTCAATCACCAAAAAACCGGAACGGGCGACATCAAGCGTCACGGATTGCACTTTACCCAATTGGGCACGTCTGGCCTTGTACTCCTCGCGCATGGCCTTGAGTGCCCTCACCCGCCCTTCGTTACGGGTCCGCCGGGCTTTAATGCCGGTGCGAATCCAGGCTTCTTCTTCGCTGAGGCGCTTGTCGAAAAGTTCATTGTGTTTTTCTTCCGTCAGGCGCATGGCTTCGCGTCGGTCAAGGTAAGTCTCGTAATCGCAGTCATGGGTATACAGGTTGCCGCGGTCAACTTCGACAATGCGGCTCGCCACCTGGCCTAAAAATTCGCGGTCGTGGGTTACTACCAGTAGGCTGCCCTGATAGGATTTAAGGTAGGACTCCAGCCATTCAATGGCATTGACGTCAAGGTGGTTGGTCGGTTCATCGAGCAGGAGCAAATCCGGTGCGGCAATCAGCGCCGCGGCGAGCAGGGCGCGGCGTTTCATTCCGCCCGAGAGCTTGTCCATGCGTGCATTGGCGTCAATGCCGATGCGGGTGGCCATCATTTCAACCCGGGGCAGAATATCCCAGGCATGCAGGTTGTCCATGCGCAATTGACATTGGGCGAGGCGCGTCAGATCATTGCCTTGCGACAAGCGATGAAATTCATCAAGTACCTCGCCGACTTCGCCAAGTCCTTTCACCAGAAAATGATACACCGATTCGTTTTCATGAACAGGAACCTCCTGTGTCAATCCCGCCACACGCAAACCGCCCAAGCGGTTAATCTGGCCTTTGTCCGGTTGCAACTGGCCCTGCAGCAGACGAAGCAGGGTTGATTTGCCAGCGCCATTGCGGCCCACCAGCGCGATGCGATCCTGAGCCTGTATCTGCCAGTCCACCTCGTTAAGTAACGCATTGCCGGCAATGTTTAAACTGACCCCGTGAAGCGAGACTATACTCATAAAAAACCCGTTGACCTGATTGTGTAAACCCTATTTTTCGATGATCAATTGCCTGTCTTTTTGCGATAAATTAAACAGCGACAACACATTCATTCCCAACAGCACCATCTCATCCTGCTCATCGGGTAAAATCACCGCTTTAATGTTTTTTAATTCAAAAGGACCAAAGGATAACCTGTCTAAACGCGTCAGCAGGCCGGTGACTTCGCCGCTGGCAGTATTGAGCGTAATGGGGTAACGTCCCTGAAGGTGAAGCTCGTCGGCCACCGTTTTAGGAATGGCGACGAGGCTTGCGCCTGTATCGACCATGAACTCGACGGACTTGTCATTAATAAACCCCTTGACACGGTAATGCCCCTGCCGGTCGCTCTTGATGGTCAATGTGCCCCGGTCAATCTCATAGCGGGCAGGATCGTGCTGGTCGTGAACGTAAAAAAAAGTAAACAGCAGGCCGAATAAAATCAGCCAGGCAATAATGAACATCTTACGCCCGGTGCGGGCGTATGAATCGTCTTCCACGCCAGTGACTCGCTTATTTTCGTGGTAAAACCAAAATGCCGTCAATTTCGACCTGAGCCCCCCGCGGCAGTGCCGCGACACCAATGGCCGCCCGGGCGGGGAAGGGTTCTGCGAAATAACGGGTCATTGCTTCGTTGACCAACGGAAAATGGTTCAAATCCGTCAGGTACACGTTCAGTTTGACAACATTGGCCAAGGTGCCGCCCGCCGCCTCGCACACGGCGGTTAAATTGTCAAGAACCTGATTAATCTGCAGCCTGATTTCATCACTGCAAAGCTGCATGGTTTTTGGATCCAACGGAATTTGTCCGGATAAATACACGGTATCGCCGCAACGAACGGCCTGGCTGTACGTTCCAATCGCCGCTGGAGCGACCTCACTGTGAATCGCTTGCATGAATTATTCCCCCTGTTTCTTACGGTAAAGGCGCATGACCACTTTATTGGCACGCAGGCGCCGCATGACCCTGGCTAAATGGGTTCGATCACGGACACTGATGGAAAACGTGACCGCATTATGACGGCCATCCCGTGGGTCGACATTGATATTGCCAATGTTGGATTCCGCCTCCGCAATGGCCGTGGCCAAGGCCGCGAGTACGCCTCGCTGGTTGGCCACATCCACCGTGATATCCACCCAGTATTCACCCTGCACCTGCTCATCCCAACGCAAGGAGATGAATTGTTCAGGGTGACTTCGAACATGATTGACCTGCGGGCAATCACTGGCATGAACAATGATACCCCGACCCTGCTGGAAACGTCCAACAATACTGTCGCCCGGAATGGGTTGGCAGCAATCAGCAAAATGAATCACCATCCCTTCGGTGCCTTTAATGGCTAACGGTCCGCCCTGGGTGGTTTTTTCAAGGTCCGGGCTTTCCTGGGTAATGACCAAGCGTTTGGCAATGACCATGGGCATTTGATTGCCGATGCCCACCGCATAATACAGCTCGTCGGCTGACTTGTAATTGAGATCCTGCAATAAAGCCTGAATGGATTCAGGCGGTACCTTGGATAAGGCACTGCCGAGTTCGTTCAATGCCTGATCCAGCAAACGTTTACCAAGGACAATGGATTCCGCATGCTGCTGGCTTTTCAGAAAATGACGAATATTACTGCGTGCTTTGCCGGTTACCACAAAATTTAACCAGGCTGGGTTGGGATGCGCACCCGGGGCGGTGATGATTTCCACCGTTTGGCCATTGGACAGCGGGATGCTCAACGGCACCAACCGTCGGTTAACTTTGGCGGCCACGCAGCTGTTACCCACTCCGGAATGGACGGTGTAGGCAAAGTCAACCGGTGTCGCCCCTTTGGGCAACTCCATGATGTGGCCTTTGGGCGTAAAAACGTAAATTTCATCAGGAAACAAATCAATTTTAACGTTTTCGATGAATTCCAGGGAATTCCCGGTGCTGCGCTGCATCTCCAGCAAACGCTGCACCCATTCCCGTGCCCGTAACTGGGCTTCGTTGATTTCAAGTCCTGAGGATTTATAAATCCAGTGCGCGGCAACCCCGTTTTCGGCTACTTTATCCATGTCACGGGTACGAATCTGCACTTCCAGAGGGACTCCATAAGGGCCAAAAAGCGTCGTGTGCAGCGATTGGTAACCGTTGGCCTTGGGAATACCGATGTAATCTTTAAAGCGTTGGGGCACGGGTTTGTAAGTGCGATGCAACGCGCCGAGCACCCGATAGCAGGAGTCAATGTCTTCTGTGATCACCCGGAAAGCAAACACATCGGTGATTTCAGTAAACGACGCCTTTTTCTGTTTCATTTTTCGGTAAATGCTGTACAAGTGCTTCTGGCGGCCAAACACATGCTCATACGGGATATTCAAATCCTGCAAGGCTTTCTGCAAATCGTGTTCGATGCGCTGCGTCAATTCGCGGCGGTTACCGCGTGATTTTTCCACCGCGGACTTGATGGCACGGTAGCGCATGGGATACAACGCCTGAAAGCCCAGATCTTCAAGGCCGGTATACAGCGCATGCATCCCGAGACGGTTGGCAATGGGGGCATAGATTTCCAGGGTTTCAATGGCGATGCGGCGGCGTTTCAAACGCGGCATGGCGCCCAAGGTGTGCATGTTATGAAAACGGTCGGCCAGTTTGACGATGATGACGCGGATATCCTTCACCATGGCAAGCACCATTTTACGGAAGTTTTCCGCCTGAGCCTCCGCCCGGGATTCAAATTTGATTTTGGTTAATTTCGTCACGCCATCCACCAGCGCGGTGACGTCTTCTCCGAATTGCTGCGTTAAATCGTCTTTGCTGATGGACGTGTCTTCAACGACGTCATGCAGCAGCGTGGCCATGATGGTCTGGTAATCAAGACGCATTCGGGCAAGAATGAGGGCCGCGGCAACCGGGTGGGTAATGTAAGGCTCGCCAGAACGACGCATTTGGCCCTGGTGTGCTTTTTCAGCCACCAGATAGGCTTGATGGCATTTTTCTATGTAGGGTTGCTCAAGATAGCATTTAAGCTCTTCATCCAGCTCCTTAAAGTAGCTCACGCCTCACTCCCCTCGCTTTGATGACGGCTATTATTTAGGCGAGCCGCAGCTCCCTGGCTATAATTCAAGCGATATTGCCAACACATCGAAAGCCTTAAACCAACTTTATTATAAAAATTGTACTCTTTTTATAAGTATCGACATCAATGCCTGAATCATCAAGACAATAAAAGCCATCCTGATGATAATTCCTGATTTTGGGATGATTAAGCAGGTCCCAGGGTTTCGCGGAAACACGAAACCCGATACAGGGCGGCTTGTTAGTCTTTTTCCAGAATCTCGGGCGTGACTAATCCGGCAGCGATTTCTCTTAAGGCAACCACCGTGGGCTTGTCATTTTCCCAATCCACCATTGGCTGCTCGCCGCGGACTGCGATTTGGCGTGCACGTTTTGTGGCCACCATGACCAATTCAAAACGATTTGCTACGTGCTCTAAACAATCTTCTACCGTTACACGTGCCATACAAACTCCCCTCCAGAATTGAAACGGCAACGCCGTTGGTGTTGCCTACTTTTTAGCTAAAACATTCTATTTTACTGCTATGAGAGCAGGAAAGAAAGTAATTTTCCTACTTTAGCCGACTGGCGCTGCAAAGTCAGACGATTGGCTTTGACGATGGCTTTGAGATCCGAGGCCGCCTTTTCGAATTCATCATTGACAATCAGGTAATCAAATTCGGAGAAATGACTTAACTCATCCTGGGCTCTGTGCATGCGATCCGCGATAACGTCTTCCTTGTCCTGCTTTCGTTCCTGCAGGCGCTGTTTCAACACATCAAGGGATGGTGGAACCACAAAAATGCTGATGGCCTGCGGGAAAATGCGGCGGATTTGCTGCGCTCCCTGCCAGTCGATATCAAGGACCACATCGATGCCGGCGCTCAAGCGGGCATTGATTTGCGCCACCGATGTCCCGTAATAATGGTTAAAGACCTGCGCGTGCTCAACAAAATCGTTGTCATTGACCATCTTAAGGAAACGCTTTTCATCCACAAAGAAATAATCCACACCTTCCTTTTCACCCGGGCGCTTGCCGCGCGTCGTGTGAGAGATGGATACTTCGATGTCTTCCAGGGAGCTAATCAGGTGTTTGACTAGACTGGTTTTGCCGCCACCCGAAGGAGCGGCGACGATGAAAATATTTCCCAGCAATAAATTGGCCATTTTATTTACTCTATGTTTTGAATTTGCTCTCGCATTTGTTCAATCAATACCTTCATTTCAATCGCACACTGGGTTAATGCGATGGAATCCGATTTTGAACCCAGCGTATTGGCTTCTCGATTTAACTCCTGCATCAGGAAATCAAGTCGTCGACCCGATGCTTCAGTATTACCCAATACGCGCGCAACTTCCAGCAGATGCGTGGTTAAGCGGTCAAGTTCTTCACTGACATCCATGCGCGTCAGCAGGAGGGCAATTTCCTGCTCGACACGGCCGTGCTCAACATCAAGCTGCAGCGCATGCAACCGGGTTAATAATTTGTCGCGGGCATCATCCAGTGACGCGCTGACAGCCATACGGGCCTTATCCACTTCGTCCTGCATTTTTTTAACCCGCAACTGCAGGTAATGCTCCAAAGCCTGCCCCTCCGCCATTCGGGCGGCTGTGAGCGCCGTAACCGCCTGCTGGAATAATTGTTTGACCTGAGTGGCCAGATTCTCTGCATCCGGTTGAGCCACCTGCACAACGCCAGGCCAATTAAGCAGCGACGACAGGGTTAAATCATTGGCCAGGTGTTTTTGAGCAGCGAGTTGATTGCCCGCCACCAGCAGCGAGTCGAGCAGCGCCTGATTAATGGCAATCGACTGCGCCTGCGTGTCACTCTCCGTCAATTTCAACTGGCATTCGAATTTACCGCGGCTGCACTGCTGACGCAGCATCTGGCGCAGATCATTTTCAAGGAAACGAAAAATCTCAGGCAGTCTGAACGAAATGTCCTGGTAGCGATGATTCACTGAGCGAATTTCCCAGCACAGTGTTGTCGCCTCGACCTGAGCCTGAGCTCGGGCAAAGGCAGTCATGCTTTGAGTCATAGAGAACCCGGATTGACTAAGGTGGGGCGACTATAAACGAAATTTGTACAAATGCAAGCCCAGGTGCATGATTGCCTGGAAAAGAGTATACTGGCTCATTTTTAGCGAGGATAACCCATGCGCCCCAGTAATCGCGAAGTCAATCAGTTACGCCCCATCAAAATTACCCGCCAATACACCCAACATGCCGAAGGCTCTGTGCTGGTGGAATTTGGCCAGACCCGCGTACTGTGTACCGCATCCGTCGTCGAAGGCGTGCCCCGTTTTTTAAAAGGTAAAAATCAGGGCTGGATTACTGCCGAATACGGCATGCTGCCCCGCGCAACCCACAGCCGTACCGAACGTGAAGCCAGTAAGGGCCGCCAGGGAGGACGCACCCTGGAAATTCAACGCCTGATTGGCCGCTCGTTAAGGGCCTGCATGGATTTAAAAGTACTTGGCGAAAACACCCTCACCATCGACTGCGATGTAATCCAGGCCGACGGCGGCACGCGCACAGCAGCGATTACCGGCGCCTGCGTCGCCATGAAAGACGCGGTCGATTGGATGGTCGCCCGTGAGAAGCTGCGCAAAATGCCTGCTTTCCATTACATCGCAGCCGTCTCCGTGGGTGTCTACCGCGGTCAGGCCGTGCTCGATCTGGATTATGCGGAAGACGTACTGGCAGAAACCGACATGAACGTGGTCATGAATGAAGCCGGTGAATTCATTGAAATACAAGGCACCGCCGAAGATAAAAGTTTCTCCCGCCAGCAACTCAACGACATGCTGTCTCTGGCCGAAGGTGGAATTTCGCAATTAATCCAGCTTCAAAAGGAAGCCGGTCTTAAGGCCTGACAATCAGGCGGATCCCGAGCCCGGGTCCTTATTTAATAGCCCTCTCTCTATCCCTCTCCCGCCTGCGAGAGAGGGAACACTATTGCGAGCCAGAAAAACTAGAATAAGGTTTTATTAATCGCCACGTCCCGCGCGGTGTGTTTGGCAATCAGGTTATCATGGACAAGCTGAGTCAAATGCTGATCGAGCGTCTGCATGCCCTTGGCCTGCCCTGTCTGGATGGAAGAATACATCTGCGCCACCTTGTCTTCGCGAATCAGGTTGCGGATGGCTGAATTGCAAATCATGATTTCCAGCGCCGCCACCCGGCCTCCTCCCACTTTCTTCAACAGGCTTTGTGCCACCACGGCCATTAGCGACTCAGATAACATCGAGCGAATCATGGATTTTTCTTCGCCAGGGAAGACGTCAATGATCCGGTTGATGGTTTTGGTGGCCGAGTTGGTGTGCAGGGTGCCAAAAACCAGATGTCCGGTTTCTGCCGCGGTCATGGCCAGACGAATGGTTTCCAAATCCCGCAACTCCCCCACCAGAATGATGTCGGGGTCTTCACGCAGGGCTGAACGCAGGGCCGCATTGAAACTGTGGGTATCGCGGTGCACTTCCCGCTGGTTGACCAGGCATTTCTTGCTGTTGTGAACGAATTCGATGGGATCCTCAACCGTCAGGATGTGTTCGTAGCGGCTGGAATTGATGTAATCGATAACCGCCGCGAGGGTGGTACTCTTCCCCGAACCGGTCGGTCCTGTGACCAGCACCAGCCCCTTGGGGTAACTGGCCATTTCGGCAAAGACCGGCGGCAATCCCAAATCTTCCATGCTTAAAATTTTGGAAGGAATGGTCCTGAATACCGCACCGGCACCGCGCGATTGGGTAAACGCATTCACCCTGAAACGGGCAAGGTTGAGGATTTCAAATGAAAAGTCAGTTTCAAGGTGCTCCTCAAATTCCTTGCGCTGCTTGTCATTCATGATGTCATAGATGATTTTAATGACATCCTTATGCTCCAGAGCCGGCACGTTAATGCGCCGCAAATCGCCGTCGACACGAATCATCGGGGGCAATCCTGCTGATAAATGCAGATCCGAGGAATTATTTTTAACTGAAAAGGCTAACAACTCGGCAATGTCCATATCAATCCCTGTCATCACGTTGCTGAATCATACTATTCCATAGAGTAGCTCACTAACCGCCGTCGGGCAATGATTGTCGGGATAAAGCCTCTTTGATATCGTTAGCATCTTACTAATGAATGCAGCGCTTGACGACACCATGACGATTGCCGAACGCCTACACCTTATTCAGCAGCAGATCGCTGACACAGCCAGGGGCTGTCAACGCGACCCGCGGGAAATTCGTATCCTGGCGGTCAGCAAGGGACAGCCGGCCAGTGCAATCCAGGAAGCCTTTGCCGGCGGCGTATGCGACATCGGCGAAAATTACTGGCAGGAAGCCCGCGAGAAACTCAACGCCCTTAAGCATCTGCCGCTGACCTGGCATTACATCGGCCCCCTGCAAAGCAATAAAGCGAAAGACATCGCCCGCCATTTTGACTGGGTTCACAGCGTTGAGAAAGAAAAAATTGCCTGTCTTCTATCACAGGCGCGCCCAACCGACAAGCCGCCACTCAATGTCTGCATCCAGATTAATCTTGACAGCGAAGCCAGCAAATCCGGCATCGAGCCTGCGAAAGCCGCTGGCTTGATTGAACGCATACATCACTTGCCGGGTCTTTGCGTCCGTGGGTTTATGGCCATCCCCAAGCCCCTGGCGAATGAAGAGGAACAGTATGCCAGCTTCCAACGGCTTACCACGCTGCTTCAGGAAACCAATCAACAGCTACACTTGCAGATGGATACCTTATCGATGGGCATGAGCGATGATTTAAAAGCCGCCATACGTGCCGGCAGTACGTTAGTTCGCATTGGCCGGGCCATTTTTGGCGAACGCCCCAAAACAGGAAAGAATGAATGAACATTGCTTTTATTGGTTACGGTAACATGGCACGGGCTTTAATTCAGGGCTTTGAACAGGATAAAACCCTGATAATCCGGGCCGCTTCGCCCTCGCTTAAACCCGGTCAAATCGGTTCACTGTCATGCTATTGCGACAACAAGGCTGCAATAGCCGGCACGGATGTCCTGTTTCTGACGGTGAAACCGGCCAAAATGGCCGATGTGCTCCGCGAAATTGGCCCTTTCATTCCGTCAAAGGCGGTCGTTATTTCCGTGGCCGCGGGCGTCAGTCTTTCGTTTATCCAATCGTTTTGCAACAAAGAACAGGCCATCATCCGCTGCATGCCCAATTTACCGCATGCCGTGAGACTTGGGGCGACGCCGCTGGCAGCGAATGACGCCTTAACTGACGCACAAAAACAGCAGGTCGAAACGCTTTTTCAGAGCGCCGGAATTTACACTTGGGTTGATGAAGCACAGATTGATGCTTATACAGCCATTTCAGGCAGCGGGCCGGCCTATGTCTTTTTATTGATTGAGGCCCTGGTTGCTGCGGCAACGAACCTTGGGATAGAGGAAGCGCAGGCGACTGATTTTGTCTCTCAAACCGTTCAGGGCGCCGCCGTCCTGCTCAAAGATAGTGGTCTTTCGGCAAAGGCGTTGCGAGAAAAAGTCACCTCGCCTGCCGGCACCACGGCAGCGGCCCTTGATGTTCTGCAGGCGCAAGGATTTGCTCCGTTGATTGATTCCGCCGTCAATGCGGCATTTAATCGCGCAAACGCATTGGGTTCTATTGACACTGCCTGAAAAAAGCCAAAAAATGAACGCCATTTTCACGCAGGGCTTTTTCAGGCACTCGCCCTGCCTTAACGTTATTCCCTTTGAGGAGATTGTATGACAGGCCTTGTAACCGTAGGGTATTACCTTGTCAGTCTGTTTTTTTCACTAATCCTGTTACTGTTATGGGCGCGTATTTTTTTACGCTATTTCCGCATCAGCGCCCTGCATCCCATAAGCCAGGGAATCAACGGATTGCTCAATCCAATCATCGGCCCGGTGGAGCGTCTGGTCTACAGAAAGCAGCCAGCCCCCAAACGCTATGACTGGATTACCCTGCTGTTTGTCATTGCGGTGGAATTGATTAAATTTTTTTTGATAGGCCTCATTGTGTATGGCGCCATCATGCCTTTTTCCTATCTGCTCCTTTTCACTGCAGCCGATCTTGTCGTGCAGCCGCTTAATCTGTTGTTTTTTATGGTGCTTATCCGGGCGCTCATGAGCTGGATCAACCCGCAATGGCATCATCCGGCCGGGGAAGTGCTGGCGGTGATGACCAATCCTTTACTGGCGTTGGGACGGAAAATCATCCCTGACATTTCCGGTTTTGATTTCTCGCCCATCATCATCATGATTATCATTAAAGTCATTACCCTGTTCATCAGCGCCTCCATGCCTTTACCGATTCTTTAGGATGAGGCAGTCTCCTCTTTCAATGGGGAGCAGCTATACTTGAAGCAAAGAATACGCTGTTGAGGGCTGCCATGAAACTTGCACTAACGACCATTGGATTACTGCTGTTTTCATTCCAGGGCTTCGCCGCTCAATCGATTTATTGCCCTCAGAAAGCCGGCTACATCAATGTCGGCATGTCCGAGGATCAGGTGCGGGCTGCCTGTGGCGAACCGTTAAGCAAACAGGAATCCAATAATCCCATCATGCAGAAAGTGCAGGTTCAGCAATTGTTTTTTAACAATCAGGGTTCCAGCACCGCCTTTTATGGCGTCTGGTCATTGCCCGTTGGAACAAACAGTGGCGCCCAATTGCAGGTCGATGTGGTCGACAATAAAGTGTACGGTGTGAAATTAAACGGCTCCGACACCAATGCCTTTTCCATCTGCGGCGGGACCAGTATTCAGGTCGGCGATCCCGTGGGAAGGGTCTATGGTTCCTGCGGCAATCCCTCGTTAGTCAACAACACCTACATCAATCAACCCGTGGCCACGGCCCAAAAACCACAGATATGGATTTATCAGCCCGGCCAATATCAACCGCCCATTACCTTGACATTTGTCGACGGCAAATTACAATCCATCGATTAAATTTTATCGGGATAGTATGAATGGCTGAAAGTATTGATGAAATAACCATTGCCTTTGCTGAAGACGGCATCGAGACCACGAAAGAGCTGGGCAAGGAAATTCTTTCCAAAGGAGCATGGACTACCATCCTGTTTCGTTACCAGGACTGGGATAATGCCCAAAAAGCGTATGGACCGGTTAAATATTCCATTCGCCGCTATCAAAAACGCAACAATCAGTATTGGATGAAGTCCAAATTCAATATTTCAAGCAACGAGCAGGCCCGAAAAATCATTGATACCTTAAGTCAATGGCTCGTCGAAGACGACAGCGCCAAAGCCTAAGCTCATCCGGGTTGCGGCAGAGAGCCGCGCCCAACTGACCTCCCCTTACACCAGGACAGCATCACCCGCCGCATTTTGAATAATGATGCAAATTGCTTTATAATTTTTCTCCATCTTATACTCGGTGCCTGGCATGAAACGTCGGTTTACAATTCTTATCTTCTGCTTCATGGCCCTGGCAGGCGTCGTCTATTTCTATTTTAACCCGATGGAAGCCGAACAGCCTGCAGTCGCACGAGTCAAGCCCATTAGCGTGGAAGTTTCTCGCGTTAAAGAAAAGGTGTTTGCTGAAGAATTTGAAACCCTGGGCTCCTTAGCCAGTGTCGATAATATTGACATCAGTTCTGAACTGGCCGGGCAGATTACCGCCATTCATTTCAAACCGGGCACAGAAGTTAAAAAAGGGACGCTGCTCATCCAGCTCGATGATACGGTTCTTAAAAGCGAACTGGCGACTGCAAAAGCCAATCTTGAACTGAGCGAAACCAATTACAAACGAACCACCGAACTCGCCAGGCGCGGACTGGCCTCCGAACAAGCCCAGGATCAGGTTCTTGCTGACTTAAAAGACAAGCAAAACCGCGTCAAGGTGAAAGAGGCACAATTGGCAAAATTCCGTTTGAAAGCCCCCTTTTCAGGCACCCTGGGCTCCAGAAAAGTCAGTGTCGGTCAATATGTGAATGTGGGACAACCCCTCGTTCGTCTCATTGCCAACCAACAGCTGCGCATTGAATACAGCCTGCCCGAACGCTTTTTAACCCGCTTGAAATTAGGACAACAGGTGCGTGTTTTTTCTGAAGCCTTCCCTAAACACAGTTTTAAGGGAGTCGTTAACTACATTGCACCCGCCATTGACAAAGAAACCCGTACCATTGCTGTCGAAGCCTTGATTGACAACGACAGACAACTCCTGTCAGCCGGCCTTTTCGTCCGTGTCAGCCATCAGTTAGGCCAGGAGAAAAAACGTCTTTTTGTACCGGAAGAAAGCCTTATCCCCACCATTAACGGCCAACGCGTTTTTGTCCTTCGTGAAGGCAGGGCAGTTGCCCTTCGCGTACAAACCGGCGCTCATTACAAGGCGCTCACCGAAATTAACAGCGGTTTAAACCCTGATGATGTCGTCATTATTCGCGGACAACACAAGCTTAAAGAAGGAAGTCGCGTGGTCGCTGTTGCCCATGGTGCCCCGTGACGTTTCCCGAGCGCTGCATCAGGCGCCCTGTTTTTACCATTGTCCTGACTTTATTGCTGGTTATTACCGGTTTATTGCATTTTAAGCAATTACCTGTCCGTCATTTGCCCAACATTGACAAACCGTTGGTGACAATCATGACCACGTTTGATGGGGCAAGTCCGGATCTGATTGAAAAGGAAATCACCATTCCTGTTGAGAATGTTCTCACCAGTGTGCCAGGGGTTGATCTCCTGCGTTCAACCAGCCTGCTCAGCAAAAGCCGCGTCAATGTCGAATTTCAATTGGGTGTGGACATTAATGAGGCCGTGAATGAAATCCGTAATAAAATGTCGGCGCTTCAGCCTCGTCTCCCCTTGGGCAGTGACGCGCCAACAGTCAGCAAAAACGATGATGACGCCAACCCGGTGGTGGTTATTGCTTTTCATGATCCTAATAAAAACGCGCTGGAATTGACCGATTACATTACCCGTAATATCAAGCCGCAATTGCAGGAAATTCAGGGTGTGGGCGAGGTGGTTTATCACGGCGCGCGCGATTACGCCGTAAAAATCGCACTGGATCCGGTCAAAATGGCTGCTCGCGGGATTACTGTGGCGGATATTAAAAAGACGCTGACTCAACAGAGCATCGATGTGCCAAGTGGTCAAATTAAAAGCAAAAATCGCTATTACACGGTGGTCACCCATGCTCGAATTCAAAACGTCAAACATTTTGCCGATCTGGTGATTGCCAAACGCAACAACCAGCTGATTCGTCTGGGTGAAGTGGCTATTGTCAAGGTAGGCAGCGAGACGGAAGATAACCTGCTTCGGGTTAATGGTAAACCCGCCGTGGGTTTAGCCATTCTCGCGCAATCCACCGCCAACCCGGTCGACGTGGCGAAAGCCGTTCATCAGGAGCTTAAGCGCTTGCGGCCAACCTTGCCTGTCGGATTTCAAGCCGACGTTATTTTTGATTCCACCCATTTTATTAAAGAATCAATCCATCAGGTGTATAAAACCTTCATCGAAGCTGCTCTGTTTGTCGGTTTTGTCGTGTTTTTATTTCTAGGCTCCCTAAGGGCTTCGCTCATTCCCATCATTACTATCCCCATCTGCCTTGTCTGCACCTTCTGGCCCATGTACTGGCTGGGATTTGAATTAAATTCACTGACCTTACTGGCCATGGTATTGGCCATTGGCCTGGTCGTCGATGATGCCATTGTCATTCTTGAAAATTGCCACCGCCATATGGAAGCCGGGCTGACAGCGATGCAGGCCGCCATTCAGGGCAGCAATGAAATTTTGTTTGCCGTCATCGCCATGACCCTGACCTTGGGTGCCGTTTATGCGCCCATGGGTTTTGTTTCCGGATTTACCGGGAAATTATTCTTGCAATTCGGCTTCACCCTGGCTCTGACCGTGATTTACTCAGGCATTATTGCCTTAAGTCTCTCTCCGATGATGTGCTCAAGGCTCATGAAAAAAGGGAATTCCGCCTACCAGAAATGGCTGGATAACCAGTTCGCACGCCTTGGCAACACGTATCGGCGCAACCTGAAAAACACCTTGCAAAAACCCCTTGTTCTGATTTTGTCATTACTGGTTTTAGCCGGCGCCGGGACATTGTCTTATCAAAGGCTTGGGGCAGAAATTGCACCGGTTGAAGATCAGGCTTATATTATCGGGCCCGTCAGTTCGCCAACCAATTCCAGTACCTCCTACACCGATTATTATACCCGCGAGCTGGAAGCCATTTATGAATCCATTCCCGAAAAGGTGGCTTACATGGTTTCCATTAAACCTGCCTCTGCCTTTACGCTGCTGAAATTGGCCCCCTGGAATAAGCGTTCTCGCTCGCAAAAGGAAATCAGTCAGGATTTAAGCGATAAAATGCAGAAAATCCCCGGCATTAATGTTTTCCCTGTCAGTCCCAATCCCTTAGGCCATCGCAGCAGCGGCAACAGTCAGTTTAGTCTGGCTTTAGTCAGCAACACCTCGTATTTACGTCTCAATGAAGTCAGTTCGGGTTTGGTTAAACGCTTGTCCCACCATCCCTTGCTGCGCCATGTAAAAAATAATCTGGCATTGGACAGCGAGCAGGTGGATATCACCATTAATCGCCAGTTGGCCGCTGACCTGGAAGTGAATCTTGCTGATATCGCCGAATTACTTTCGACCATGCTTGGCGGTAACAACCCCGTTAATTTTAATTACGATGGCCAGGCTTATAAGGTGATTCTGCAATTGCAGCAGGCTCAGCGCAGTGACATTGCCATCCTGAATAAACTCTATGTGCAGAGCGGGCGTGGTCGCATGATCCCGTTATCTACCCTGGTTGAGGTCAGCAACAGCATCGGTCCTGACAGCCTGCCGCACTTAAATCGACAGCGCTCTGCCATCATCACGGCCGAACTGACGCCCAACGCCCATGTCAGCACGGTTGTCTCAACGGTGGAACATTTACTTAAAGAGTACCTCCCTGACGATATCCAATATCATTTTACCGGTGCCATTAAAGATTACCTCGAATCCACAGGAAGCAGTCTCTCGGCCTTTTTGCTGGCGCTTATGTTCATTTATCTGGTATTGGCTGCGCAATTTGAAAGCTTTACCGACCCCTTAATCGTCTTGTTGAGCGTTCCCCTGTCACTGGCCGGTGCGGCCCTGATTCTTTTCCTCTGCGGTGAAAGTCTGTCGATTTACACCAACATCGGCATGGTGACCCTGATAGGCCTTGTCACCAAACATGGCATCATGATCACTGAATTTGCCAATCAGCAACTGCAACAGGGCCAGGATAAATTAACCGCGGTGTTAACCAGTGCCGAAGCCCGCTTACGTCCTATCCTGATGACCACCATGGCCATGCTGCTCGGCGCTCTGCCTTTGGCTCTGGCATTTGGCGCCGGTGCTGAAAGCCGGCGTCAATTGGGGATTGTCATTCTGGGCGGCATGAGCGTGGGTACGTTTTTCTCTCTGTATGTCGTTCCCTTTGCCTACTGTTTGTTGTCACAACGCCAACCGGCGGAGACTGCAGGCGCGGTGAAAGTCCATCATCAACCGATTATTAAAGAAACTGAAGCCGCAAAATATAAAGCCTAGTGCACACCCATGGATGCCCGCCTTACGCGGGCATGACAGGGTATTCGGATGGCTCAGGTGGTAAGAAAAGTTCAGTGCCTGCTCATGGATGCCCGCCTTGCGCGGGCATGACAGGGTATTTGGATAGCTGAGCGGATTAGAAAAGTTTAGTGCCTTGGCTCATGGATGCCCGCCTTGCGCGGGCATGACAGGGTATTTGGATAGCTGAGTGGATTAGAAAAGTTAGTGCCCTGCTCATGGATGCCCGCCTTACGCGGGCATGACAGGGTATTCGGGATGAGCATCTGTATTTAGAAATAGCAACCCACACCGTCGAAACCAATGACCTCGCAGCGTTTGAAGGATGATTTATCCAACTGATAACGGGTTTTACCATACACAGCCACAATCTGTTCGCCATTCTGCTCTACTCTGGGCAATTGGTAATTACCTTCGTCCTGGCAGGCAGCTTCCAGTTGTTGCCAGTGAGCTTTTGCGGTGGTTAACGTTTTTTGTTGAGCCTGCAAAGCACCTCCGGCACAGGAAACCAATCCGAGGTTTTGTCCAGCGGGGGCTGTAAAGACCACATCGTAGTTGGCTAATGCGGCTTTTATAGCCTGATGCGCGTCCAGGATACCGTGGCCGCAAGGCTTTTTGCCGACACACGACTTGTTGGCATCGCGGCTTTCGCCAAAGGCATGGGTGGTGGTAAAGAGAAGCTGTTCGACCTGCTCGGGCGTAATGTCGCTGTTTTTAACTGCATAAATCAACGCAGCAATACCCGCTGCATGCGGAGAAGCCATGCTGGTGCCTTGATAGAAATCAAATCCCGAACCCTGATAGCCGCCACCAGGATTCACCGTTGACAGAATGGAGCCCGTCTTGCCATAACGTGCGTCCCCGCCCGGCGCTGCGTAGGTGATGCCCGGTCCGTAATTGGAATAATAGGCACGCAAACCTTCAGGTCCGGTTGAGGCAACCTTCATGGTGTGATTACACACCGCCGGCGCATTGTAATGCTCCCAACGGTTGTCATTGCCTGCGGCGGCTGCAACCACAGCCCCTTGTTTGCGGGCGAAAGCCAGGGCTTCCTGCAAGGCTTCATCGCAGTGGTCGATCTCTTTGCCAGGTCCCTCATCCACGCCAAAGCTCATATTCAATACTTTGGCAGGGTAAGGATTATGCGGTACGCCAGGCACATCACCACCAACTGACCAATAGATGGCATTCACCACCTGGCTTTCATAAAACATACCACTGGCATCCGGTATTTTCACAGGCAGTACTTTAAGATGAACACCGATGCCGTTCATGACCTCACCGTAAGCAGCTATTGTCCCTGCGACATGCGTACCATGGTAAGAACGCGTTTCATCGCGTACATCACGGTTGTTGCCGGCGAAATTCCATCCCCACACCCCACCACCCTCGTCTTTGGTGAGGTTATCCACCAGGCTGGGATTTAAAGCCACCCCGGTATCTAAAACAGCAACCACAACGGGGAAATGCGCCTCGCCCGTCGTATAGGCCCAGGCACCGTCGCGTTTGCCCGCGGCTGATTCCAGCATGACCCCGGCGGGGGCTGAAAACTCATCCCATTGCAGCTCATGGGATAATGGAATGTAGTCGCTGTCAGTCGACTGGTTCATGGGTTTAAAATGGCCAACCCGGTCTTTGACGGCATATTGGATCTCGGGATTGTGGCGAAGTGTCGCCAATACCCAATCCGTTGCATCACCCTGAGAGAGGGCCTGTTTTAGTTCACTTGCGGGGATGGACAACACATAAGCACCATTCGCCATAGGTGTTAAGGTTTTTACAGGCACATGCAATTGCTGGGTCAACTGCTTTTGGAGACTGGTCAACACCATGGGGTGTTTGTATTTAATAATGACCCGCACATCATGAGTTTCGGGTAAAGCACATGCCCCTTGAGCCAGCGCCAGCAGGGTGCATCCAATAAGTCCTGTTTGATACCGCATTTGTCCATCTCCTTGCGTCAATAAGGTGTTCAGTATGCAGGAGTTTGTTTTTGACAACAAGAGCATTAATTACGTGGTATCCGGTTAAATAACGGAGGTGTATCCAGGCAGGAGGAACTCCCTTCAGACATCGCCAAAGGGAGAAGAAATGAATTAATACCGGTAATGATCGGGCTTGTACGGACCATCCACAGCGACACCGATGTAATCGGCCTGCTCACGGGTCAATTGCGTTAATTTAGCACCAATGCGGTCCAGGTGCAGGCGAGCAACTTTTTCATCCAGGTGTTTAGGTAACACGTACACCTGATGCTCGTAATGGTCACTGTGCTGAAATAATTCAATTTGAGCTAAAACCTGATTGGTGAATGACGTGGACATGACAAAACTGGGGTGTCCAGTCGCACAGCCTAAATTAACGAGACGGCCTTCTGCCAGAATGATCAGCCGTTTGCCATCTGGAAAAATGACATGGTCCACCTGCGGTTTTATATTCTCCCAGCGGTATTGGCGCAGGCTTTGTATGTCAATTTCGGAATCAAAATGACCAATATTACAAACAATGGCCTGATTGCGCATGCGCAACAGATGGTCATGGGTCACCACGTGGTAATTGCCTGTGGCACTGACAACGATATCGACTTCGTGAGCGACATCATCCAGAGTAACCACTCGATACCCTTCCATGGCCGCCTGCAGTGCGCAGATGGGGTCAATTTCACTGATATAGACAGTCGCCCCCTGCCCTTTCAAGGCTTGTGCACACCCCTTGCCCACATCCCCGTAACCTAAGATAATGGCGACTTTGCCGGCAATCATGACATCCGTGGCACGCTTTAATCCATCCAGCAGGGATTCACGGCAGCCGTATAGATTGTCGAATTTTGACTTGGTCACCGCATTATTGACATTGATGGCCGGAATTTTGAGCTGATGCTGTTTAGCCATTTCGTAAAGACGGGCCACCCCGGTTGTGGTTTCCTCCGAAACGCCTCGCACATTTTTTAACAGTTCGGGGTATTTTTCATGCATCACCTGGGTCAAATCGCCACCGTCATCCAGCAGGAGGTTCGGTTCCCAGCCATCAGGCCCGCGGATGGTTTGCTCCACGCACCACCAGTATTCTTCTTCCGTTTCTCCCTTCCAGGCAAAGACCGGAACGCCGCTCGCCGCAATGGCCGCAGCCGCCTGATCCTGGGTGGAAAAGATATTACAGGAGGACCATCGTACCTCTGCACCCAAAGCAATCAGGGTTTCGATTAACACGGCGGTCTGAATGGTCATGTGCAGGCAGCCGGCAATCCGTGCTCCCTTAAGCGGTTGGGTTTTGCCAAATTCCTGACGTAAGGCCATCAAACCCGGCATTTCGGTTTCCGCTATGGCGATTTCTTTGCGGCCCCAGGCGGCTAAGGAAATATCAGCCACTTTAAAATCCTGACCAACACGAGGCCTACTCAATGCATCGATGTGTTTCATATGATTATCCTTTCTCACGACTAAAAGCCTGTTGCCAGCGCAACAGGCCGTTACTTAATTACAGCGCTCTTTTAAGGGCATCAACTTTATCTAGACGCTCCCAGGGAAGATCATTTCGGCCATAGTGACCGTATGCGGCTGTCTGCCGATAAATCGGACGCAGCAAATCGTGATGATCAATAATCCCCTGCGGCGTTAAATCGAAGTGCGTATTGATTAAATCAATGATGGTGTCATCGGATAAACGACCGGTATTGTAGGTGTCGATGCTGATGGAAGTCGGCTCCGCCACACCGATTGCATAGGAAACCTGAATTTCGCACTTGTCAGCAATGCCTGCAGCCACCAGGTTTTTAGCCACATGACGCGCAGCATAAGCGGCAGAACGATCCACTTTTGACGGATCTTTACCTGAAAAACACCCACCGCCATGGCGGGCCATGCCGCCATAGGTATCCACAATGATTTTTCGCCCGGTCAATCCGCAATCACCTAAGGGTCCGCCGATTACGAAACGGCCAGTGGGATTAATGAAATAGCGGGTTGACGGAGTTAACCAGGCTGCTGGTAAAATCGGCTTGATGATTTCCTCACGAACGGCTTCGCATAATTCCTTGTGACTGATGTCGGGAGCATGCTGGGTAGAAAACACGATGGTATCGATCGCTACCGGTTTACCCTGCTCATAGCGCATGGTCAGCTGGCATTTGGCATCAGGGCGCAACCAGGGTAATTTCCCTTCCTTGCGCATCTGCGCCTGCTTTGCCATCAAACGGTGAGAGTAAGCGATGGGAGCCGGCATGAACACGTCAGTTTCACGGCTGGCATAACCAAACATCAAGCCCTGATCCCCGGCACCCAGTATTTTGGTTTCCTGATTGTCGACACCCTGAGCAATGTCGGGGGATTGTTTACCGATCGCGCTCAACACCGCACAGGACGCCCAGTCAAACCCCATCTCTGAACTGTTGTAACCGATGTCGCGAATAACGCCGCGGGTGATTTCTTCCACATCCACCCAGGCAGTGGTCGTAATTTCGCCGCCGACTAGCACCATACCGGTCTTTACCAGGGTTTCGCAGGCCACACGCGCTTTGGGATCTTTTGCTAAAATGGCATCTAGAATCGCATCGGAAATCTGATCCGCAATCTTATCCGGGTGGCCTTCTGAAACGGATTCCGAAGTAAAAACGTGAAAATTACTCACTACCTGTTCTCCCTAAATTGGTTTTATGATTTGAATCCATCATAGTGACAAATTCATCGAAAATGATTTCAATTTCATGCGGTCCTGGACTTGCTTCCGGATGGCCCTGAAAAGCCAGAGCGGGTTTGGTCTTGTGTCGAATACCCTGTAAGCTGTTATCAAACAGTGAACGATGCGTTATTTCAAGGCAATCCGGTAAAGTGGCTTCTTCCACTGTAAAACCATGGTTCTGACTGGTGATGAAGACCCGGTGGGGTAAGCGTGTTTCAATCACAGGGTGATTGGCGCCATGGTGACCAAATTTCATTTTGACCGTTTTAGCCCCAGCCGCCAGGGCCAGGATTTGAAACCCCAGACAAATACCGAAGAGGGGAATGTCTTTTTCTAAAAATTCACGCGTGGCAGCAATGGCATAATCACAGGCAAACGGATCGCCTGGGCCATTGGATAAAAAGATACCGTCAGGATTTAAAGCCAGGGCTTCTTTGGCCGAGGTAGTCGCCGGCACCAGGGTAATATGGCAGCCTTTTTCATGCAGGATACGCAGGATATTGTATTTCACGCCAAAATCATAAGCGACCACATGAAAATGCGAAGGCCTGGATTTTGGTCCCCATTCGCCGCGACCGTCATGCCAGCGTTCGATGGTCTGGCGCGACACTTCACAGGCGAGGTCCAGACCATCCAGACCGCCGAACTGCTGCGCCTTGCGAACAGCCGCCTGTTCATCATCCTGGGTACTGATACAGGCCCCTATCGCGCCCTTTTCGCGCAACAGAAGGGTCAACTGACGGGTGTCGATGCCGGCAATGGCCACCACCCCCTGCCTTTTAAGCCAGTCGGGCAGGGATTGTGAGGCGCGGTAATTACTGGGAATCAGCGAGCAGTGACGCATGACCAGTCCGGCCGCCCAGATTCGTGAAGACTCCATGTCCTCTTCATTACAACCGGTATTCCCAACATGCGCCGTCGTCAGCGTGATAATCTGCCTGGCATAGGATGGATCAGTGAGCATTTCCTGATAACCAGTCATCGACGTATTGAAAACCAGTTCACCGACGCAATCCCCGTGTGCGCCCACGGAAACTCCTCGAAATACTGTTCCATCGGCTAGCGCTAAAATTGCTGGTTTATTAAACATGGAGATACTCTTCACTAAAGGGCTCTTTGGCTCTGAGCCCATTTCGGTCGAAATGGCCCAGAGCAGACAGCTACTGGCAGTAAAATTAACGGATTGTAACGTACTCGTGTTAAAATTTCATGTCCTCGAAGAATTTTTTTACACCATCGAACCAGGAGCTTAAACGCGGCGAATGGGTTTTTTTACTGCTGTCTAAGGATTCCTGCAATTGGGTTAATAACTCCTTCTGTTCGCGGGATAAGTTCACCGGCGTTTCCACCACCACCCGGCAAAGCAAATCGCCGATGCCCTGACCTCTTACCGATTTAATTCCCTTACCCCTTAAACGAAACACTTTGCCGGTTTGCGTCTCAGCAGGAATCTTAAGGGTAACCCGCCCCTCCAGTGTAGGGACTTCGATAGAGCCGCCCAGCGCCGCTGTGGCAAAACTTATCGGCACTTCACAATGGAGATCACTGTCGCTTCGTTCAAAAATGGGATGCGCCTTGACACCGATTTGAACATACAAGTCGCCGCTGCCGCCACCATGGATACCGGCCTCGCCTTCGCCGCTTAACCGCACTCTGTCGCCATTGTCGACGCCGGCCGGGATTTTAACCGTGAGTTTTTTACTTTCCCGTACGCGGCCCTGACCATGGCAGTTGCGGCAGGGATCGGTGATTACCCGACCTTCGCCATGACAGCTGGGACAGGTTTGTTGAATGGAAAAGAAACCCTGTTGGATACGCACCTGGCCTACGCCGCCGCAGGTTTCGCAATTTTTGGGACTGGATCCGGGTTTTGCTCCCGAACCATGACAGACGCCACAGGCCGCATGACGGGGTACAGTAATTTCAACCTGCTTACCGGCTGCCGCTTCTTCCAGGGTCAGTTGCAGGTTGTACTGCATATCGGCACCGCGTTGACCGCGTGATTGCCGCCCCTGCCCGCGCCCGCCGGAGAAAATGTTTTCGAATATGTCTTCAAACACATCGCCAAACCCGCCAAAACCACCAAATCCGCCGCGCATGGATGGATCAACGCCAGCATGGCCAAACTGGTCATAAGCCGCTCGCTTTTGCGGATCGGACAGGACAGCGTAGGCTTTTTGAATTTCCTTGAATTTTTCTTCAGACTCTTTGTCATTGGAATTACGATCAGGGTGGTATTTCATGGCCAGCTTGCGATAGGCCTTCTTGATTTCGTTTTCATCGGCATGACGGCCCACGCCGAGAAGTTCGTAGTAATCCTGTTGTTCCATGACTGCTCACATCAATAATAACGCTATACCTTTAAACCTATAGCACAATAATAGTAAAAGAGTGCCTGGCACTCTCCCCTGAATCATTACTTAAGCAGCGCCGGTCAGGCTTTAGCAGACACGCTTCGGTGGTCCGCTAAAACCGCCGTACGCTATCTGTTATTTTTTGTCGTCCTGAACTTCTTCAAATTCAGCATCGACAACCCCTTCATCGGCTTTGGCAGAAGACGCTTCTTCTGTGTGAGTCTCAGCACCGGCTGGAGCGCCCTGTGCCTGGCCTTCCGCGGCTTTCTTGGCATAAATGCGCTCAGCCATTTTCGCAGAAGCATCGGTCAGAACTTTCAATTTGTCTTCGATGTGAGCCTTGTCATTGCCCTTGACCGCTTCTTTCAATTCGGAAATGGCTGTTTCAATGCCGCGTTTTTCGTCATCAGACAGCTCTGTTGCCAAATCTTTCAGGGATTTTTCACTGCTGTGAATCAAACTGTCTGCATGGTTTCGGACATCAGCCAGTTCTTTGAATTTTTTGTCTTCGTCCGCATGCGCCTTGGCATCTTTCACCATCGCTTCGACTTCGGCTTCACTTAAACCGCTTGAAGCTTTAATGACGATGGATTGCGCCTTACCGGTAGCCTTGTCTTTAGCGGATACATTCAAAATACCGTTTGCGTCAATGTCAAAGGTCACTTCGATTTGCGGCACACCGCGTGGTGCAGGCGGAATGTCGTTTAAGTCAAAGCGGCCTAAGGATTTGTTCGCTGAAGCCTGTTCACGCTCCCCTTGCAGAACATGCACGGTTACGGCGGTCTGATTATCATCGGCAGTGGAGAAAACCTGATTGGCCTTGGTAGGAATGGTTGTGTTTTTCTCAATCAGTTTGGTCATGACACCACCTAAGGTTTCAATCCCTAAAGACAGTGGCGTAACGTCAAGCAACAGAATGTCTTTCACGTCACCGGAAAGGACCGCCGCCTGAATAGCCGCACCGACAGCCACCGCTTCATCAGGGTTTACGTCTTTACGGGGCTCTTTGCCGAAAAAGTCCTGCACGGTTTTTTGCACCAGCGGCATCCGGGTTTGACCGCCAACGAGAATGACTTCATTGATTTGGGAAACTGACAGCCCGGCATCCTTTAATGCGGTTTTGCAGGGTTCAATCGTACGCTCAACCAGTTTTTCAACCAAGGATTCCAGTTTGGCACGGGTTAATTTGATGTTAAGGTGCTTGGGCCCTGACGCATCAGCCGTAATATAAGGCAGGTTAACATCGGTCTGCTGTGCGGATGACAATTCGATTTTTGCTTTCTCAGCGGCTTCTTTCAGGCGTTGCAGAGCCAGCGGATCGTTATGCAGGTCAATGCCGGTGTCCTTTTTGAACTCAGCCGCCAGGTATTCAATTAAGGCGAGGTCAAAGTCTTCACCGCCGAGGAAGGTATCCCCATTCGTGGACAACACTTCAAACTGGTGCTCGCCATCGACCTCAGCAATTTCAATAATGGAAATATCAAACGTACCGCCACCCAAGTCATAAACCGCAATGACGGAGTCACCGCGTTTTTTGTCCATTCCGTAAGCCAATGCGGCCGCTGTGGGTTCGTTGATGATACGTTTCACTTCAAGACCGGCGATGCGGCCAGCATCTTTTGTGGCCTGACGCTGAGAGTCATTGAAGTAAGCCGGAACAGTAATAACCGCTTCCTTGACTTCTTCACCCAGGTAATCTTCTGCGGTTTTCTTCATTTTGCGCAACACTTCCGCTGAAATCTGCGGCGGCGCCTTGTCCTGGTTTTTAACACGTACCCAGGCATCGCCATTGTCGGCTTTGATGATTTGGTAGGGAACCATTTTAATGTCTTTCTGAACCACTGGATCATCAAAACGACGTCCAATCAGACGCTTGACGGCAAACAGGGTGTTTTTAGGATTGGTGACTGCCTGGCGTTTAGCGGCCTGACCAACCAGTGTTTCATTGTCATCCGTGTAAGCAACAATAGACGGGGTGGTGCGGTGACCTTCGCTGTTTTCGATCACGCGGGTATTGTTGCCTTCCATGATCGCCACACAGGAGTTGGTCGTACCTAAGTCAATTCCGATAATTTTTGCCATTTTATTCTTGCTCCACTAGTAATGTATTCATCATGTCTCTGATATGGGGTGAAATTTAACAATTTCAAGCGTGGTTACACATTTTCATCAATTGGTTTCGGTTTTGCGACAATGACCCGGGCCGGTCGGATAATGCGGTCGTTGAGTTTGTAACCCTTCTGGAATACCGCAACAATTGAATTGGGGGCTGCTCCCGGCACGTCCTGCATGGACATGGCTTCATGTTCCTGCGGATTAAAGGGTTCACCCTGCGGGTCCAGTTGCTTGACATCGTGTTTATCCAGCACGTCCAGAAAGAGCTTCATCGTTAATTGAAGGCCTTCATACATGGCAACATTGGCATCTTTGTCCGCCAGTTGCAGGGCCTGCTCCAGGCTGTCGAGGATTGGCAGCAGGGAAGCAATCAGTTTTTCCTGGCCATAGCGATGGGCATTAGCGACATCGCGCTCCGCGCGGCGGCGTACGTTATCCAGCTCGGCTATCGCCCGCACTGACTTTTCCCAATTTTCATGGGCATGCTTTTCAGCCAACAGCAATTTTTCTTCAAGACCGCCAATGCTGGGTTGTTCCAGGGCCCCCTCGACATGCTCTGAGGAATCCTCACCGTCTGTCAGATCCTCATCGTCTTCAAACAAGTCATTGTCCAATGCGTCACTTTCTTCTTTAATTTTTTGCCAGTTTTTTGTTTTATTTTCGCTCATCAGCCACTCCTCGCATCAATCAGACGCTTTAAATTGGGGGCGGCGATAGAAAATTCAAGTGTTCCTGTGCAATAATAATTGAAAAGAAGCTGCGGTTTAAAACAGAGAATTATTTGCCGTATCTTGCACAATCTGTTCATTCACAGCATACTTGGATTTTTGCCTAGTCATAAGGTTTACTATGAGTTCTTGGTCTCCTGTTTCCTGGCAGCAGTTTTCATACCAGCAGGCCGCCACTTACCCGGATGAAATTCAACTGTCACGGGTGGTGGAACAGTTAAGTCAAATGCCGCCTTTAGTCACCAGCGGCGAAATAAAAAGGCTGAAACTGGCCATTGCACGCGCCGGTCGTGGCCAGGCGTTTATTTTACAGGGCGGCGACTGTGCCGAATCATTTAACGATTGCCGCTCGCAGGTCATCAGCAATAAATTGAAAATTTTGTTGCAGATGAGCCTTGTGCTGCTCCATGGTATGCGTAAGCCCATCATTCGTGTCGGCCGTATTGCCGGACAATACGCGAAGCCACGCTCGTCCGATTTTGAAACGCTCGATGGCGTGACGCTGCCGAGTTACCGCGGCGATTTGGTCAATTCCCCTGAGTTTAACGCCCATTCCCGCATCCCTAACCCCAAACTGTTGCTTAAGGGTTACAGCTGTGCTGCCATGACCCTGAATTACATCCGCGCCCTGCTCAACGGCGGCTTTGCCGATTTGCACCATCCGCAACGCTGGGATTTAAGCTTTGTCGAGCATTCACCCCAGGCGGAAGAATACAATACCATCGTCCGCTCGATTGCGGATTCGCTTGATTTTCTTGAAAGTATTGATGGCTTACGTAACAGCAGCCTGAGTAAGGTTGATTTCTATACTTCGCATGAAGCCCTGCACCTTCATTATGAGCAAGCACTGACCCGCAAACCGCAGGATGGCCTGTGGTATAACCTTTCCACGCACCTCCCCTGGATTGGCATGCGCACGGCACAATTGGACAGCGCCCATGTCGAATTCATCCGCGGCATTCAAAACCCGATTGGCATTAAAATCGGACCGTCTGCCACCAAAGACTGGCTGCAAGCGTTGTTACAAAAACTCAACCCGGAGCGTGAAGAAGGCCGCCTGCTGCTGATTACCCGCTTGGGCGCCAATCAAATTGAACAACGGCTTCCTTCCCTGATTGCTGCTGTGCAGGAAAGCGGTTTCCCCGTCACCTGGTCCTGCGATCCCATGCATGGCAACACAGAAACCACGGCTGATGGCATTAAAACGCGCCATTTCGACAATATTCTTTCCGAATTGCAGCAAGCCGTCACGATTCATCAGAAAATGAACAGCTATCTGGGCGGCGTCCATTTCGAATTAACCGGCGACAATGTCACCGAATGCATTGGTGGTGCACGGGGTTTAAGCGAGAGCGATTTAAAACATGCTTACCGCAGCCTGGTGGATCCACGCCTGAATTATGAACAATCCCTGGAGATGGCTATTCAATTGAGCCGTCAGTTCCAAGCTTATTGAACTGCTGGTGAAGGTGAGCAGGGATGCGCTCCTCCAGCCAGTAAACAGGCCGACCAATGACGCTGCCGCTGATAAAGCCGACATGGCCGCCACGCTCGCTGAGCTCAAGGGTTATCTGGTCTGATAAGTCTTTTTCCTCAGGAACAACCTCCGGCGTCATAAAAGGATCGTCCAAGGCATGAATAATCAAGGTGGGAGTGGCTATTTTACCCAGGTAAGCATGGCAACTCGCTTGACGGTAATAGGCGTGCACATGAGCGAAACCATGCAAAGGCGCCGTCACTTTTTCATCAAAAGTCCAGAAACAGCGCCATTGATTAAAATTCATTAATTCCTTCGGTAGATCAGGGTTCAGGAATTCAATTTTGCGATGAAAAACGCTTTTTAAACGCCGCAACAGGTAGGATTGATAGATGCGGGAAAATCCCTGCCCCATTTTGTCAGCGACCAGCCGCAACTGGAAGGGTACTGAAACCGCCACTGCGGTATTCACCAATTGTTGCCCTCCCTGCTCGCCCAGCCATTTCAATAATACATTTCCGCCCAGAGAAACCCCGACTATCGCTTTTAAGGTATTCGGTTCACGTGCAGCCAATAAGCGCAACAAATAATCCAAATCACCGGTATCGCCTGAATGGTAGGCACGGGCAAGACGATTCGGTTCTTTACTGGCACCGCGAAAATGCATCAGCATGGCACGCCAGCCATGGCGGTTGAATGCATGCATCAAGCCACCGGCATATGCCGACTCAATACTGCCCCCGAGACCATGAAGCAAAATGACCAGCGGTGTGTCATCGGCCAAGCCATTCACCGCCCAGGCCAAATCAATGAAATCACCGTCAGGCAATTCAATACGCTCGCAATCATCAACCGGTGCAATGATACGACGCATCATCGTCGGGTACAGTGTCTGACCATGACCATTCGTCAACCACCATGCCGGTTTAAATTCGCTTTCGATGATCATCGGTTCTCCTGATGATAGGGAGGACTGTAGTCATGGACCGCATCAATCATGGCCGTAACGCTTTCAGGCGTTACATCCGGAGTAATGCCATGTCCGAGATTAAAGACATGACCGTTACCCTTACCGAATGAAGCCAGCACTTTTCCGACCTCTTCACGGATAACGGTTTCATTTGCCAGTAAAACCGCCGGATCAAGGTTACCCTGCAAAGCCACCTGATTGCCCACTCGCACTCTGGCGCGCTGCAAATCACAGGTCCAATCCAAACCCAAGGCATCGCATCCTGTCATCGCCATGTCCTCCAACCATTGCCCCCCTCCTTTAGTAAAGAGAATAATGGGAATGTGTGGGAAAGCCTGCTTAATTTCTCTGACAATTTTCTCCATGGGATGAAGGGAAAATTGCTTGTAATTGGCTGTACTCAAAAGGCCGCCCCAGGTATCAAACAGCATGACAGCATCAACACCTGCGCGAATTTGTTCTTGAAGATAAGCCGTTACGGCAAGTGCCAGCTTATGCAGTAATGCGTGGGCCGCTAAAGGCTGGTTGTAAAGTAACTTGAGCATTTCCCGGTAATCCCGGCTTCCTTTCCCTTCAACCATGTAACAGGCCAATGTCCAGGGACTTCCGGAAAAACCAATCAGCGGTAAATGCGCAGGCATTGCCCCACGAATCAAACGCACGGCTTCCATAACATAGTTTAGTTCATCGACAATGGAGAGATGAGGTAAAGCCTCTATATCGCGGGTAGTCCGCAACGGCTTATGGAAACCTGGGCCCTCCCCTTCGGCAAAGTAAAGCCCTAAACCCATGGCATCCGGGATAGTCAGAATATCGGAAAACAAAATGGCCGCATCCAGTGCATAACGACGCAGGGGCTGCAAAGTGACCTCGCAGGCCAATTGTGGATTTTTACACAAACTTAAAAAATCACCCGCTTGCTGACGAACCTTTCGGTATTCAGGGAGATAACGTCCCGCCTGGCGCATTAACCACACGGGTGTCCGCGGAACAGCCTCACGTTTTAGAGCGCGTAAAAACAGGGATTGGCGGCGATCAGTCATGGTATTCTCAGTGCGATAAAAAAGTCATCTTATCATTTTATCCTTTTTCAGACATAGAATCTGCCAAAAGGAGCAAGCAATGATTTCAAATTTGAGTAAAAAAAGCTGAATTAATCAACCATTAAGATAACAACAGGAATGCCTTCATGGTCAGACTGGAGGGTATGGGCTTTTGCGAAACACGCTAACACGGCCCGTATTTAAGGATATCTTAATTTTTATCAGGTACGCTATAAAAAATTGTAACCCCTGGGGTGATTGATGGAAACCAATGAGCATAAATCCGCAGGGAACCAAATTCGCATACAAACGTTTGGAAATCCCTATCTTCAAGGCAGTAAGAATTTGTCGCCTGATGAAAAGCAAGTCCTTAAAGTGCAGATGATGCGCAAGGTGGATGGCATTCCCATGCCCCTCGATTTGCAATTAAGTGCCGGTGATATTGTGGCTTTGGCCGGTGATTATTACACCAAAGCCGGCTGGGGTTTGCAGTTAAAAATCCCGCAGGGAACTGATAATCGTGAAGTGATTACCGATTCGGTTTCAAATCAGGAATACCAGGCTTTTCGCAGAGCCTATGAGAATTTAGCCTCTCCCGACGTAAAAAAATCGACTGTGGATCGCATTTATGCCATTGAAAACAGCTTTCTTCCCAGTGTTTTGCAACAGGCTGTCTATGCCCTGGTCATACCCGAGTATGGCAACAAATTAGTAAATAACGAAGCGCATTTCTCCCCCTGGTCTCTTAGAGCCTACATCGTCGGCCACCGCTCTGCTTTGCGCATGGCGAAGCTGGCCTACCAATGCCGGCAATTAGCGGAGGGACAGATTACTGAAGAGCAACTTCACAGCAAATTAGCAGAAAATATTCGTAAGATACGCGAAAATAAAAGCAAATACGGGTTTGCAGGAAAATCAGATCATGACATGATTGTGGAGCTGGGTCAGCGTTACCACGCCATGGCCGTGGCGCGCGATCTCTTTGCCATGCATTTTTATTCCGATCACTTTGCCGCAGGTCATTTAAGCCGCATGGGCCGGCTGCGTACGCTGTTACCCGAGCGATTTAAACTATTATCGCTGGGCAGCATCCTGGTCAATAACATGCACAACGAAGACAATGCAGACAGCATTACCGCCACCAACCCGTTTACGCCAGTGATTGAAGGGAAGGATAAAGGGAGCGAGGAACCGTTTGCCATGCTGCACGAAGACAATAAAGTGTATGGCGATGGGACCTATTTTGAGCGCAGTAACGATGCCAACAGTAACATGCTGGTTAATGGCATGGATAACTCCCTGGGTGACATTGCCAGGCTGCTTCACGACGGTACAATGCGGGAGCAGAACAATTATGGCGGCTTAACCTTTTTACCGGAAATTGATTCAAGCAAGCCGCAACCCCAACCGTTATTCATCGCGAAAGGGGATGACATTTATTACCGGAAAAATCCCTGGATCATCAAGCAATTAAACCCCGCTGATTATGAAAAAACAATCAATGATCCCGAATCTCAGGATGATTATGGCAAATTAACTGCCTTCCAAGCCTTCCTTTTGGTTTTAAAGCTTCGCGTGGGCGGGCTAATCTATTCCACCCAAACCATTGCAGCCAAGACAGAAGCCCCGAAACCCGCTATCGATGAGGCACCCCAACACGAGTCCCAGGCAGCGGAAAAAGAAAAACCGAAACCCCCTGCTCGCGCCAATAAAGTATCCTGGCAGAAGCGCGCCGAGGGTGAGCTAAACACTCTGCTTGCTGCCCAGAGCTTTTTTAGATGCAAAGACAAGCAGCAGGACGTGTCGGAAGATGCTCTGGTCTCGACGCTGACCAATTAGTGCAGCATCTTTTTAACCCGTTAATGTTATCTCTTCTTTTGGCTCCTTTTGTGGAGCCGCTCCATAGCCGATGTGCATGGTGATAAAGCGCAAACGCCGCATCAACGACCCTTCTTCATTGAAAAGGGGGTGTTTTCTTGCCTCCGTTTCAAGCGTCATCATGACCTCATGAATACTCTCCCCCTTAACCAGGGCATCAACCGCCTGTTTAACCAGAGGATGGTGATGGCGTTGGGTATGAGCTGTAAAAAACCGTACCAATGCAGGGTAAGTCGAATCCATTTTACTGTAATCAATCAGCATCTTGAGCGCATTTTGTTTGGGCGTTGATTCCTGTAACGGCCAAAGGTGGGTGTAATCGCCTTTAAAGGTCAGTTTAATTTTCGCAACCCCCATCTCAAGCAGGAGTTGCCTTGTTGCGGAAGTAAATCCAAAAAGGCGAGGATTTTGTAAGTACCGGTATAACTTTTGCTCACCCAATCGCAGGTAGTCGGACTCCTGTTTTTCCAAAAAAGCCTGTATTTCGTCGGTTTCAACGCCGGCCATTTTGGCGAGAACCATGTAGATGGCAATAAAAGTATCCGCCGCGTCTCGCGTAAGGAGTGATTTTTTGCCATCGATTACCTCCCGCGTCGAAGGGCAACAGATTTCATCGTACTTGCGACTACCCATTAATTCTTTGTAATTCTTGCACTTTTTAAAGGTGCTCACTTGCTGACCATGCAGGTTTTCAGCACAGGAGGTGATGGGAATAAAATCAGACAGCGATTCCTGGGTAAAACAGGCGGCGAATTTATCAAAATAAGCCTGCTCTTTCGTGGAAAAAGACTCGCGAATGGTACCCAATAAAGTCTTGTTTTTTAATTGTGGGTCGATCTCACGATAAAAGTTCCATTTTTCCTCAAACGATTTGCAAAGCGTCCAAATGGCCTGGTAATCTAATTTTGCCTGAACTAACGAGGCCAAAAAAAGCTTGTATCGATGTTCAGGTGCGGTCAATTCTGTTTGCCGACTCAACGATAACGCAATACCACTAGGGTCTCTCGCATAATTTTGAACATAATCCAGGTGTTGTTGCTGGTAGTCCAGCATGCTTTTTAAGGATCGAGCCGACATGATTCTAACCCAATCCTTGCCCACATAATGAACGATTACAGGATCATCGGGAATTTCAAATGTGTCAACCGCGTCGATCAGGCGGCTGATCCTATCCCTGATTTTTTCAGCCCATTGAGGTTCTGATAAATCAACGGTTTTAAAATAAGTAAGCTTCGTCATGCTGCTCTCCCTGCGTCACAGAATCGGCAATTTTAATCCAAACTGACCCAACAATCCACACTCGCAACACCTTGCTGCCACCTTGCCTGACTGCTATGCTAGTTCATTTAAGGATACGGCATGGACAGTCTGCAAATTAAGGGCTTAAGCATTGCAACCCGCATTGGCATCCATGAGTGGGAACAACGCATCGCTCAGCGTTTACTGATTGATATCCACATTCCTGCTGATTTCAGCGATTGCCAGGACGATATTAATCAAACCATTGACTACGATAAATTATGCCAGCGGGTCACACGTCATGTGGAGTCGCACTCGTTTAAACTCATCGAAACCGTCGCCGACTCCGTGGCTAACCTGCTGAAATCGGAGTTTCCTATCCAACAGGTGACTGTCAGTGTCAGCAAACCCCATGCAGTCAAAAATGCCGCCGATATCCTTGTTAATGTAAGCCGGTAAAGGCAAACTGGTTTTGATTTTCAACGATCGGATCCTGATTTTTTCCCACAGGCAAACGATCGGTATCCAAATCAACGCCCGGATCATTTAAATGAGCTCCGGGTTTAAACGGTAAACTCGATTGACACTGGCGATACGAACAGGGACCAAAATCCCCCTGGTCCATGTCCTTCGGTGCGGCATCCGATTGTTGCAGCTTGAAGCGGTAGGCATTGCCCAGAATCAACAAGGTCTGAAGTATCATCAAGGCAACACCGACAGCCGGGTTGAGGGTAATGCCCAACGCCACTAAAAGACCGCCGGTTAAAACCACTGCCACCATGTTATAGGCCAAGCTGAAACCCAGGTTTTGCTTGATGTTACTGACCGCCTGACGGGCAATCGCCAAACCATGGGCAATGGGAAGCAATGCACCTTTCTGGATGATGGCACCGGCATTCTGAAAGGCCATTTGATGGCCCGAGCGTGACTGCACCGCAAAACCCATGTCACTGCAAGCCAGCGGCAAACCGTCATTCCCGCCATCCCCGACCATAGCGACCTTGTATTTTTTCTTTTTCAGGGATTCAATAAAAGCCGCTTTTTCCTCCCCGCCCACGCAACCGGCTTGAATATTCTGTTCAGGGATACCCAGGCGCTCCGCATAACGACGTGCCGTCTCAAAAGATGCACCGGTATTAATAAAAAGGGTCTTGCCGGCTGCCTTTAAGGTATCGATGGTTAGCTTGGCATCGGAGCGCAGGGGATCGGTAAGTACAAAATACCCCAATACTTTTTTTCTGGTGGCTAAAAACACCAGGCTGTCGCCTGCCTGCAATGGAATCTGCTGCAACAAATCCGGCGCGAATTTAACCCCTTCCTGCTCCATCAATTCCTGATTGCCAATCAGGTATTCGGTGCCATTGATTTCCCCCTTGAGCCCGGCATGGTAAGAATCATCCACCGGTTTATCAAGTTGATGCTTCATCTTTTCACCGTATTTTTCCTGGGCGTCATCAAAGATTGCTCTGGCAAACGCATGGGGGGAGTCCCTTTCCAATGCCGCAGAAAGTGAATACAGGTCAGCCGTGGTGATTTCGTCATCCAGCAGCCCGGTGCGGGTCACCTTTGGCTCTCCCAAAGTCAAGGTGCCATTTAAATCAAGGACTACCGCATCAATTGCTGCGGCTGCCTGCAAGGCTTTTCCGCTTTTAAACTGCACGCCATGATCCGCGGCTTTGCGATTGCCTATCATCAGCGCCAAAGGGACAACCAACCCCAACGTACAGGGGCAAGCCGATACAAGCACAGTCACTGCACATTGAATGGCAAGCGCTGGCGGAAAGAAGCAGGCGATGATTAACCCCGACAAAAGGGCGAGACCAATCACCGCGGGAATAAAATACTGCAAAATGTTGGTCGCCATCTCCTCAATGGGCGCCTTTTCCATATAAGCCTTGGCAATTCGCTCATCCAGACAAGCCAGGTAAGACTGTTTTTTGACGGCTTTCACCTGCAAAACCAAAGGCGACGCATGCAAGGGAAGGCGCATGCCCGATAACAAATGCTCGCCTTTTCTCAGGCGGCGCGGCACGATCGCACCGCTGATGATGTTGTCATCAATCCAGTTGTCATCCGAGAGACAAAGACCATCTAATGGAATGATTTCACCCGGTTGAATCACCAGGATGTCATCCACCGCAACCTGTGCCAAGTCGACGCTCTCTTCCTTGCTTTCTTTTAAAACACGGACGCGTTGGGGTAAATCCGATTGATAGGTGCGATCAAGGCCTAATTTGTCTTTGATGGATTCTTCAATAGCAAGGCCAATGTGACGAAAGCCGAAAATCAGCAATCCGGCTTCAAACATCATGGGCAGCCAGGGTACAAAAAAAGAGGCAATGGATACCCCTATGATGGTTAACGTACTGATAGCAAAGAGAGTATCCATGGTTAAGGTGCGGGCTTTCACCAATTTCATCACGGCCTGATAATAGGAGGATGCGCCAAGAATCAGGGTCAACACCACGGAGGTAACCCCTAAAGCAATCATCACCGCCAGGGGTAGTCCGCCAGTCACCATGCAGGCAATCATTAAGGCGATGCCGCAAACAGTGCCTATGACACCCCATAACCAGTGCCACTTCAGCAGACGTTTGTAGAGGGGTAAGGGAGGCACCACCCCTTCTTCGTCTTCACAAACCGGGTCGGACGGGCCCGGTTTCGACAGAATGTCTTGCGGGTTCTTTTCGATAACGGGGGATTGTGGATCAGGATGATGCTCTACGGTGATGTCGGTGATGTCATAAACCTCGAGCAAGGCAATTAACTCCTTTCGAGTCGTGCTGTCATCCTGCTCCTGCAATACGCTTACAAATCCTCGTTTTTTTCCTAGATCCACTCCCCAGGAAAGTAATTTTAAGCGCGCTTTCTCGCCCTCCAATAATCCCTCTACCGAATTAACACAAGCGCCGCAGGTAATGCCAGGCAACGAAAAATGGTAGGTTACAGTCATGTTAACCCCGGAATGTTGTTATTTTTATTTTTAATCCAGACGTTGGGTGGCCTAGACGTTGAATTTGCGAATGATTCCCTTAATGCGTTCCGTGCGCGCTACATCGGTCTGGGCTTTTTCAGCTTCTGAACGGGAATGAAAAGGACCGATAATCACCCTAAACCAATTGGTTCTATTTTGTACAACAGTGGTAATGGAAACATCAAAGCCTTTCAATACCAATAATGCTTTGAGGCGTTCGGCATCCTGACGTCGATTGAATGCCGCCACCTGCACCAGATAGGATTCATGAGTCTGCGCCATTGGCGCGGCAGGTTTGGCATCCAGTACGGGTTTGCTTTCCACCACAGCCACGGCAGGCTGGCCTGCATGTACCGCGGCCTGACCTACGGATTGACCGGCAGCCGTCTGGGTCGGCGGTGTTCCCGGAGTGGGCATGGGTTTGGGTTGGGCAGAAGCGGTTGTGTTGGAGTGATTAATGACCGGGGCACTGTTGTCCCTGGATAGCAAGGTATAAAATTCAAATTTGGGTTTGGGCCGCTCGTCGTGTTTAACCACTGCTGGCGCTGGGGCAGCCGTCTTTTCCTGTTCTGCAAGGACGTTTTTGTTGATCCAGTTGGATAAACTGGTCACGTCGAACACCGTAGCCGCCAGATAACCGCTTAAAAAAGAGGCAATAATCCACAGGAATTGACGGGGAGCACTGCTTTTGTGTCTCGAATTAGTTCCTTTTCTACCATAATCCCTTGCCATCACATGCTCTCAGGGCTTGAGACACCCAACAAATGTAAACCATTACGCAACACCTGACGGACCGCCTTTAATAAACAAAGCCGTGCAGCGCGTTGCACCTCGTCTTCGCATAATAATTGCACCGCATTGTAATAACTGTGCAGGTTATTGGCAAGTTCACGCAGGTAGTAGGCCACCTGATGCGGCTCACAACTGCCGGCAGCGGCCTTGATGACCTCCGGGTAGCGGCCTATCATTGTCATCAACGCCTGCTCATGGGTTTCTTTCAGGACATTGACATGGCTTAAGCCCATGGCTTCATCCCAGCTTAAACCACGTTCGCGCAACTGCCGTAATACGCTGCTGATGCGGGCGTGCGCGTATTGAATGTAATACACCGGGTTGTCGCTGGATTGCGATTTGGCCAAATCCAGATCAAAATCCATGTGTTGTTCCGGTTTGCGCATGACATAGAAAAAGCGCGCCGCGTCATTGCCGACTTCATCACGCAATTCACGCAGGGTAACAAAGGAACCGCTGCGGGTCGACATCTGCACCCGTTCGCCACCGCGATAAAGGATGGCAAACTGTACCAGCAGGACATTTAAGGCATCTTCATCATGGCCTAAGGCATTCACGGCGGCGCGGACACGGGTCACGTAGCCGTGATGATCCGCACCAAAAATATCAATGACGCGATCGAAACCACGATCGTACTTATTCCAATGGTAAGCGACGTCGGAGGCAAAATAGGTGGTTTGACCATTGGCCCGGATGAGTACCCTGTCCTTTTCATCACCAAAAGCTGTGGCTTTAAACCACAAAGCCCCATCCTGCAGGTAAGTATGACCACCCGCTTTCAGCGCCTCAATGCCCTTATTGATTGCGCCGTCATCGAGCAGGGATTGCTCGGAGAACCAGCAGTCAAAACGCACTCCGAATTCAGCCAGATCACTTTTAATGTCGCACAACACCGAATTCAAGGCCAATTGATGGAAATGCTTAAACCCCTCAACACCGATTAATTCCCGTGCGCGGTCAATGATGGCATCAATGTAACTTTCTTTGTCGCCGCCCTCGGGCTCATCCGGGGGGAGGCCCTGGCTCACCTGAGACCACGCCTGGCGATAGGTCATGCCATAGTCACCGAGCGCCTGCTCGGCAATTTCATTGACATACTCCCCGCGGTAACCATTCGCAGGAAAAACGATGCTTTCGCCGGCAAGACTTAAATAGCGCAACCAGACGCTGACCGCAAGAATATTCATCTGGCGCCCCGCGTCATTAACATAGTATTCGCGGCTGACGTCATATCCGGCGACAGTCAGCAGGTTCGCCAGCGTGGCGCCAAATGCCGCACCACGGCCATGGCCCACATGCAAAGGTCCGGTGGGATTGGCTGACACGAATTCAATCAGCACTTTTTTACCCTGCCCCAAATCGCTGGAACCGTACGCTTCACCCTGCTTGAGAATCTCAGCAATCACCTGCGATAAGGTGTCGCTTTTCAGGAAGAAATTGATAAAGCCCGGGCCTGCAATTTCAACCCGCTCAAGGGCAGGCGCTTTCGGCAGGTGAGCAATAATTAATTCGGCCAGTTGCCGGGGTGATTGGCGGCAAGGTTTCGCCAGCATCATTGCCAGATTGGTCGCAAAATCACCATGATCAGCGTCTTTGGTGCGCTCAATCCTGATTTCCACATTCAACTCAGCTGGAATAACCGCTGCGGTTTTTAATGTTGCGATGGCCGATGCCAGCCAATTTTCCACGGTCTCTTTCATTGCGCTCAATTCTTTCGTCAAAAAGCAGCTATTATGCGCTTTTTCCTAACAGTTGCAAAGCCCAATCAACAGAAACACTGGGGGCACAACTGTACCAAATGTGGTAGGATAGCAAGTCGGAATTTGGAGAAAACAGCATGGTTAAAACCACAAGCCATGAATACCATCACATGGGTATTCCCACCACCCTCCCTCGCCCCGGGGAACGGTACAGCGAGCGTTTCAAAATGTACACAAGCGGCGGTGAAGACAGCGAATACCGTATCCAATACCATCGCTTTGAACCGGGTTGCCCCCTTCATCCTCTCATTCAGACAAAGCCCCATGTGGCGTTTAAAGTCCCTGATTTAAACGAGGCGATTAAAGGACGATGCGTGATTCTTAAACCCTATGAACCCATTCCCGGATTTAAAGTGGCCATGATCGACGAATGCGGCGCTCCCATTGAATTCATTGAAACCACATTAAGCGAAGAGCAAATCTGGTATGGGGATCACAGCCAGGCTTTTATTTATGCCCGCGAAAACACCTAATCTACTGAAATACCACCACCCGGTGGTCTGACTGCCGCGGCTCCTGAAACGGTTTTTCCTGCTCATCGATTGCGATGATGACGCCATCCATTTCAGTAAGCAATGCTTCTTTATTGCGTCGCTTTTCCCCAGTGATTAATTTTTCAGACTCTTCCTGCGCTTTGGCACTGAAGAAACCGATGGCCGCTGCAGCCGCACCCAACTCGACCCCTGCCGCAAGCCCCATGCCCCCGATCATCAGGCCTTCCGCCAGAGTCATGCCGGCAATCGCGGCAGGTATGGCGCCAAATCCGCCGCCCCACCACGTGAGCGCGGCACCCAGAGCAAAGCCTATCACCAGTCCAAGCAGGGCACCAATGCAAGCCGCGATGCACACGCGCAGGCCGATACTCAGGCGCTTAGCCGATAAATCCTCATCCAGCTGACCGGCAAACTGACTGATTTCCTCACGCGACAGTCTTGGTTTTAAATGAAGGCAACGGGCTAAGTCGGTAAAGTGATTGAGCACGATGGGAAAAGCCGTTGCCGCGGGGTTAGCGGGTGGATGGGCAAATAACTCGCCTTCTATCTTCTCATGCAGTGCTAAAAAGCGCTCAATAACCGAAGGGTTCACTTCGCCGTCACGCCTCAATTGCTGAATGGCTTCAGCCAATTGTGATAACTGCCTGTACGGCTCGGGACTGGAATAATGACGCGTAAGCCATTGTTTTTTAAACAGCTCATGGCTCAGTCTTTCCCGCTCCAGCCAGACAACCCGGCGATACAGACTCTGCATGGCCGCAGGGAAATACTCAATCAATTGGGTTATTTCGTCATCGCCGCCATCAGGAAAATAGAAAGACCAATCGGTAGCCATCGCACGCGCGCTTTTGTTATTGCCCTTGGCGTGTTGGCGATAATCCGCTTGAATGGCCGCAAGCTCAGCCGGATAGTCGTCCTTTAATTGCTTAAGACATTCCCTTATCTGCAAAGCGGACAAGCGTTTCGTTCGCAACTCAAGGATAGCCGGGTGAAGGGAAAAATCATTATCGGCCACATGAGGATACTCTATCAACAGGCGTTTGACATCAGGATAGAGGGTTAACACCTCTTCTTCGGAATCCAGTTTGTTATGGATGTCCTCCTGACATCGCTGGATATAGGTAGCCAGACGCTCGCTGTGAAGAATGGCGTGAAGGGATTTTGCTCTTGGCCCGCGGGTTTGTTGTAATGTTTTAAAATCATTGGCCAATTGACGTCTGGCCTTTAAGTGCTCACTCGCGAATGATGCGCGCTCGCTTTGTGCCGCCGTCTGAGCATTCACGTTCAGGTGGTAAATCGCGAGGGCAGATTGCGTCAGTTTTAAAGTGGTCAGCGGGTAGGGCACAAGCATGGGAATTGCTTCTTGAAAGAGTTCGCCATGCCGCTCATTGCCCTTCCCTGCGGTATTTCTGCTCACTGAAAACGGGGTGGGTAGTTTATCGGGGCCTGAAATGACGTAGGTGCCGGGAACAAAACGCGCTTGCAAAGGGACACTGGCTTTCTGGAGCTCAGACCAGAGCTCCAGCACCATACGTTCATAGGTCAGGTTAGTGAACGCTTTATCCTGGTTCGGCAAGCTCAAGACAATTTCCTTACCACGCTGAAGCCCTTCCAGCGTGCGGCCTTGGGGCCCCTCATCATACGGTTCCCGGGGTTTTTCCTCAAACACAAAGAGCTGAGCGTCAACACGGTATTTTTTAGTCATTCGTTTAAGAATGGCCGAAATCACTTCCCGTTTGTCGCAATCACTACCGGGGGTTAACGCCATGGGATCCATCGCGACGTTTAATTGCCAACCTTCCGTTTTTTGGGTCTCATCCATGAGCATACTGAGTGAGATGTAAGGCATGGGTTGTCTTTAAAAAAAAAATGATTTTAGCGTGGCTTTATTAAGGATTTATTAAGAATTGAATTTTTCCTTGCGCGGCAAAATGCGCCCACAAACAAGGATTTCGGAGCACTCGCTCTAGCCCGGGCAATCAACAGTGATTGACATTTTCTCCTGAACATTATCCTATTATTCAATACTTCTGGTGTTTGCCCATCGACGTAAGGAATGCTCATGGCTTTGAAACGAACATTATCACTGACTCTGGTTTCTTTTTATGGTTTGGGAACCATTCTTGGCGCGGGGATTTATGCGCTAATCGGCGAAGTGGCCAAAGAAGCAGGAAATTTTACGCCAGTTTCATTCATTATCGCCTCCATTCTCGCATTGTTCACTGCATTCTCTTACGCGGAGTTAAGCGCCCGTTTTCCCCACAGCGCCGGATCGGCCCTCTATGTGCGGCAGGCGTTTAAGAAAGCCTGGTTATCCGGTTTGGTCGGATGGCTGGTAGTATTAACCGGCGTCACGTCTGCCGCCACCATCGCCCTGGGATTCGCCAGTTATTTTGTTTTGTTGCTGCCGGCTCCTCCCCTCCTCAGTGTCACCGTGCTTGTGCTGCTACTGGGGGCACTGACCCTGTGGGGCATTCGCGAGTCTGCCACGGTGATCATGGTCATGACCCTGATTGAAATCGGCGGCTTGCTATTGATTATTTTTTATGGCCGCCATGCCTTTGCAGCATTGGGAAACAGCCATTGGACATGGCCATCCTCCATGCAGGGCATTCTTATCGGCGCATTCATTGCTTTTTATGCCTACATTGGCTTTGAAGACATGGTCAATACCTCGGAGGAAACCATTAACCCTGAAAAAACTCTGCCCGCCGGTATTTTTATTGCCTTGGGTGGGGCAATGCTTCTCTACCTGCTGGTGGCAACCGTGGTCATTATCACCTTACCCACCCAGCTTCTGACGCAAAGCCACATGCCGCTTATCGACATCATCACCTACCAGGGTCACTCTCCACTGCTTTTTACCCTCATCGCACTCATCGCCATCATGAATGGCATTCTTGTACAAATCATCATGGCATCACGACTTATTTATGGTATGGCCAAACAGGATAATGCACCGGCTGTTTTCGCACAGGTGTATGAAAAAACGCACACGCCCGTGTATGCGACGGTTCTAGTGGTGGCAATGATTCTGTTGTTTGCCTATGCCTTGCCCATTGCGACCCTCGCTAAATTAACCAGCACCATTATCCTGTGCGTCTTCATGCTGGTCCATGCCTCCCTGATTAGAATTAAGCTCGGCAACCGGCAAAAACCGTCTTCTTTTTCCGTGCCCATAGGGATACCCATCGTGGCTATTCTGTTAACCTTGGGTTTTCTTGGCATGCAGCTATGGATAGCCCATTAACCCTGGAAATACCAAGGCTTAAGAAGGTCTGAAAAAAATTAATTATTTTATCAGACTACATTTAATTTTTGCTTAATGTTCAGTCTTTATAATGAACCAAACGAGTAAATTTTGGATGTAAGATGACCAGTTCATTTAAAAGAAAAATTCAAACACTACTTGCCACCGTATTATTCCCTACCACTCACAAGGATTGGTACAAAGAGAAAGGGTATGGTAAAGGCAAGTTGAGTGCGTTTGCGGATTTTCTTGATAGCCAAAGCCTCAATCCCAAGGCCCCTTATCATGACGTATTTCAGGGTTTGGCGGTTCAAAGACAATGGGTTGATTGTGTCGATTACAGAAAAAATCCCTGCAAGCTCGACTCCATTCGCCTTGCACCAGAAAAGCCGAAGGTAAAATCCGGTGAGGGACAGCACATTGTCAATTTTTTCGGCCGCCTGGAATATTACGAGTGTAATTTTAGAGACATGGCCCTGCAGGCTCACGCCACAGGGGCCACCATCCATGCCTTTAATCCCCCCGGAATGAATTCAAGTACAGGCCATGTGCTGGAGTTCAACGATTTGGTTAATGCCGGCATCGCCCAGGTCAATGCTCTTTTAAAAGAAGGGATTCATCCAGACAAGATTATTCTGCAGGGTAACTGCATGGGTGCGGCCGTCGCAGAAGAAGTGAATGCTCATTTCGAAAAACACCTGCACATCCAGTTGCGACGAATTAACAGCAACTCCTTTAAATCGATGAGCGCGCTCGTTACTTACCTTTATCCTCCATTATCCCTGCTTAAGGATACCGTTAAGAAATTACTGGAATACACCGGCTGGCAAACCAAACCGGGTAAATTATTTCTTGCCACCAGTCCCTATAAAGTCTACATGAGCCGCGTGAACGATCAGACCATTCGGCTCAAGGCTAGAATGGGTACCAAGGTTCATAAACTCGCGAAGCAGCAGGAAGAAAGTGCCAATTCTGAGTATGGTGATTATGAACCGCACCGCCAATGGCTTGATAAGCACGCCATCATGGCCCTGGATACCGAAAAATTCGGCAATGATGAGCATGTCAATCCGCATGAACTGGATTTATATAAATTAAAATCAGTCGTAGCATCAGACAATGTGACGGCTTATGATTTTGTTAATCGCTACATTGAATCGTCAAATCACTACATTGAAAGCCATCCGCAAACGGTGGATGACAGCCAGTTAAAAACCGGAGCGCCCTATTTGCACGAAGCGCCTACCGCCGTATTTCCGGAGCATGGGGAACTTCAACAAACAATTATCGACGCTTTAAATGAATTTTTAGCGGTAGCCACGTTGCCTGAATACCGCCAGCTTTCAAGAGAACTGTAAAGAAAGGATTGAAGCCATCACTCAACCGCATTGAGGTTTGGCGACTCCGATTTACTTCCCCCTCTTCAAGGGGGAAGACACCTTAAAATACCATTAGGCCAGTTTCGCGTAGGCTTTCTGGATATATCCATCCTGTGACAGCATGACGGCCAAAGGCCTTGTGGTTTCAAAATGAGCAAAGATAATCATCATCATCACGGTAATGGGCACAGAAAGAAACATGCCCAGGATGCCCCAGATGGCGCCCCAGAGCGCTAAGGCAAAGAGGATAACCAAAGGACTTAAGTTCAGCGATTTACTTAAGAAGCGGGGTTCAACAAGATTACCGATAATGAATTGAATGGTGACTATCCCTGACGTAATGATCACAAACGGCACCCAGCTGTCGAACTGGATGAGGGCTAAGAGCGCGGGAAAGGCCGTCGCAATGATAGCGCCAATATTGGGAATGAAATTAAGGAAAAAAATAAGCAGTGCCCAGAATTCGGCAAAATCAAGCCCTACCAGCTTCATAATAATCCAACTGGCAACCGCGGTGATAATACTGAGCAGGGTTTTTAATCCCAAATACGTTTGGGTGTCTTTGACAATGTGCGAGATAATGTTATTCACCAGTTCGCGATGATTATTCTGCGACAGAATGGCAGCCAGTTTTTGATTGAAATAATGTTGTTCGACAAATAAAAACGCGACATAGAGGGCAATCAGCACCGCTGAACCCATCAGGGTACTGAAAACACCGTAAACATTCACCAAAAAACCCTGCACACTGATCCCTTTAATGAAGGCATCCAGATTGACCATCATTTTGACATTGAACTGCTGATCAATTCGTCTAAAGATATTCTGCAGGTTGTCCTGGTAGCGCGACGAGGCTTCAATCACATCGTTGACATTATTGGTAATGATGTCAACGAGGATCTTACCGAGCAGCAGCACCACCAGAATGGATAAAATCCGGCTTAGCCAGCCCGGGCAACGGCCGCGCCAGAGTCGTGCATTCTGAATAAAATTATTGACGGTGTTAAGCAGGTGCCAGATAAAAATGGCAATCACCAGGGGAATAAGGAGACTGCGCCCGACAATAAGCAGGTAGCCGACAATCCAGACTGAGACAAGTATGGCAGCAAAAGTAATTGCACGGTTCATTGCTTGGGTTCCTCACCGAAAGAGCTACACTCCCCGGGTACATTCCTGTTATGATTTGTCCTTATTATGACGAATCAACCCTTGCTCTCACAATCCTGTCAAACCTTAGCCGGCATAGGACCTGCCCTGGCCGCCAAACTGGCGCGCTGCGGTATTCATACCGTCGCGGATTTGCTTTTCCATCTGCCTTTTCGTTATCAGGACAGAACGCGTATTACGCCAATCCAGGATGTGCGCTTAAATGATTACTGTGTCATAGCCGGGCGAGTTTGTAAAACAGAAATCAAATACGGCAAAAAGATGATGCTGTATTGTTATGTTGAAGACAAGACCGGCCTGTTGCGTCTGCGTTTTTTTCACTTTAATAAACAACAGATAAAAGCCCTGAATGAAAGCCCATGGCTGCGCGCCTTTGGTGAGATCCGCCTGGTTGGCACTCAACATGAAATGATTCACCCGGAGTACCAGTTGCTTAAAAGCGAGGATGACTTTACGGTAGAAGAACATTTAACACCCATTTATCCCGCCACCCAGGGCTTAAGTCAATCGCGTCTGCGTCAATTGGCCGAGACGGCATTGCTGGCCTGTGAGGACGAATTAAAAGCACTGGAATGGATGTCGGATGACGAGTTGGCGCGCTATCAGCTTCCCTCGTTTGATAAGGCCATGCCCTTGCTGCATCGCCCGCCGCCGGATATTTCCATTGAAACCCTGCAGGACGGTTCCCACCCTGCCCTGAAGCGGCTGATTTTTGATGAACTCCTGGCGCAACGCGTCAGCATGCAGTTTGCGAGACTTCATCGCAGTACTCTGACTGCTCCGGTCATTGCCCCGCGAGAAGGCCGAGTGCCACAGTTTCTCAACACCTTACCGTTTACCCTTACTCAGGCGCAATGGCGGGTCGTAGACGACATTCAAAGCGATTTAAGCCAGCCGCGCCCCATGCTTCGTCTGGTTCAGGGTGATGTCGGCTCGGGTAAGACCGTCGTTGCCGCTTTAGCAGCGCTTGCCGCGATTGACGCGGGCTATCAGGTGGCTTTTATGGCACCAACGGAGCTTTTAAGTGAGCAGCATGCCAATACTCTGCGTACCTGGTTTGCCCCCCTGGGTATTGCCTGCGTGCAGTTAACCGGAAGCATGAAAAGCAGCCAGCGCCGTGAGGCCTTAGCCCAATTGGCGCAACATCAATGCGGTGTTGTCATTGGCACTCACGCGCTTTTTCAGGAGGAGGTGGCGTTTGCCCGCCTGGGCCTGGTAATTATTGATGAACAGCATCGCTTCGGGGTGGAACAACGCTTGTTATTGCAGCAAAAAGGACAGCAGCAAAACCTCATCCCGCATCAACTGTTAATGACGGCCACGCCCATCCCAAGAACATTGGCCATGACCCAGTTCGCCCACCTTGATTTATCGGTCATTGATGAACTGCCCCCGGGTCGTACGCCAGTCACAACAGCCGTCATTAGTCAGGATAAACGTGCGGCTGTGATTGCACGGCTGGCGTCGGCGATTGCCGAAGGCCGTCAGGCGTACTGGGTATGCACCCTGATTGAAGAATCGGAAAAATTGCAATGCATGGCCGCCACGGAAACAGCAGCGGTTTTGCAGGCGCAATTACCCGACGTGCGCGTCGGCCTGGTCCATGGCCGCATGAAACCGGTTGAAAAAGAAGCAACCATGGCGGCATTTAAACAGGGCGAGCTTGACTTGCTGGTTGCCACCACCGTCATTGAAGTGGGTGTTGATGTTCCAAATGCCAGTTTGATGATCATAGAAAATGCAGAACGCCTGGGGTTGTCGCAACTGCATCAACTCCGCGGCCGTGTCGGACGCGGCAGTGCCCAATCGCATTGCCTGCTGCTTTATCAATCACCGCTTTCATCAACGGGCTCGGAACGTTTACGGATTATGCGGGCATCGACAGATGGCTTTCTCATCGCGGAAAAAGATCTGGAACTGCGCGGCGGCGGTGAGATATTGGGGGCTCGCCAAGCCGGTTATCAGGTGTTTAAACTGGCTAATCTCAGCCGCGATAAAACGCTGTTGCCCATGATTGCTGAGGCGGCTAAAGAACTCGTTACTCACTCCCCCCAAACAGCACGAACCGTGGCTCGCCGCTGGTTGGGGGAGTTTGAACAGTTTTTGCAGGGTTAAGGTTTCCTCAGGGTGTAAAGCGTCCTACTTCAACTGGCTCTTCCGCAATGTAGGGCGGATGCGTCCTTTTAGGTGTTTTTTCCTTGCCATAAATACGTTTCAAGTTGCGGTTATCGTTTTTCTCACCATCCATACTGACCTTGTAGGCCGGCATTTCATAAATATGCAAGGTACAACTGATGCCTGCTCCCAGTGCTTTTCGGCGTTTCAGTTGATGGACAAAACCATCGTTTAATTGATCGTGATTGGTATGGAAGCGAAAGCGATCACTGCGCCCCGTCAGCGAGGCGGTTTCCTCACCGCTCGGCTGGTAATATTTTTCAGACACCGCCTCGCTGAGTACCGTCACCGTGCCCCGATAAAGGTGATCATGAATGGTGGTTTTCTGGCGCGGAGCAAGCGCAAACAGCCAGATGGAGAAAGGATTATCAGCGTCTGGATGATCGTACAGCATGTACCGGCCAATGCCACGTGCATCCAGCACGTCGGGATTAGCAGGCGTATAAATGGAATGATCAAGGTTCAATTTTCCTTCCTGCAACAGCCGGGGAATGAGTTCAGCAACGGCCTCATAAGTCACCGTATCAAGGGTTTTGATTGCCTCATTAAGGGCATCGACGTTCAGTTGATGAATCAAGTCAATATCCGATTTCATGTCTCTCCTTGGTATTGATTAACAGGCGTTGGCCTGAATGACGAAATCATACCCTAATTCCACCTTGCAAAAAATTTTAAAAAAATGCGAGTCAAGACTGTTTTTTCATTTTTTCTTTGTTTAATATAATTGATGCTATGCCCCACCCAAATACAATCCCTGTGGATAACTCTACTGCCCTTTTTTACAACGTTCCAGGTTACTCGTTGACTATTTCCTCCATGATTCATTCTGGGCAAGGTTTTCTCGCCTTTTCTGACTTAAGGCAGGCTTTGTTTTTATCCACAAAATCTGTGGATAATCCTGTGCACAGGATGTCGAAGACCTTGATAATCAAATACGTTAGGCGACTGCCCAGGATATTATCAGTTGGAATTGCCGTAGGCAGCACAAGGAAAAATGATGCTCAATCATGATCGTTACTGGCAGGCTAAACGGGTAACCTTGATTGGCGCCTTAATCAATGCCCTTCTTGGCATCATCAAATTGATTGGCGGCGCCCTGTTTCACTCGCATGCATTAGTCGCGGACGGCATTCATTCCCTGTCCGATTTAATCACCGACATGATGGTGCTTTTCGCCTCCAAATACGGCAGTCTTGGGGCCGATACGACCCATCCCTATGGTCATCAACGCATTGAGACAGCGGCAACACTCTTATTAGCCCTGCTCCTGGTTCTTGCTGGCGCAGGGATTGCCTGGGACGCGGTCAATGAACTGATGCATCCTGATAAAGCCATCCCTGGAAAAATTGCCTTGATTATTGCGCTGTTCTCCATTTTCGCCAATGAATTACTTTTTCACTACACCCGTCATGTTGGCAAATTGATTGACTCACCGCTAATTATCGCCAATGCCTGGCATCATCGTTCCGATGCAGCCTCCTCCGTTGTCGTCGCACTGGGCTTGGTCGGCAGTCTGGGCGGATTAACCTACCTCGACGCCGTCGCAGCGATTATCGTCGGCCTTATGATCATTAAAATGGGCATGGCCTATGGCTGGAACAGCGTCAAGGAACTGGTGGACACCGCCGTCGATGCGGAAATGCTGGCTAAAATTGAAAAAAACATTCAGCACGTCAACGGAGTTAAAAAAATTCACCAGTTGCGCAGCCGCCTGATGGGGGGTGACATATTCATTGACGTGCATGTCCTGGTTGACCCCTTTATTTCCGTATCCGAAGGCCATTACATCGCCCAACACGTGCATCATGCTCTGATGAAGCAATTGACTCGCGTGAAGGATGTCACTGTACACATTGATCCCGAGGACGATGAAATCTCCTGCCCCTCCCTGCACCTGCGTAATCGCCGGCAATTGGAAAAAGAAATCCTTAACCCCTGGCAACGGGCGTATCCGGGCATTAAAGACTGGACGCTTCATTATCTGGACGGCCGTCTGATTATTGACTTGATGGTGGATAAAACCAACCTCGATCAAGCCACTCTGTCAGACACCCTGCGGGCCGCGTTGGCCAACCATCCTGAAATAAAAGAAATAAGAGTATTGCTCTATCACGAGGTCATTGCCTATGAATCGGCCTGAAATTGTTATTCTTGACGCAAAACCGTTAATGAACGACGGATTAAATTTTGATCAGCTCCTTCCGCTCGGCAATCTGACTGTGTATGACAAAACAGCAGAGGATGAGATTGTTGAACGCGCCCGGGATGCGACGATGATCGTCACCAACAAAGTCAAACTGAATGACTGGCATTTTGAACGCTTGCCACGCCTGCGTTACATCGGTGAAACCGCAACCGGAGTCGACAACATTGATGTGGTGGCCGCCAAAGAACGCGGCATTGTCGTCACCAATGTCCCCGATTACAGCACCGACAGTGTCGCTCAGCATGTTATGGCGTTACTGCTGGCTTACACGAATGGCGTCGAACGCCACGCCCATTCGGTGGCCCAGGGGGAATGGCAACAACACCCGTATTTTGCCTACTGGCTTAAACCGGTTACTGAACTGGCAGGAATGACACTGGGGACGCTCGGTTATGGCAAGGTGGCGCAACGTCTTGCGACCGTGGCACAGGCGTTTGGTATGCGCGTCATTGCCCACAAGCCCACCCCCTTTCAGGATGAGACAGTTCGTTGGGTGGACTTTGACACGCTGCTTCAGCAAAGCGATGTGTTAAGCCTGCATTGTCCCTTGACAGTGAACACACGGCATGTCATTAACCGCGAAACCTTGCTTAAGATGAAAGCAGGCAGCCTGCTTATCAATACCGGCCGCGGCGGCTTAATCGATGAACAGGCTCTGGCGTTTGCCTTAAAGCAGAATCATTTGGCGGCGGCCTGTCTGGATGTGTTAACTCAGGAGCCACCGGAAATGAACAATCCGCTGACGGCACTTCGCAATTGCCTGATTACGCCCCACATCGCCTGGGCGAGTCTTGCGGCAAGAAAACGCTTGCTAAATACTGTCTGTGAAAATATTATTCATTTCCTTAATCAAAAACCCGTCAATACGGTTTAAGTCCAGTAGAGGAATGGTATTACAATGGATGCAGGCACAACGTTAAAGCTGTTTTTTGCTCTGATAATCTTTGTCGTGATTCTGCTGGCCGGCTGGCTTCCTTTCAAACGGAAAAGTCAGGAAGATCACATTGATTTTCCCATTGGCGAAACCCTGGCTACCGGTATTTTCCTGGGAGCCGCGCTAATGCACATGCTGCCGGAAGCCAATTTACTGTTCCATACCATGGGTTTTGATTACCCCTTCGCTTACATCATTGCCGGCCTTGTGTTTCTGTTTTTCCTATGGTTTGAACATTTAGGTAAAGAATTGTATCAACACCATCACAGCAATCACCCCGCGTTTGCCATTCTGGCCTGGGCCATGTTATCCATTCATTCCCTCATGCTGGGTGCTGCCTTAGGATTAAATCACAACAATTCATTTGTGATTATGCTGTTTTTGGCTATCATTACCCATAAATGGGCCGAGAGTTTCGCCATTGCCATGCAATTGAATAAAAGCTCGCTGACATTTAACAAAAGTCTATTGTTCTTTTTAAGTTTCAGCCTGATGACACCGGTGGGTATTTTTTTTGGCTGGTACTTTGGCCATGGGGTTGAAACCAACTCCCTGATTGACCCCATCCTCATTGCCGCCTCGGCCGGCACGTTTCTCTATCTGGGTACCCTGCATGGCCTTGAAAAATGCGTGATGGTGGAGCGATGCTGCAATTTACGCGATTTTAGCTTCGTCATTATTGGGTTTTTACTCATGGCTTCGGTGGCTGCCTATGTCTGAATTTCTGACACAACAACCTTTAATCCTGGCATCGTCTTCAATGTCCCGGCAACAATTGCTTCAATCGCTTGGATTGCAATTTTCTGTTATTCCATCGCATTGCGACGAAGAGCAAATCAAAAAGCTGTCCCCGCAGGCATCCCATAAGGAACTGGCAGCGACGCTTGCCGCCAGCAAAGCCCTCCTGGTGAGCGAAGATCATCCGGAACATTTTGTCATTGGCGCCGATCAGCTTTGCGTCCTCAAGGACAAACCGTTTGACAAGCCGGGGAATCATGAGACGGCTGTCACGCAGTTGCGGCGGTTAAGAGGCAAAACACACCAACAAATTTCCGCCTGTTGCCTTGCCAAAGAAGGGCAAATTCTCTGGGCCGCTCAGGATGTTGCCTTTTTAACCATGCGCAACCTAAGCGATCGTACCATCGAAGCGTACCTGCGTGCAGACCAACCCTATCAAAGCTGCGGAGCCTATCATTACGAAAGTCTGGGTAAATGGTTATTCAGTGAAGTCAGAGGCAGCGACAGCACCATCCTGGGTTTGCCTGTACAGGCTTTGATTGAGGCCTTGCTGAAGCACCACATCATTACTTTCTAGGCTTTACGCGCCAATCGGTACACTTCTTGCAGTCTGAAGCTATACTTCTACAATCACAGACGTTGGGAGCGGCTCAATGGCGCGAAAGCATAGCAAAAAAAATCACTCACCCCATCATAAACGTGCGCTTTGCCTGATTAACCAACCTGAAAAAACCACAGGCAGCAAGCAGACTTATGAACGAATCGCCTGTGTATTTCAGGGCGGCGGCGCATTAGGCGCTTATCAAGTCGGCGCCTTCCGAGCAATTCATGAGCGAGGTTACTGCCCCAATTTCCTTGCCGGTGTTTCCATTGGCGCCATTAACAGTGCCATCATTGCCGGAAATGCCAAAGAACAGCAGGTGGACAAATTAATGGAATTCTGGGAAACCATCGTGCCCCAGTTATGGTTTGACGGTCTGGTCAATTTTCAGGATGTGGAATACATCCACCACATGTACAATCAAATGGGTGCCTGGCATTCCGTTTTCCATGGACTGGAAGGATTTTTTACACCCCGCTTGTTTCCACCCCATTTTCTCTCCAAAGACACCCCCGACTATCTCAGCTACTACGACACGAGCCCGTTGCAGGCCACCCTGGAGAAGATCATTGATTTTGATCGCATCAATGATAAAAAAGTAACCCTCTGTCTTGGCGCGGTCAACATTACGTCGGGTGAAATGGAATTTTTCAACAACCAGAAGATGGAAATCACGCCTGCGCACGTTATGGCCAGCGGCGCCCTGCCGCCGGGTTTTCCTGCCATTAAAATTGGCGAGGATTATTTTTGGGACGGCGGTATTTATGCCAACACCCCGTTAGTGACTGTCCTTGATGCGCTGCCTGAACAGGATACTCTCTGCTTTGTGGTGGATTGTTTCAGTCTCAAGGGGCGTTTGCCGCAAGCCATGGATCAACTGGAAGAACGGCAAAAAGACATTCGTTATGCCAGCCACTCCCGGCGCTTAACCAACGTGTACACCAGCCGGCAGAATTTACAGGCGGCCATTGAATACCTGGGCCGTAAACTGCCCGAATCGGTCAAACAGGATCCCGAAGTGAAAAAAATTTTGGATTTGGGGCACAGCAAACGTTTCAGCGTGGTTCATATCATTTACAGCGGTACCCCTTATTCGCACTCGTTTAAGGATTATAATTTCTCACGCGCGGCCATCGATTTTCGTTTAAAAACCGGTTATCACAATGCCATTGATGTTCTGAATAATCCAGAATGGGAAAATAAATCGAACAAAACCTTGGCCTGTTCGATCTATGGGGTAACAGCCGACTATTTCGATCAGCATTAACCGGATCTGCGTTAGCGATTACAACTGCGCCAGGACTTCCTGCAGGTGTTTCACGGCAATGACTTCCATGGACAGGGGTTGTTTTGGCGCGTTAGCCAATGGAATGATGGCGCGCTTAAACCCATGCTTCGCCGCCTCACGCAGGCGTTCCTGCCCGCTTTGCACCGGCCTAATCTCACCCGCTAACCCCACTTCGCCGAAAACAATGGTTTCCCGGTCAACCGCTTTGTTGCGTAAACTGGAAACCACGGCCGCTAGTAAGGCCAAATCACTGCCGGTTTCGGTGACCTTTACCCCGCCGACGACATTAATAAACACATCCTGATCAAAAGTCGCCACGCCACCATGACGGTGCAGCACCGCCAGCAGAATGGCCAGGCGGTTGTGTTCCAGGCCGGCAGTGATGCGTTTAGCCTGTTGGCCATGTGCCTCATCCACCAGTGCCTGAACCTCCACCAGCATGGGACGCGACCCCTCCCAGGTAACCATGACCGCACTGCCCGGTGTTGTTTCCGGTTGGCGGGATAAGAAAATGGCCGAGGGATTGGCCACTTCTTTTAATCCGCGATCAGTCATGGCAAAAATACCCAGCTCATTGACAGCGCCAAAACGGTTTTTAATGGCGCGGATCACACGGAAACGGCTGTCGCTCTGCCCCTCAAAATAAAGCACAGTATCAACCATGTGCTCCAGAACCCGAGGCCCTGCCAATGCCCCCTCTTTTGTCACATGCCCAACCAGAAAAACAGCGGTATTGGTCATTTTGGCAAAACGCACCAGTTGCGCTGCTGATTCGCGCACCTGACTTACCCCCCCGGGTGCGGAAGTAATGGAATCAGTAAAGATGGTCTGCACGGAATCCACCACCAGAATGCGGGGCATTTCCTTTCTCGCATGATCAATGATGGTTTCCACCTGGGTTTCAGCCAGAAGACGTAAACCGGCCAGAGGCAATTGCAAACGCCGTGCCCGCATGGCGACCTGCTGCAGCGATTCTTCCCCGGTCACATAAAGGACATTGTGTTCCTGTGACAAATTGGCCAGCGTCTGAATAAGCAGAGTGGATTTGCCAATGCCCGGATCGCCGCCGATTAACACCACTGAACCATCCACCAGTCCGCCGCCCAAGACCCGATTCAATTCGGATAAACCGCAATCCATACGCACTTCGGTATGCATCACCACCTCCTCCACGGCCGTGACGGCGGAACGCTGATTAGCATAATGACCCAGTCTGCTGGTGCGTCCCCCTGAGGCGACGCTTTCTTCCGTTACCCCGTTCCAGACACCGCACTGGGTGCATTGCCCAGCCCATTGCGAGAACACCGCCCCACAGTGATTGCATACAAATCGGGTTTTTGTTTTCATTGTTTTTAAAGAAACCTGAACGTGTTAAATTTTTTGTATTCTTTCTCAAGTGGTGTAAATTAGCAAATCAGGTCATCGGGAAAATAACCATGAGTAAGACACATTTTGAATGGGCTGTCGTTGGCGCCGGGCCTGCCGGCATTGCCGCAGTCGGCAAATTGCTGGATCACGGCATTCGACCCGCCAGTATTTTATGGTTGGATCCCCAGTTTAACGTGGGTGATCTTGGTCAACTGTGGTGCAATGTGTCCAGCAATACCAGCGTTAAGCGATTCATTGATTTTTTAAACGATGCCGCCTCTTTTCGCTACAATGATGCACCGGACTTCCGCTTGAATCAATTGCCTCCGGAGTCGACCTGTACCCTGAAACACATTGTTGAACCGCTGCAATGGATTAGCGATCACCTGCGTCGCGATGTACATAGCGTCAAAGCCACTGTTCATGCCATGGCCTTAACCCGACGAACCTGGTCGCTGGACAGCGGCAAGGACACCTTTAAAGCAAACAATGTGATTCTCGCCACGGGCGCTGTACCCTCGAGTCTTAATCATGCGGGCGTCGATGTCATGCCCTTTGAGACAGCCATTGATAAACCCAAGCTCGCCAACACGGTTAACAGAGAACACACTTACGGCGTTTTCGGCTCATCGCACTCAGCCATTATTATCGTGCGCCATCTGGTGGAACTGGGTGTTAAAAAAATCATTAACTTTTACCGCTCCCCCTGCCGTTATGCCGTGGAAATGGGTGACTGGATTCTTTTTGATAACACCGGTCTTAAAGGTGATACAGCGGCCTGGGCCCGAGAAAACATTGACGGCACCCTGCCTGCCAACCTAGTCCGCTACAACACCAGCGAACCCAACATTGCCCGCTACCTGCCCGAATGCAATCAGGTGATTTATGCCGTGGGCTTTTCACGGCGAAAAAATTTAGTTATCGGCGATTACGAGCAAGCGCCCTACAATCCCCATGTTGGCATTATTGGTCCCGGCCTGTTCGGCTTAGGCATCGCCTTTCCTGAGCACAAGGCGGATCCGTACGGCAGCGTGGAATCGCAGGTTGGCTTATGGAAATTCATGGTGTACTTAAACAAGGTGTTGCCAGCCTGGTTTAAGTATCCGGCCTAATCGCAGCGCTTTACAGCTCACGCACCCTGTTATAAAAAAAGTATCTTCTACCTGCTTCAGGAAACGGGGGTTGTGAGTCCGGTGATTCTCACAGAATCCGTTGAAACTTTAAACTAAAAAGCTATACTCCCTCTTTTGCCTAAGAGGTTTGCCATGACCCAACCCGTTCAGTTTGAACAATCAATCAGCGAGCTGGAAACCATCGTCCAGCAGCTTGAGAAAGGCGACTTGTCCCTGGAAGACTCGCTTAAGCAATTTGAAAAAGGCATTGCTTTGGCTCGTCAATGCCAGGAAGTATTGACTCAAGCTGAGCAGAAAATTGAAATGCTGACCAGCCACCATTTAATTTCTGTCGATGATGCCGCTAATGAGCAATAAAATCATAGAACGCCACACCCATCGGCATGATGACTACTTAAAACAGTTACTGGCTGACTATGACATCGCGGCGCCGCGCCTGAAAGAGGCCATGACCTATGCTCTGTTTCCCGGCGGAAAACGTTTACGGCCGGTGTTGGTTTATCTTATTGGTCAATTGCTGAAAATCGACCTCGCCTGCCTGGACATCCTGGCGGCCGCGGTGGAGTTGACGCATGCTTACTCGCTGATACATGATGATTTACCGGCCATGGATGATGATGACATGCGTCGCGGAAAACCAAGTTGCCACAAAGCCTTTGACGAAGCAACCGCGATTCTGGCCGGCGATGGCCTGCAGGGCATGGCGGTTGAAATTCTTTTGAATAAACTGCCGGCTTACCTGCCCGCCACGCAAGTGATTGCCGTAGCGAATGCCCTGACAAAAGCCAGTGGCGTCTCGGGCATGGTCAGCGGCCAATGCCTTGACCTAAGCGAGTTAAGCCAGCCCGGGATCGATGAGCAACGTCTGCGTTTTATCCATTCGCTCAAAACCGGGCAACTGATTCTTGCCTGCGCCACCATGCCGCTTGCCGCTGCAAGGGACGTCAAGCCAGACGCGGCTCAAGCCATTCGTGAGTTCGCAGCCCATCTGGGTCTGGTTTTTCAAATGCAGGATGATTACCTGGATCAGTATGCGGAAAAAACCCATGGCAAGGGGCGGGCTTCCGATTTGGAAAACGAGAAAATGACGTTCGCGGCTCTACACAGCAAAACCGAGTTGCAGTCATTGATTAAACACCATTATTCCTTAGCCTTCGCCTCCCTTGAACCATTTGGTGACAAGGCGTCTGAATTAAGGCAGCTGACCGAATCACTTGAGCAACGCCGGTAACCGGGTTCTATACCCAGACATCCTGATAACAGGTATACTCTTTTCTTTGCTCGAATAAGGAACTTTCATGCTGCATCAACCCGGGGTCACGTTCTCTGCTGCTGACAATGCTCAGCAGGATGGCCGATTGCGGCAGGCACAATTAAAAATGCTCGAGATGCTAAAAGTCGTCGATGCCATTTGCAGGCAGCATGAACTGGATTACTGGCTGGAAGGGGGAACGCTGCTGGGTGCGGTGCGCCATCAGGGCTTTATTCCCTGGGATGACGACATGGACATTTCCATGCCCCGCGCAAGCTATGAAAAATTCCTGCGCCTGGCTCCCAGCCTGCTTCCTGAGCACCTGTGGCTGCAAACCGCACAGACAGACCCGGGTTATTATAATCTTGCCGTTCCGTTAAAGATTCGCGATAAAGACAGCCGTTTCATTGAATGGCATGAACGAGGGAATGAACCCTACCAGCAAGGGATATTCATCGATGTGTTTGTTTATGATCGCATGCCCGCCAATCCGGTTAAACGAAAACTCTACAAATGGCTTGCCAAAAAAACAGTGCGCCTAAGCCGCCATAAATACTGTTCCCTGCCGCTGGGAGGGCATGCACGCCTTTATGAACTGCTCGGTCAGTTTATTCCCAAACACTGGCTTGATTCGCTGCTTCAGGGGATTATCCGCCGCGCCAATGCCAGCAAAAGCCCTTATTCAGGCTATGGCTTTGATTGCGTGAACAGCAATTTGCTGCCGTTAACGGCCATCTACCCCTTAAAACGGGCACGCTTTGAATCTGCCGAATTCAACATTATTAATCAGGCGGAAGCCATACTCACTCAACTCTACGGCGACTACCTGACGCTGCCGCCAATACATGAACAAATAATGAAGCATTGTCGGGAACTGATTCCCTGCCTTCAACGCCAAAAAGACGTAATGGAGTAATAAGAATGAATATTAAACTGGTGATTTTTGATTTGGATGGCGTGCTGGTTGATTCCCGCGAGCATCACTTTGTCGCCTTAAATCGCGCTTTGGCTGAAGTGGATGAGCGTTATGTCATCAGTAAAAAAGATCACCTGCAGTTGTTTGACGGCTTAAGCACGCAGCGCAAACTGGAATTATTGAGCGAGCAACGCGGGCTTGATGTCAGCTTTCATCAATCCATCTGGCATAAAAAACAAGCCCTCACGTTTCAGGTCATTGATGAAATGCTTGCACCTGATCCGCAAATCACGGCCTTGTTCCAACGGCTTAAAGCGGATGGCTTAAAAATTTATGTCTGCTCCAATTCCATTCGTGAAACCATCAAACTGGTCCTGCTGAAAATGGGACTTATGCAATACGTGGATTATTTCATTTCCAATCAGGATGTCTTGTCCGCCAAGCCGCATCCGGAAATGTATTGGCTTGCGATGATGAAGGAAAAAGTACTGCCCAAGGAAACCCTGATTGTTGAAGATTCCTACGTGGGTCGTACTGCCGCGCTGTCATCTGGCGCTAACCTTTGTGCGGTGAAAAGCCCGGCGGAAGTGTGCATCAGCAAAATTTATCAGGACATGCAACGCCGTGTGCAATCGGCCAAATGGCATGATGACAGCCTGAATGTGGTCATCCCCATGTCCGGTGCCGGTAGCCGTTTCGTCAATGCCGGCTTTACTTTTCCAAAGCCGCTTATCAGCATTGGCGATAAACCGATGATCCAGTTGGCAGTCGAAAATCTCAATGTTCAGGCCAATTTTATCTTTATTGTCAGGCGCGATCATTATGAGACTTACCACCTGGAGTCATTGCTTAAAATCATTGCGCCTGGCTGTCGCATCCTTATCACCGACGGCATTACTGAGGGGGCCTGCTGCAGTACCCTGCTGGCTGCCGATTACATTAACAATGACGCGCCATTGTTGATTGCCAATTCGGATCAGTACGTGGAATGGGAAAGCGGCGCCTTCTTCCATGCCATGAACGCACCGCATGTCGATGGTGGTATACTCACGTTTGAAAGCACCCACCCGAAGTGGAGCTATATCCGAGTGGATGAATTGGGCAATGTTACCCAACTGCGGGAAAAGGAAGTCATTTCCAATCAGGCCACGGTCGGCATTTATTATTGGACCCGCGGCAAAGACTATGTTCGCCATGCCCGCCAGATGATCGCAAAGAACATCCGCGTCAATAATGAATTTTATGTGGCGCCGGTATATAACGAAGGCATCGCGGAAGGCATGAAATTTAAAGCCTATGCAGTGGACGCCATGTGGGGATTGGGAACGCCGGAAGATTTACAACACTTCCTGCTTCATCATCCCGGTATCGGCAAGGATGCCCGTTCCATTTCACCATTGCCTGCCCCGGCGGCAATACCTGTTTAGAGAAGAGTATGACGTTTATCCATTCCGCCAAACTAATCAGCCTCGCCTATTCGCTGGGGCTTTTCGTTTTTGGTTATTTCCTGGCAAAAAAGGTGAGCCATTTTGTTGCCATCCCTATTGCTCAACGCTTTTCGCGCCATCATGCGCAACTGGTCCGTCGCGCCACGTTTTACATTATTTTTATCATGTTCTTTGTCACTGGCCTGCAGCATCTTGGCTTCAATCTAAGCGTACTGCTGGGTGCAGCCGGTGTTTTCACGGTGGCCGTGAGTTTTGCATCGCAAACCGCCGCATCCAATTTAATCAGTGGTATTTTTCTACTCTTTGAAAGACCCTTTAAAGTCGGCGATACCATTGAAGTGAAAACCATTCGCGGGACTGTGGAATCCATTGATCTGCTTTCATCCAAATTACGCACCTCTGATAATACACTGGTTCGTATTCCTAACGAATCGATGATGAAATCGGAAATCTTTAACTTAAGTTATTTTTTAACCCGTCGTATCGACGTGCTGTTGGGTGTAAGCTATCAGTGCAACATTGAGCAGGTCAAACAGCTGCTTAAAGGGGTGGCTGAAGAAGCCTGCGATAATGTGCTGAAGGAGCCTGAACCCACCGTCATTATTGACCAGTTTGCCGATTACGCCGTGCAGTTAAAATTGATGGTCTGGGCTAAAAATGGCGATTTGCAAACCATTAAAAACAGCCTGCAGGAAAAAATCAAACGGGTTTTTGATGAGCATGGCATTGAAATGCCTGTGCAACAGGTTACCATCCATCAGGTTGAAGTCGAAAAGGAGTAAGCACATGACGGCAGCCCTGCTAGCTACTGGCGATGAAATTGTCATCGGGGATACGCTCAACACCAATGGCCAGCAAATTGCTCACGCCCTGCATGCCGACGGCTTGGCCCTTGGGCTGCACATGACCTGCGGCGATGATGAAACGCAGATTTATCAATCCTTAAGTTACCTCGCCAGTCAACACGATATTATCTTAATAACGGGCGGCCTAGGCCCCACGTCGGATGATCGTACCCGTTACGCCCTTGCCCGCCTCATGGGAGTCGGTTTGGAAAAATTCCCTGAGGCGCTGGAACACATTCAGACACGGTTGCGCCACAGTGCGTTAAGTTTAAGCCCTGGCAATCAGCAACAGGCTCTTTTTCCTCCAGGGGCTACCTTGCTCCCTAACCCCAATGGCACGGCCATGGGCTGCTATTGTTATTGGCAAAACAAATTACTGGTTCTGCTTCCTGGCCCGCCCCGGGAATGCCTGCCCATGTTCAATCAGCATGTGCTGCCTCTTTTGCAAGCCGCAACGCACACCGATAAAACCCTGTTAAAATGGCGTGTCTTTGGTGTCGCAGAGAGTCAAATCGCCCAACAGATTGATGAGGCTGTGCAGGCACTTGATTGTGAAACCGGCTACCGCCTCGAAACCCCTTATGTGGAGTGCAAAGTCCGATGCCACGAATCACTGGTTGCAAAGGTTAGGGAAATCATAGAACCCATTGTCGCACCGCACACCATTGCCACCACCGAGAAAAAAGCCTCCGAAGCCTTGCGGGATCTTATCATCGCCAAGAACGTATGCCTTTCCATTCAGGATGATGCCACGGGTGGGGTTTTACAACGCGTGTTGCAGCAGCCTGAGAATTACCCGTTGCTGACATTCAACCAGACTCCGCAACCACTGCATTTTCACCTCACCGGTTTAGAGGCATACTGGCACCAGCAGGATACGAGTACCACAGAAGTGAGAATCGCCTACACGTCAGCAAAAAAACAGGGACAGGAATGCCGGGAATTGCCCTATCGCAGCCCGTTAGTCGTCCACATCGCCGCAGAGTGGTTGAGTTTCCGCCTCTTTCATCTCATCAATGAGTTGCATGAGGTCATAACATAGCTGTTTGGTGCCGTCGCCTTTAATGGCTGAGACAGTATACACCTTGCCCTTCCAGTTCAGGCCGTTAACCACGTGGTCGATGGCCTGCTGCCTTGCCTCATCATCAGGCAGTATGTCCATTTTATTTAAAACCAGCCAACGGGGTTTATGCACCAGCTCCGGATCATATTCTTCCAACTCATTGATAATCGCTTTAGCAGAAAGGACTGGATCACTGCCATCCAGCGGTGCAATATCCACCACATGGAGCAAAATGCAAGTGCGTGACAAATGCTTTAGGAAGCGATGGCCAAGACCTGCCCCTTCCGCTGCACCCTCAATCAGACCTGGGATATCCGCCATGACAAAACTTTTGTGGGAAGAAACATCCACTACGCCCAAGCCTGGATGCAGGGTGGTAAACGGATAATCTGCCACCTTGGGCTTGGCACTGGATACAGCGCGAATCAGGGTGGATTTGCCAGCATTGGGCAGCCCCAAAAGGCCTACATCGGCCAGAACGCGTAACTCCAGTCGTAAATGACGCGCTTCACCCGGAGTGCCCTGGGTCGTTTGCCTTGGCGCACGATTCACACTGCTTTTAAAGCGGGTATTCCCCAAGCCATGGAAACCGCCCTGGGCTATCAACAAGCGATCGCCCGTCTGTTTAATATCCCCGATTAATTCCTGCGTATCAATGTCAAAGACCATGGTGCCGACCGGAACCTTAATGATTAAATCATCCCCTTTCTTACCGGTACAGTTACCTCCCATACCCGGTTGACCATTTTGAGCTTTGTAGTGACGTTGATAGCGAAAATCCACCAGGGTATTTAAATCAGAGGTTGCTTCAAGAAACACACTGCCGCCGTCACCGCCGTCACCGCCGTCAGGACCACCTTTGGGAACGAATTTTTCGCGCCTGAAGCTTAAGCAACCATGGCCGCCATTTCCTGCTTCTACTTTAATGATTGCTTCGTCGACAAATTTCATGGTGACATCATCTCTTAAACGAAAAAAGCCCCTTAGAGCGGGGCTTAAAACACGACTTCAGTAGTCAGACCAATCGGTTGGTCTGGAGTACGGAGCTGTGCAGGATTAATTTTCTACCGCAACGATTTTAACAAATTTGCGGTTTTTGGCGCCACGAATAATGAATTCAACACGTCCGCCAACCAGAGCGTACAGGGTATGGTCACGACCACAACCTACGCCTTCACCGGCATGGAAACGGGTACCGCGTTGACGTACCAGGATTTCACCCGCATTGACGAGCTGTCCACCATAACGCTTGACACCAAGGTACTTAGGATTCGAGTCGCGGCCGTTACGTGTACTACCGCCTGCTTTTTTATGAGCCATTAGTTTCCCCTCTTACTTGCTAATCGCAGTAATTTTGACCTGCGTATAATATTGTCGATGACCCATTTGTTTCATGTGGTGCTTACGACGACGAAACTTGATAATCTTTACTTTCTTGTGGCGACCGTGATCGAGCACTTCCGCTTTAACAACGGCCTTTTTCACCAGTGGCGCGCCATAAGTAAACTTATCGCCGTCTGCGAGCATCAACACGTCAGCAAAGCTTATCTCGCTACCTACATCACCAGGCAGCATTTCCAGTTTAAGAATGTCACCCTCTTTGACGCGGTATTGCTTACCGCCGGTCTTGATTACCGCATACATAACTATATCTCCACTGGCCTCTTTGGCTTTCACAAGTTCAACAAAGTTGCATATTCTATGAAATTAACGCGGCGACTTCAAGTTGATTTTAAATTATTGTATACTACGCCGCCCCATCCTGTATTTTCAGGATTTACCCTGGTCGCGGGTTAAACGGGGAATTTACTTTAATTTGGAGTTTTATATGTCATCTATCGTTCTGGAAGCACAAGCAAGAGTCGACATGGGGAAAGGTGCGAGCCGCCGCCTGCGTCGACTGGAAAACAAAGTGCCGGGTATTCTGTATGGCGGCGATAAAAAGCCTCAAGCCATTCATTTATTGCACAATAAAGTCGTCAAAGCCCTGGAAAGCGAAAGCATTTATTCCAGCGTGTTTGATCTGGTTGTCGATGGCAAGGTCGAGCATGTCATTTTAAAAGACCTGCAACGCCACCCCTACAAGCCTGTTATCCTGCACATGGACCTGCAGCGCGTTTCTGCAAAAGACGTACTGGTTAAAAACGTTCCCATCCACTTCATTCATGAAGACACCTGCAAAGGCGTAAAAGCCGGCGGGATCATCAACCACAGCATGACTCAGCTTGAAATCCGCTGCAAAGTGAAAGATCTGCCTGAATTCATCGAAGTGGACATGACCGACGTCGGTCTGGATGATGTTGTGCATCTGGCCGACTTAAAGCTTCCCAAAGGGGTTCAGCTCACGGTTGATTTAAAAGACGGCAGCCATAACCTGCCTGTTGTCAGCGTTCATGCCCCCAGAGGCAGCGCGACTGAAGAAACCTCTGCCACTGAAGGCGAGGAAGGCGCGGAATAATCCGCGCGATGCTTTTTCCGGAGGCCCTTGCCTCCGGAGACTTGAATGACTTTTGCGACACGTTTGACAATCTCAACGCATGGCCGTTGATGCGGTTTGCAGACATGACTGTTTATCACTCTCTTAAAGACTTCCATGACCATAAAATTAATTATTGGTTTGCGTAATCCAGGCTCCGCCTATGAATACACCCGGCACAATGCCGGTGCCTGGTTTGTCGATGCGCTGGCTCATCGCCACAATGCGTCGTTTAAGTCAGAAAAAAAACTTCATTGCGAACTGGCACAGGTGGATATCGGTGAACATCCCTGTAAGCTGGCCTTGCCTTTGACATTTATGAATCACAGCGGTATGCCTGCGCGTGAAATCAGCCAGTTTTACCGCATTGCCCCTCAGGAAATTCTGGTGGTGCATGATGAGTTGGACTTGCCTGCGGGGCGCAGCAAGTTAAAAACCGGCGGAGGGCCAGGAGGCCATAATGGCTTGCGCGACATGATTGCTCAGCTTGGCAGCGGTGATTTTCACCGGTTGCGAATTGGCATCGGGCATCCCGGCCATAAGGACATGGTTCTTAACTACGTACTGGGTAAACCAAGTCCCAAGGACAGGCAATTAATTTTTGATGCCATTGAACAGGCAGTGGCCGTCATTCCTGCTATTATGAAGGGCCATTTTGGCGCCGCCATGAATTTATTACACCGCTAGCAATGCTGTTTTTTTTGAATTTGACAGGTTAGGAGTTGTCCCATGGGATTTAAATGTGGAATTGTTGGTTTACCAAACGTCGGCAAATCAACCTTGTTTAATGCGTTAACCAAAGCGGGCATCGAAGCAGCCAATTACCCCTTCTGCACCATTGAACCGAATGTGGGTATCGTCACCGTTCCTGATCCCCGCCTTGACGCCTTAAGCGACATTGTTAAACCGCAGCAAACACTCCCTGCCACCATGCAGTTTGTTGATATCGCCGGGCTGGTCAAAGGGGCTTCCAGCGGTGAAGGCTTAGGCAACCAGTTTTTAGCCAACATCCGCGAAACCGATGCCATTGCCCATGTCGTACGCTGCTTTGAAAACACGGATGTGGTGCATGTGGAAGGCCGCGTCGACCCTTTAAGCGACATCGAAGTCATTAATACCGAGCTGGCGTTGGCCGACATGGATACCGTCGACAAGGCATTGATTAAAGTGTTGAAGAACAGTAAAAGCGGCAATAAGGAAGCCCTGTTTGAAAAGCAGGTCCTCGAAAAAGCCAAAGCGCAACTGGATGCCGGTTTACCGGTAAGAACCTTGTCGCTGACCGAAGAAGAATGGCCAATCCTGCGCCGGTTTTTCCTGCTCACCGCCAAACCGGTACTCTACATTGCCAACGTCAATGACGACGGCTATGAAAACAATCCCCTGCTGGACAAAGTCAAACAACTGGCTGCCGATGAAAAAGCCAGCGTCGTTGCCCTGTGCGCGGCCACGGAAGCCGAACTGGTGGAGCTGGACGACGCGGATCGTGAGGAATTCATGGCGGATTTGGGCCTAAACGAGCCGGGACTCCATCGCGTCATTCGTGCCGGCTATGATTTACTGGGCCTGCAAACCTACTTCACCGCCGGCGTGAAGGAAGTCCGGGCCTGGACTATTCGTAAAGGCGCCACGGCTCCTCAGGCGGCAGGCGTGATTCACACCGACTTTGAGAAAGGCTTTATCCGTGCGGAAGTCATTGCCTATGACGCCTTCATTGCCCATCGCGGCGAACAGGGCGCGAAAGAGGCAGGGAAACTGCGATTGGAAGGCAAGGATTACATTGTTGCTGACGGCGACGTCATGCATTTTCGTTTTAATGTATAAACCGTAAACCCCTGGTTTCAGGGGTTAATAGCCATAGGATGTCACGTCGCAGTCGTGTTGCAACTCCAGTGTGGTCTTGAGTGACAACCCCTTGTCGATGTACAAAAAAGCATGAGCGAAATCATGCAGCTCCATTTCAAAGGTGCAATGATCCGTGGTGCTGATCTTAAACTCGACAGCACCGGTTTCTGAATTTTCCCATTCCCGGGACGCCCGCCCCCCGGCTGCAACTAATTTAAAAAACCACGAGCGATTTTCAGGGTAGGGATTTCTTAAAATAACAAATTTTCGATGACTTAACTCGCTTTGGCGTAGACCAATAACAGCATAGGTATGCTCGATGATAATTCCGGAAGGCGGATGGGCTGAAGGACTGGCTACTACGGGGCTCTCCTCGTCGAAAGCCTGCTTTAATTCATCATACAGTCTCAACTCATCCTGACTGTAGCCCATTTTACAGGGTAAGATGCACCAGTCCACCAGCCAGTTCTTTACGGCGCTGATGGCTTCGACTGGCGGATTGTCCGATCGTTGTTTTTCTTTTTCAATAAAATCAATCAGCGTTTCGTGATAAAGAATACTCTCTTTTGCAAGCAACTGCCGCCATTTATCCTGATTCCTGGCCACCCACGCCCACCAAGCCTTAAGGAGGGCTTTATCGTGGTGAAAGACCTGCTTGACCACATTGCCGACGCTGGTTTGGGCATCATACGGGCGCAACAGAAACATCAGAGTATAAATGTCGCAGCCAGAGCATCCCTCTATCGAACACTGATACAATTCGGCAAGCGGCTTTCGCGACTGAACGCTGGTCGCTATCGCCATCCCCTTATCGCCAAGAAGCGCTCTAAACACCTGGCGGCTATCCCCCTGGCTTAATACCTTGTAATTCCCGCCGTTAAAGGCCACGTAGGCTTTTTCCCAAAACCTGACCCAGGCTGGCCCACTGCTTAACACCCCCGTAGCCTGGGGTAACGATTTTTCAATCACCACCCATTCCGGTTTTTCATATCGAAAAAAGAGCACATGGATACGCCCATCCCTCTCAACCATTCGCTGCCGTATCCACTCCTCGCCATGAGGCAGCGTCAGAATCGCATTCAAAACCGACAGAAAATAACAATCGCCGGTGCGTCCTCCTTGCGCGACATCAGACAGCTTTAATTTTTCAGGATAGAGCGCGTCCACGTAGGGGGTATGGGAAAGGGAAAAAGTAGATTCGCTAACCGGATTATTAACAGGGCACGCCTGACCGTACAGTGTACTGCCAACAGGCATTGTTTGCTCCGATATTGACCATTCATCCAGTATAAAAGGTTTTCAATCGGTTTTACAACCAATCAAACACACGTTGCTTTCGATAATTCGGGCATGCAACTCGCTAATAACCAGTTCCCCTTCCAGCTGGGCGTTAATCATCTCTGTGGACGTAATGTAGCTCAGTCCAACAGCCAGGCCACGATTATTATTGTTCTTTGCCAGTTGGTTCACAAACAGCTTAATGCGATCGACCAAGATAGTACAGCCTTCGTCATCCGCCATGGGCAGAAAGAAGAGCATCGTCCCTTCAACCCGCGAGGACAGATCGCTTTCGCGAAATATTTTTCTTAAATTGGTGAACAATTCGCCCAACAGCTTTTCAGTATTCACCACCCCCTGTTCCTCGAGCAATTGATCAGCGTTGGTAATCTGCATGGTCATGACGCTGAAATACAAAGACGGGTAACGTTCAGCCAGCTTCGCCTGCCAGGCTACAATGGCCATGAAAGCCGCGTAATCGATGACCTTAAAGAAATGATTGAAATTACGGTAAATGCCCTTCTCAATGCCGCGTATCAGGTACTCTCCGCGCCGGGTGAGGGTGTATTCATGCAGACGGCGGGAAGCCAGTTCACGGCTTGATGAGGTGCGATGGCAAACGAGACACACCAGATTGACCTCCGGTTCGGCAAAATAGTGACCGCAATCATTGCACAATTTGTCTTCAAGCGGTTTGTCGTAATCGACACCCAGGGTGCGCAGACGGGTGTTGCAACGGCTGCAGACTAAGCGCTCCTGCCTTAAAAATTCAGGTACAGGTCCTATTTTTCCGCAGGTATAACAATGCACAAATTTCTGCGGCTTGATATTAATGGAATGACAGCTTGGGCAGGTATGCTTGATATTGAGCAAGCCTGAATCGCAGGCATTGCAGGTCTGAATTTCATCAAGTAATGCACCCGGTGCCAGCAGATCCGGCATCACCAGATCCTGCAAAAAGCGCCAGGCATCAAAATCCGCGCCTTTGTTAAATAACAACGTCAACAGGGGGTAATCAAAGATATGCGTCGATTGATAATTAACATACCCTTTAAGCTTAAAATCCGGGCGAGAAAACAAATACACCAGCAAAATGATCTCCTCGCTTTCCGTGTCAAGATTGGCTTCAGTGATGAGAGACAGACGCTGGTATATGCCTTCCGCCTTCTGAATCACCTGCTCATCAAAGGGGCCATCGAAGAGTTCGCTGATTTCCTGCCCGGGGATGCCATTATAAAAAATGGGTAAAAAGCGATAGGGCGGCATGGCGCGCAGCTGTGCCAGTTCGGGTAAAAAGGGTTGTCCCGCGGATTTGGAAATCACGATGGCATAGACGTCCTGTTTTGGTAGTTCGTGAATGGAATCAACGCGTTTAAAGTCAACCGGAAGAGAGAAATCAGGGATGTTCTGGCCAATGACCCAAATGGTTTTTTGTGGTTTCATTAACGAAATACTCCAAACATCGGAAGGTGTGTCGTTACATCAAGTGTAGACCAATTGGGCAAATTGTGTGATTTATAATCTATACTTGATTAAAATGCCGCAATCATGCGTACGTAAAAAGGAAAGGCATGGGGTTATTCGATCTATTGCATACCTGGTTGAAAAAGGATGTTGATGGACTTATCAATCATCGCAGACAATTCCGCCTAATCCGCACTGTCGAGATAGAACTCATTATCCTGGGGTCGCTGATTATTTACGTTTACGCCGTCTGCGAACTCTGGATGATTGTGATTTTAATCAGCATCATTGATGTCATTGGTTTTCTTAACCTTTGGCTTTTGTACCGTACCCAGAATATTTTGCTTTGCGGACACATTTTGACCGCCAACGTGCTGGTGGCTTCAGCACTGGCCAATTACCTCATTGGCGGCGTGGGGAGCTCCTATCTCATCTGGCTTAATATTGTCCCTATTCTGGCTGCCATTACGTTAAGCTGGTCGGGACTGGTGATTTATTCTACCCTGACGCTTTCGGTGGTGGTCTTCTTTTTCTTTGTCGAGCCCGCCCCTCTTTACCTGGTTCCGGCTAACGAAGTCTTTGTTTTAAATTCAATTAATTACCTTTTTTCCCTGCTTATCGTCATCACCATATTATTCAACATGCTTAAGGAAAATGCCTATTACGAACAACTCCTGTATGAAAAAAACTTCATGTTGCAGGCCGACAAGGAAAAATTCCATTACCTTGCCCGTTATGACACCCTGACTAATCTGCCCAACCGATCCTACTTTCAGTCGACGTTGCAAAATTACATTGAAACCATGCCTACACATCACTATTTAACGGTTTTTTTCATGGATTTGGATGGGTTTAAAGGGGTCAATGATCATAATGGCCATGAGACAGGCGATGCGCTACTGCTTCAAGCCGCCAAACGCCTGCAAACCTGTTTCCGTGAAAACGATTTCATTGCCCGTCTGGGGGGTGACGAATTCATCGCCATCGTCATCCATCACATGGAAGATAAAACGCCAAAAGCCATTGCCCAGAGGATTTTACAGGAGTTTAGCACCCCCTTTCAGATCAACACCCAGGATGTGCGATGCACCATCAGCATTGGTCTTGCAACCTACCCGGTGGATTCCCATAATTCAGATCAATTAGTCGCCCGAGCTGACGCGGCCATGTATGAGGCAAAGAAAGCAGGCGGCAATGCCTTTCGTATCACCCACCCCATAAAAAAATCGGCCTGTAAAGACGCATAAGCCCTGTCCATTCTCCGTTCCGATATTTTTATTAGCAGTGAATGGCCCATTTACCTTGACAATGATCCTGACGCGCCTTAGCATTCTCGCAGCACATGCTTGAGGACACAGAATGACGGTAAACCGTTTACGAGCCCTGGTTAATGACGATTTTAATGCGGTCAATGATCTGATTATTGATAAAATCCAATCCCAGATTGGGTTAATCGATGATTTGTCGACCCATATTGTTCAAAGTGGTGGCAAACGTTTACGTCCTCTGCTGGTATTATTAGCCAGCCATGCCTGCGGTTATGAGGGTCGTGAGCACATCACCCTGGCAGCCATGATTGAATTTTTCCATACGGCAACCCTTTTGCATGACGATGTGGTGGATGAATCGACCCTTCGGCGCGGACGGGAAACAGCCAATGAGATCTGGGGCAGTAAAGCCAGTATACTGGTCGGTGATTATCTGTTTACCCAATCCGTGCAACTCATGGTGAGTGTCAACAGTTGGCCGGTTATCCGGCTTTTAGCCGACACGTCGCACAAAATCAGCTGCGGAGAAGTCAAACAACTGGTTAACCGTCACAATGCCGCCATTTCCATTGAGGATTACCTCGATGTGATTCGCGGCAAAACCGCCCTGCTGTTCGCAGCCGCCGCAGCCATTGGCGCGCTGTTGAGCGGTGCCGGTGATACCATTGAAAAAAGTCTGTACGCCTATGGTCTTCATCTGGGCAATGCCTTCCAGCTCATTGATGACGCGCTGGATTACTGCTCAGACGCCAACACCATTGGCAAGAACATTGGCGATGATTTGGCGGATGGCAAAGCCACCATGCCATTGATTCACGCTTTAAAACAAGGAACGCCAGCGCAAAAGCAGCTCATCGAAAAGAGCCTGCGCGAAGGCAACCTCAGTAATCTCGACGGCATTCTGGAGGCCATTAGAGCCACCAAAGCCATCGAATACACCCAGCAATACGCCGCGCAGGAAATCGATCAGGCACTGAGTGCCCTGCATATTCTGCCCCATTCAATTTATAAAGAGGCTTTAACGGATTTGGCGCTGTTTGCCATTCAACGTCAACATTAATCGGAGTGTAGCTCAGACTGGTAGAGCACTGCCTTCGGGAGGCAGGGGTCGCAGGTTCAATTCCTGTCACTCCGACCATATAAATCAATGGGTTACGAAAATGACCAAGGGGGCGTATTCTGCCTCCAAATGCGACAATCATTATTTTACAGGCATAAAAGCCTTTGCCTTTCCTATAGACATAAATATTCAAACTCCAGGGCTAACTCCATTATGCGCTGTAATACAACAGTATAATGGTATATGAAGCATTACAAAATTATCTAAGGAATGATGCATATATTTGATGTGCTATAGCTATCATTTTACTTTATAAAAGAGAACGGTGTTCCTCCAGGAATAAAACAGTTTTTGTTAACCCTTGGTTAGATAAAATATCTAAATACTCAGTAATGTTTTTTGGAGGATTCTTAAGGCGCATCCTCGTTGTCTTTATGGCTAAACAAAATTTACCAAGATCCAAATTAGTAAGGTGCATTAAAAACCATCTGGATGTTGGGTTTCAATCGCATATTTATCTAATTCTTTCGATGGAAAGTCTTTAATGTTAAAAGTAACAATTACGTCACAGCTAGATACAATTGCAGCAGCTAAAATATGTTTATCATTTGAATCGGGAAGCTGTAGTCCTCCCTCAATGTCCTCATAATTTTCAACAAGACAATCTAAAACTGAACTATCCATTAAATTTTTTATTTTTTCCAATTGCTCTCTGGAGATATCCGAACGATTCTTTAAAACATTTCTAATCCATTCCTCATGAATTCGATTAGACCACTTTGCTCTATATAATCTGGTTGTTGCCAACTGGATTAAAATATCACGCAGAGGGGCAGGATAAAGGACATTTGCATCATACAAAACAGTAAAATGCCCCATTCATCAATATCCCATATTCAATGATTGCGTTTGATCCACCAGTTCTTGAAGGGTTTTTTCACGCTCTCTTGATGATTTATCCATAAATGCCATCACATCACTTGCAAGAACTCGACGACGAGTGCCAACTTTCTCAAAAGGAATTTTGCCTTCTTCTAATAATTTAACAAAGTAAGGACGTGAAACGTTTAACATATCAGCAGCTTCTTGAGTAGTTAAATGGGTATGGGAGGGTATTAAAGTAAGTGAATTTCCCTGTGCCATCTCACTAAGGATTGCAAACACTAATTTAACGGCTGAAGGTGGTAATTCGACCTGTAAACCATTTAAATTTAATATTGCATTTTTTTTGGAAATTCTACTCATATCTTTAATTTGCTGAAAAGATTTTTTAGCTATTCCCCTGTCTTGTCTGCTGGGTGGCTTAATTTCCATTGCGCAATTATTCATTTTCAGTACCCTGTTAATGTCTTACTTTGAGTATAACACTGTATTCGAATTTTGCGAAATTAACGAAAAGAACGAAAAAATTGTGGAATGTAGTCTATCGATAAACTGTTGTGCGCTCTATTTTTAAGCTATTGAATAATAGATTTTTAATAAATTATTTATTGGAGCCCATTAAATATTTTCAGAGGCAGGGGTCGCAGGTTCAATTCCGGTCACTCCGACCATTCAAGAGGGTTTGGGTTATTGATACCCACCCCCTTATTCCTATTCTGTCCTTTTTACTCAAAAGAACTTTTGTATCGTATTGCCGATGAGCAAATCAATCTCACTTTGTTCTTGCTTACCCTCATGAACGGGGCCAACACCAAGACAGCGCAAGGCATCTTTGAACAGCAAGGACGGGTTTTTGATGAGAATCTGCTGCTGCTCTTCTATTTTGTCCAGCGAAGCAAGGATGCTTTTTATGCCCTCCTCCAACGGTTTGAAATGAGTACCAATGGTAGGGTTGGCATTCAGTAACTGGAGAATATTATTGGCAGCCTGCCTCATGTCAGCCGCACTGACATCTGGTCGCAGCAACACCTCGAGATCGTTGTTTAACGGCTCCACCCGTTTTTTATCTGCATCGGCGGTTAGGCCGGCAAGCCATAACCGCTTACCCGCTCTATTTTTATCGAGTTTTTTCTGCTCACTCGCAATAATGGCTTTCACATCCGTTAATTGATGAACAACGCTTAAATCGGCAACGACGGCGCTGTAGTCCTGGAGAAGGGCATTGATGGTGTCAAACCCCTTTTTCTGATAATCGGTCGGGTTAGTTTCATAGAGTTTTTTAAGCAGTTTAATCGTCATTTCTAAAAACTCATCCTGTCGTTTAAGATCCAGAATGGGGTTTCTTTCCACGTCTTCTATTGCCGCCATCAATTGCCCCAGCACGTTTTTTTGCTGCGGGGTATAGGCCCGCGAATACAAATAGGAAGCAAAAAAACCATAAGGTTCGTGCAATTCCCTGGCCAGGTAGTCTTTAAGCGCATTTTTAATGTCATGAAGACGCGTGGAATGAGTCAACTGCGTGCTTTGTGAATGGATGCACATGACATAAATGTGCGTGGTTTTATTCTCAGAATCCACCTCAATATCAACCGGGATCATGGCAATGTCATCGGGCATTCTCGATAAAAATTCCGCCTCATTGGGGTGGGCGGACACATTGGCAATCGCATAAAAGTCAGACAGCTGCTCCGGATTTTGAACATGCAAAACGATGCCCTTATCGGTGGCAAAAACCTTCGCGCTGTTTAACTCCGATGACATGCTTACATTCTTCTTGCAGACAATATCGGCAATATTAATTTCCATCAGCTTATCAGGAGGTAAGGAAGCCAATTCCCCACGGGCATGCAATTCCTTCACTCGTAAAAATTTGGTAATAAAATTTGGCAATCCAAAACTTTGCCCACGGTACAATACGTTCGGTGTTTTATGAACTTCAAATTGTCGTTTCATCAACCCGGCTTTGTGGATAGCCATATTCATTAAAAAGGCTATTTTCTTTTCGTCATCTGTCGTACTTCGTGGATTATTATAACCGGAGACAATGGCATTTAATTTCATGTAGAAGGGGCTTTCAACGGAATACATTCTCAGCAGCACGTCTTCAAAATTGGGCTCCTTACCCTGTTTGGTGAGCTCTTTTTTACACCCCTTGTACAATTCACACAGAGAAATTGTCTCGCCGCCATATTCCATTTCAAAATCGGCCTTGTTAAGGATTTCTTCGATGGCCACGAGAAAATGATCATCCAGCTTCTGAACCACGACGGTCAGATGCCCGCGCCGGGTCATGTTTTCAATTGAATCAATGGGGATGTCGGCGAGAAGCGATTTCTTCCGGGTCGGTTGACTCATGACAAGGACCAGTTTTTCAACGGTTTGCTTAACGGCGAGTTCTTCTGCAGCAAATTGTTGGGGGGGCAAAGTGTATTGGGTGGCAATTAAGGTTTCTAACTCTTGGCGTATAGCATTTTTGGAAGCAGACATCATGGCCCCAGCCACCCAAATGGCAGCAATAAAAAATCAATGTGATCAAATTATAACATAACCGCATCATTGCATTCCCAAATTAACTATTTATTTACTATTCGATTAATTATTTTACGAAGTTAAACGGTCGCCAGTCATGTGCCTGATGGTTCTTCCCTAATGGTTTTTGAATTTCAGTGAGAAACTTTTGTGACAAGATCTACCCGTATAAACCCCCTTTCGCCCTGGTCATCTAATAGACTGTATAAAAAATACCATGAGCATTATAAAAGAGGTTTTACTAAGGGTTAGCCAACAAAATAGAGACTAACAAAGGATTGCGATGGACAAGACCATCCCTAGTCTATAAAGGATGTTCCAGCCGAGCGAACGCACTCTGCCACCCGTAAAAGCGCGGGATGCCACCCATTTTATTGGATAGAACAACCCATGGCAGCGTTTTTCGATGCTTCCTCATTCCATACATGAGACGGCTTAAAGACAGTATTGGCGAGCAGCGGCGATTTAGTGTCTGAAGTGGACGGTTTGGTATTCAGCGGTGAAGGATTGGAAGCATACGATGCGGCAGACGCCATGATACCGCCGTCAATCAAGAAAGGGGCACTCGTCACATAGGATGATTCGTCAGAGGCGAGAAACACCGCCATCTGCGCTACTTCCTCTGCTTTTCCCATTCGCTTCAGGGGGATAGACTGGCTGTATTCGGTTATGCGTTGTTGACGATGCTCGTCATGACCGAATTCCAAATCCCACATGTCCGTTAAAATGGCGGCCGGCACAATTTCATTGCAACGGATTTTGTAGCCCTTTTTTGCACAGTGCAGAGCCAGGGTTTTAGTGAAATTATCGCTGGCCCCTTTGCTGGCGCCATAGGCAATATTGGAAGGAACCCCGACCCGGCCAGAACGTGAGCCAAGATTAATAATCGAGGCATTGTCGCTTTGTTTAAGCAAAGGAAGCATGGCCTTGCACCCTAAAAACAAGCCATCCAGGTTCACCGCAAGCACTGCGTGCCAGTCTTTGAGCGAAATGCTTTCGATGTCTTGCGGGGTTTTACTGCCAGGCGCTGTATCGATGCCGGCATTATTCACCAGAATGTCAAGCGTCTGATAGTGCTTTTCAATGTAAGCATGGGCCTGGTGCCAATCGTCTTCCTGGGTGACGTCAAGGCAGAGGTAGTCTGCAGCGCCAATGGCTTTTGCTTTCTCAAGGCCCTGTTCCCGTGGGAGTCTACCGGTGATAATCACCTGAGCGCCCTCCCTGCAGAACGCTTCTGCGATGGCGAAGCCAATGGATTTGGTCGCGCCGGTCACTAAGGCCGTTTTACCCTGTAATCGTCCCATGATTTATGTGTTTCCTATCCCTGGCACAGCATCAGGCTGCGGCCTTTTGGTTAATTCAGACTAATCAGCGACACATCGCCCATGTAAGGCTTTAAAGCGTCTGGAATGCGGATATTACCGTCTTTGTCCTGGTAATTTTCCATAATGGCAACCAGTGTACGCCCTACGGCAAGACCTGAACCATTGAGTGTATGAACCCATTGAGTTTCCTGAGTCTCAGGATGGCGATAGCGTGCTTTCATGCGGCGCGCCTGAAAAGAGGTCATGTTCGAACAGGATGAAATTTCGCGGTAGGTGTTTTGACTCGGCAACCAGACCTCCAAATCATAAGTTTTGGCGGAACCCGCACCCATATCCCCTGTACACAATGCCATGACGCGATAAGGCAGGCGCAGACGTTGCAGAATGGTTTCGGCATGGCGCGTCAGTGTTTCCAGGGCTTCAAACGAATGCTCCGGCTGGGTTATCCAGACCAGTTCCACTTTCTCAAACTGGTGCTGGCGTATCATCCCCTTGGTGTCCTTGCCATAAGATCCTGCTTCGCTGCGAAAACAGGGCGAGTGGCAAACATGACGCAAAGGCAGGGCTTCATGAGCAATGATGGTATCCCGGACTGTGTTGGTTACCGGAATCTCGGCCGTGGAGGTGAGGTAGTAATTGTCGTCGCCCCTTAATTTAAATAAATCATTTTCAAATTTCGGCAATTGGCCGGTTCCAAGCAAACTGTCGGCATTGACAATATAGGGAACGTAAATTTCTTCGTAGCCATGCTCAAGGGTATGGATATCAAGCATGAACTGAATTAAGGCACGATGCAGTTTGGCAATCTGGTTTTTCATAACAACAAAACGGCTGCCCGTTATTTTAACCGCGAGGGCAAAATCCATTTGCCCCAAAGCTTCACCCAATTCATCATGGGATTTCACGGCAAAATCAAACACGGGGATCTCACCCCAGCGGCGGATTTCCACATTCCCGGTCTCATCCTCACCAACGGGGACGGAGTCGTGCGGCAAGTTAGGCAAGGATAAGGCAATGTGTTCAATCTGCTTGAGAAGGGTTTCCAGTTCCTGTTTTTTTTGTTCCAGTTCCCGGCTTAACTCATTGACTTCGGCACGCATGGCATCAATATTTTCCCCACGTGCGACCGCCGCGCCAATCTCCTTTGAACGCGTGTTGCGCTCGTTCTGCAATGACTGGGTTGCCACCTGCAGGGCTTTGCGCTGCTCTTCCAGTTGCCTGTAAGCCCGGGCATCGAATTTGAAACCGCGTCTCGCCAGTTGTTCAGCCACGGCAAACGCATCGTCACGTAACAGTTGGGGATCTAACATAATTTTTTTCCATTACCTGTTGTCTAGCTCACACCCATTTCCGCAGTCCAGGACAAAATGCGATTGCCTTCCAGCAGCGTGCTGAAATGGTTAAGAATTTCATCGGCTTTTGCCGGCTCTTCCACAAACTCAATCACTATAGGCAGATCGAAATGAATGTCCAGCAATCTTGCTTCACGCATCTTGCCTGAACTGCCAAAACCCTTCACGCCGCGAAACATGGTCGCACCCATGACTTTTTGATCATGAAGGTAATCATAAATCTGCTTAAGATGAGGTGAATCTTCACTTAAATAAAACCGCACGACTTTGACTTGCATCAGACCATCCCTCCTATCCATCGACCGACCAGTATCCCTACAAAGGCCATCCCCAGAGCGCAGACATTATTCAGCGCTATGTTGAGCAAGGCGGCCACGTGTTCCCCCCCTTCGTACAATACCCAGGTTTCCCAGGAATAGCTCGAGAAGGTAGTGAAGCCGCCTAAGAAACCAACCACCAGAAACAAACGCCAGTAATCGGTCACTGCAAAGCGCTCCAGAAGCAGGATCATGATAAATCCAGCCAGAAACGATCCAAGCCAGTTAACGAACCAGGTTCCTACCGGGTAATGGCTGCCAAACAGTTTTGCCATCAGTGCCGCAGAGCCAAAGCGGGAAACAGCGCCCAGGGCCCCGCCGCAAGCCACAGTTCCAATTGCAGCCCACATAATTCTTTCCTTATCTAACAATGCCTCGGGTGGATTGATTCAACGCATCAATCATGGGAATGACTTCCGGGCAATCCAGTTGCATCATTTCCAGTTCGGCGACGGCCTGCTGCACCGTCAGTCCCTTACGAAAAATTATTTTATAGGCACGGCGTAAATGATCAATAGCCGAAGATGAAAAGCCTCGACGCCTTAACCCCACGGTATTGATGCCGCAGGCAGAAGTGGTATGGCCCGCAATCATGACGTAAGGCAACACGTCTTTGGTCACATACGTGGCCCTGGCTATAAAAGCATACGCACCAATCAAACAGAATTGATGAACAGCTGCATAAGGGCCGATAATCGCGTAATCATTAACAATCACGTGCCCTGAAAGCGCCGCATGATTTACCATGATGGTGTGATTGCCTACCATGCAATCATGACCGATGTGCGAATACGCCATCAGAAAATTATGATTGCCGATGCGGGTTACCCCACCGCCTTTTACCGTGCCGCGGCTTATCATGCAGTATTCACGGATAACATTGTTATCGCCAATCTCAAGACGAGTCGCCTCCCCTTGATAAGTGACATCCTGAGGTTCGTCGCCAACTGAAGCGAATTGAAAAATTTTATTGTTCTTTCCTATCCGGGTTGGGCCCTCAATCACGACATAAGGTCCGATCCAGGTTCCTTCACCAATTTCTACGTCAGCACCAATCACGCTGCCAGGCCCTATCGATACCCCTTCTGCGATTTTAGCGGAGGGGTGAATCATTGCGCGTTCATCTATCACTTTTTAATTTCCTTCGATGCACTCATTAAATCGGCGGAGCAGGCCAATGTGTCGCCAACAAAGGCTTCGCCATGCATACGCCAAAAATCACGTTTTTGCCCTACTAATTTCACTTCAAGCCGAAGCTGATCACCTGGTGTTACAACATGCTTGAATTTCGCATTGTCTATTCCGGCGAAATAATACAGAAACTCATGCCCCTCTTTGGGAGTTCTTGACAGGTTGGATAAAATGGCGCTGGCTTGAGCCAAAGCCTCCAGCATCAATACGCCAGGCATGATCGGATTACCAGGAAAATGCCCCGTAAAAAACGGTTCATTAATGGTGACATTCTTTGTCGCAACCAGGTAATCCAGTGTTTTGTAGTCCAGCACCCTGTCCACCAGAATAAATGGATACCGGTGAGGCAAAAGCTCCAGAATTCTTATAATGTCAATTGGTTCATTCATGCATCATCTCACTCAATTCTATTCCTAACGACGAACACTGATTAAGCTTAATCAATGATCGCAGGATTCCTTTTTTATCCAACTCAACTCATGGAGTCGTCCTGCCCCTTTTTTTCCAATTTCGCCAATCGCGCCACGTAGTCGTCCAGGCGTCGAAAACGAGCCGCATTGCGTCGCCAGCGATGATGTTCGCTGACCAAGGTGCCCGAAGAATACACGCCGGCCTTTTGCAGGCTTTTGCTGACGGTGGACATTCCGGTAATTACCACGTCGTTGGCAAGATGAACATTTGCCGCAATACAGCTGGCCCCGCCAATCACACAATGACCGCCTATGCGTACAAAAGCCCCAATAACCGCACAGCCGGCAATGGCTGTGTGAGCGCCAATAGTAACATCATGCGCAATATGTACCAAATTATCGATACACACATTTTCACCAATGCAGGTGTCACTCAAGGAGCCGCGGGCAATGACTGTATTGGCGCCGATCAGAACTCGATCGCCAATGACTGTGCCACCGAGCGCATGGCTTGTGTGCCAATAGCCTTTATCCTTGAGATTATTAAAGGGGCTAGCGCCAATCACCACACCGCTACCGACACTCGTTTGCGCACCGATTACCGTTCCGGCTCCGATGACTGCACCGGGTTCAATGACTGTCTGCGCCCCGATAAACACATCGTTTTCGATTACACAATGGGCACCCACACAAACACCGGGTGCTATCACCACACGCTCGCCGATCACGGCATGCTCACCGATATAAAGATGCTCCGGCAACTCCGCGGTGGGCGAAATAATAGCAGATTGATGGATGCCTTGTCTTGGAATTGTATTAATTTTAAACAGATTGGCAATTAAATGGATAGATTCCCAGGGGTTAGGCACTGAAATGCAACTGAAAGGAAAGTTTCTAACCTGCTGTGGGGCGAGAAGCACTGCCCCCGCTCGGGTTGTTGATAATAAATCCGACTGAGCGGCATTGTCGAAGCAGGCAATTTGATTTTTTTGAGCCCTCAGTAATGAAGAAACCCCTTGAATCAGCAGTGCTGCATCACCGTGCAGATTGCCGCTCAAGAGGTCAGCCAATTCCCTGAGGGTATATGCTGTAGCCACGAAATCAATCGATGTTTTTCATGACACTGGCAGTAATATCCAACTTATTGTCGCTGAAAGGTGCAGCATCTTTCTGAAGAATCAGATCGTATTTTTCAGTTTCAGCCACTTTGGTAATGGCTTTACGGATTTTGCCGTACAACTCTTCCATGGCTTCATTATGAGCTGTGCTCAATTCCTGCTGGTATTGCTGGCCTTGACGTTCGAAATTTTGTTGCGCAGCAACAATCTTTTTCTCAAGCTCTTTCTTTTGAGCCTGGCTCATCACGGTGCTTTCACGCTTGAATTTTTCCATGTCCTTTTTAAGGCTTTCTTCCATGGCCACTAATTTGTCACGGCGAGGTTTGAATTCCTTTTCCAGTTTTTGCTGGATCGCTTTCATTTGAGATGAGGTCTGCATGATTTTCTGCAAATCAACCACACCAATTTTTGACCAATCGGCAAAGGCATTAGCAGCACCCAAGCTGAAAACCAACGCCATTAAAAACCCGCTAACACACTTCATGATTTATCTCCTGGTTGAAAGGCTATGATGCTAGCATAATTCAAAGGCGGTTGCGACAATTGTGCAACGCAAATGGCAAGAATTATCGGGGATTTATCTCCGTCTTGCCATCAACCCCTCAAAGAGGCCAGCATTCGGTTTTTAGAAACCGGAGGACAATGTAAACTGGAAGACCTGTTCATCATCACCCGGTTGTTTATTCAAGGGTTTCGCCACACTGAAGGCCAGAGGGCCAAACGGTGAGCGCCATTCCAGTGAAACACCCGCCGAATAACGCAGAGGACCGGCATCGGAGCCTGCCAGGTTTGCAGGGGTTCCACGGACAAACACGTTACCCGCATCGACAAACACGGAAGTACGCACATTGTCCCGGCTTAACGGGTACGGGAAAATCAAGGCAGCGGTACCGTTGACCAGGAAGTTGGCACCAATGGCATTTCCGGTGTTGTCCTGAGGGCCGAGTGAGTAACTGCTGTAACCTCGCACCTGCCCAGGCTGCGCGATACCCCCGGCATAATAGTTTTCAAAGAAGGGCAAGCCTTGATTATCGAACTGGTTACCGTAGCCCACATTGCCCAGCACTGAGAAAATAAATCCTTTAAACAGCGGCTGGTACAAGTGTGCCATGTAACTGGTTTTATAATAAGACAGTGACGAGGACGTTGCCGGTAAAGCCACCATCGCCGTCGCCTGTTGGTTCATTCCGCTGGTTGGGAATGGCAGCTGATCGTAGCTGTTTCTGTTCCACCCTGCCGATAAACGGATTTCCTGAAAATGACGCCCATGGATGTCGACGAAATTCTGAATCTGCTGGACGAAACCAACGGATTTAATGTTGAGGTCCTGATAACCATAACCAAACTGCAGGCTGCTTTTCTCGCTGAGCAGCACGTTGTAATTAATATCCCCGCCCCAACGATCGGAAGAGTAGGCGCTGACATCGAGTTTTTGCGGATCAACCACCTGATAATACAGATTAAAGCCGCGACCTATACCGGTTTTGGTATAAAAAGGATTGTAATAATTAAGCGAATAATCCTGCCCCCAGTAGCTCGCATTAAAACCAATACCCATGGAGCGGCCAGTCCCCATGAAGTTATGCTGATTAAAGGCTGTATTGAACGTGGGTCCGTTGGTACCATAACCGATTGAGGCTGTGGCTTCGGCTGAAGGGGCTTCCTCAACGTTAACATCCAGATCAACCTGATTATTGGCACCCGGTACAGGGGTCGTCTTGACGTTGATGTCTTTTAAATACCCTAATAAACGCAACTGGCGTTCGGATTCCTTAATGTTATGCAGCGAGAGCAGCGATCCTTCATCCTGACGAATGACATTGCGTAACACATAATCCGCCGTCTTGGTATTGCCATGGAAATTAATGCGGCGCACATACACATGCCGACCGGGTTCGACCACAAAGGTGATGAACACGGTTTTGTTTTCTTCATCCAGACGCGGCTCGGCATTGATGGCCGGGAAGCCGTATCCCACATCCCCTAAAGCAAGACCAATCGCGGAAATGCTTTCAGTCACTTTCTTACGGGAAAATACATCGCCTTTTTTAACCTGAATCAATGAATCGATTTTTTCTTTTGGCAATACGGTTTTACCCATCACCGCATAGCCCGCAAAGCGGTACTGCGGCCCTTCTTCAATGTGGATATTGATGAAGACATCTTTTTTATCCGGCGACAACATCACCTGCGAGGACACCACATTAAATTTCAAATACCCACGATCCAGGTAAAAGGAGCGCAGGGACTCAAGCGAAGCATCCATTGCGGTTTTCGAATACTGATCTTTTTTAGTGAAATAGGTAAAGATACCGCTGGTGGACAGCGACAATTCCGGCATGAGTTCATTGCTTGAAAAATCATGGTTGCCGATGAATTTAATCTCTTTAATTCGCGCCACACGGCCTTCAGAGACATTAATGGTGATAGCCACCCGGTTTTCGGTAAGTGCTGTAACCCTGGTATCAATGCGGGCGTTGTATTTCCCGCGGGCGTTATAGGCCTGCTTCAGCTCCTTTTCAAGGCGCTCAAGGGCAGAACGCTGGAAAACGCGGCCTTTGGCCAGTCCCATTTGTTTCAGTAATTCTTTTAGTTTGTCGGAAGGGATTTCCTTGTTGCCGGTCAGGGTTATGGAGCCAATGGTGGCGCGTTCAATGACGTTGACAACTAACGTGTTTCCCTGGCGCTCAAGCGAAACCGACTGAAAAAAGCCGGTATCATAGAGGGCGCGGATAATTTGTCCGGTGCTTGCAGCGCTGACTTCTTCGCCCACCTGCACAGGTAAATAATTAAGCACTGTTCCCACACTGACGCGCTGAAGGCCGGTGACTTTGATGTCGCGAACGATAAACCCATTCGCGGCGTTAACGGCTGCCGTCCAGGTGAGAAGGGATGAACAGCATACACCCAGGAAAATTTTTTTACTGACTTTATTCATTATTATTTTACGTCCAGCACTACAACTAAAACGAATGCCGGTTTCAAACCGGCGGGAATAATTCAAATTTGCAATCCTTTTATAGGAACTGACAAGCGCTGTCAAGAAAACAATGGATCAAGTTAAATCCTGTTTCTGTTCCTTTCCTGAAACACGAAAAACCCGCTGACGGAAGAGTAAGCCAGAATCAAGGGTTTATCTCCGTTAACTGGTTAATCGCGAAATATCATTGGTTAATGCCAGAACCGTCAACGCGATGAGGAAAGCCAATCCGACATACAATCCCGCGGCTCTTATCCCTTCAGACAATGGGCGGCGGATAATAATTTCGATGAAATAATACAGCAGATGGCCGCCATCCAACATAGGAATCGGTAATAAATTCAGTACACCAAGACTGATGCTGACCAAGGCCAGGAAAGACAAATAATAGGCAATACCGCTACGCGCCGATTCACCCGCGCCCTGGGCAATTCCAACAGGGCCACTGATGGTTTTTAAAGCCAGCTTGCCTGTAGCAAATCGGCCAATCAGGGAAAACGTCGTCGCCGTTAAATCCACCGTCTGACGCAAGGCCGTACCCAGCGCCACAATCGGACCTTCCCGCTGCACGCGTAGCCATTCTTTCGGCCAATCCACTTTCTTCGAACGAACACCGATGTAGCCTTCCTGACTGCCATTGACGTCTTTACTGCCCGTACGAAGTGCCACGGTGGCACTTTTGCCGTCACGAAGAATACCAAGCATCAGTACCCGATCCGGGCTTTTTTTCACAATCTCCACCAGATCAAGCCAATCGGACAGCGGCTTGCCGTCGACGGTTTGGATGGTGTCGTTTAAGGTCAGGCCTGCTTTTTCGGCTGGCGAATCCTCCATCACCTCACCCACAATCGGCGGAATGGTGGGGATAAACGGGGTAATCCCCAGGCTGGCCAGCGGATCCGGCTTTTGTGGATCGAGTTGCCATTCGCTCAAAGGGAGGAATACTGTCTTAAGTTCGCCGCCAGCCATGGGTTTCACGATCATGGACACGGTTTCATCGCTGCCTACCAGAGGCAGGAGCAGGTACTGAAAATCACGCCAGCTTCGCACAGGTTCGTCATTCAACTGAATGATTTCCTGTTGGGCACTGAGTCCCGCCTTGTGGGCGAGGCTACCTGGTTTGACAGCTTCGATCATGGGCGCCAGTGAATAAATACCAATCACCAGAACCAGCCACAGGGCGAGAAAAGCAAAAATCAGATTAAACAGGGGGCCGGCGGCGACAATGGCAATCCTTGCCCAGACTGATTTATTATTAAAGGCGAGGTGACGCTCTTCTGCCGGCACCTCCCCTTCGCCTTCATCCAGCATCTTGACGTAACCGCCCAAAGGCAGCAGAGACCAGGCGTACTCTGTCCCTCGCCTGTCATGCCAGCGAAACAGCACCTTGCCGAAACCAAACGAGAAACGAAGCACCTTAACGCCGCATAAACGGGCCACTATAAAATGCCCGAACTCATGCACTGTCACTAAAAGCAACAGCGCTAAAATAAAAAAAACTAATGTATAAGCCATTTGAGAGTCCCCGAAACCAGGTATTCAAGACCAAAATAAAAGGCAGGAGCCGCAGCGATAAGACTATCCAGACGATCGAGCACCCCGCCATGGCCCGGGATTAAGTGCCCCGTGTCTTTAACATGCTGGCGTCGTTTCAGGATGCTGATAAACAAATCGCCTAAAAGCGCGATAAAAAACACCAGGACATTAATGAGAACCCACATTAATGGCGCATGGGGTTGAAAATACCAATAACCTGAAACAGCAACCACGGAGGCCAACGCAGCGCCCCCGGCCAAGCCCTCCAGGGTTTTTCCGGGACTGACCACCGGAATAAGCTTGTGTTTTCCCCACTGTTTTCCTGCAAGATAGGCGCCGATGTCGGCAGCCCATACAAAAAACAATAGATAAAAAATCAGTTCTTTGCCACCCTCAAGCTCATAAATACTCAGTAGACTTTGACCAAAAAGAGGCAACAAGGCAAAACAGAGGCCGGTAACCACCGGTCGATTTCCCCAGACACGTTGCGATGCAGGAAACAACAGCACAGCAAAAATCATTAAAAACCAAAGGGTTAATCCAGCGATAAGCCAATACCCGATAACCAGGTGAATTAATAAGGCACAAACCAATAGCCCTGCAAGGATGACTAGCCTGACCGGTAGATGCACGACCGGAACAAGGGACAACCACTCCAGACCACAGGCCATGACCAGCAGGAAAACCGCTGCAGCAAACACCCAGAAGTTGGAATAATAAATAGCGGCCAATACGGCGGGAACTAAAATCAGGGTGGTTACTAATCGCTGCTTAAACATACTCTTTCTCGCTTACCTGTTGTGACGTTTTTCCATAACGGCGCTCACGCTGTTTAAAACTGAGCAAGGCCTCTTCAAATTCCACCGCCGTAAAATCAGGCCAAAGGGTGTCAATGAAATACAATTCCGTATAGGCTAACTGCCACAGAAAGAAGTTGCTGATCCGCCGCTCCCCGCTGGTGCGGATAAAAAGATCAGGTTCAGGTAAATCATGGGTACATAACTGCTGATTGAGCGTGGTTTCATTGATTTCATCCAGGCGAAGCTTGCCGGTACTGACCTGTTCAGCCATTCGTTTAGCCGCCTCGGTTATCTCCCATTTGCCGCCGTAATTCAAGACCAGATTTAAAATCAGACCCTGGTTGTCTTTGGTTAAGTGTTCAGCAATCTCCATTTCAGCACAAATCGCCGGCGGCAGGCCTTGCCGGTTGCCGGTAAACCGCAGGCAAATGGCTTTCTGGTGTAACTCCTGGACTTCATGCCGAAGCGTGGTCAGGAAGAGCTGCATTAAAAACGCCACCTCGCTTTCGGGACGCGACCAGTTTTCACTGCTGAAGGCAAACAGACTCAAAACAGGGATTTGATGCTCCAGGCAGGATCGGATGACTGTTTTAACTGTGGCAATTCCTGCCTTATGACCTTCAAAACGAAGCATGCCACGACTTTCAGCCCAACGCCCATTACCGTCCATCACAATGGCGATATGTTGCGGTAATTTACTCTTCAAACCATTTCTTCCTACGACTTCGATTGAGGCAATAGTCTAACCGCTTTGAACAAAAATTTTAAGTACTGTCTGAAGGAAGTCGCATTGACCCGCCACTGCGCCATGAACTAAGGTAAAGCATTATTCCAACACATAACGGAAACCATGACTCCATTGCATTGCGACACCGCCATCATTGGCGCCGGTGCAGCCGGTTTAAGTCTTGCCGCAGGCTTAAGCCAGTTGGGCCTGAATGTTATTCTCATTGAAAAAGGCCTCATGGGTGGCGATTGCCTGAATTATGGCTGCGTCCCCTCCAAAGCCTTAATCGCCTGCGCCAAAAATTACTGGCAGGCGCGCCATAGCCAATCGCTGGGGCTTCTTCATTTTTCAAGTCCGCGTGAACAACTGGACTTTCACCAGGTGATGCAGCATGTCCGTGATACCATTGACACCTTGGCCGTGCATGATTCCGTGGAACGTTTTGAATCCCTGGGCGTTAAAGTCATTCAGGCTCAGGCCCGCTTTATTGATAAAAAAACAATTCAGGCGGGAGATTACGTGATTAAAGCGAGACACATCGTCATTGCCACCGGCTCCTCCCCTGCCATACCGCCCATACCCGGCCTTGATGAGGTCCCTTATTTAACCAACGAAACCCTGTTTAAGCTGACAGACCTTCCCAGGCATTTGCTGGTCATTGGCGGCGGCCCCATTGGCTGCGAACTGGCGCAGGCTTTTGCCATGCTGGGCAGCCGCGTCTCTCTGCTGGAAAGTCAAGTCATTTTAAACCGCGATGACGCCGAATGTGCAGCCATTGTCCGTCAGTCCATGGAGAAGACCGGTGTGCACCTGTATGAGGGCGTTGCGATTCACCGAATTACCCATGATGCTGCCGGCATCCGCATCATCGCACAACATCATCAGAAAAGCCTGGCGCTTGACGGCAGTCATCTTCTGGTTGCAGCCGGCAGAATAACGCCGGTGGATGAATTGAATCTTGACACGGCGGGGATTCGCTGCGATGGCCGGCACATTGCTGTTAATAACAGGCTTCGAACCACTAACCGGCGTGTTTTTGCCATCGGCGATGCCGCTGGTCGACTGCAGTTTACCCATGTCGCCAATGATCATGCGGGGTTGGTACTCAAGCAAATTGCTTTTAAATTGCCTGTCCGCCTGCAGGAAAAAGCCATCCCCTGGGCCACCTACACCTACCCTGAACTTGCCCATGTCGGCTTAAGCGAACAGGACGCCCTGCAACGCCCCGACCATTACCGCATCCTTAAACTGGATTTTAAAGCCAATGATCGCGCCAACACCGACGCTAAAAGCCAGGGCCTTCTTAAAGTCATTGTTACAAAAAAGGGAACGGTATCGGGAGTCAGTCTGTGCGCAGAGGACGCCGGTGAACTGATTTTTCCCTGGATTCTGGCTGTACGGGAACAACGTTCCCTGCGCCTGTTTACCGACACGATCATCCCTTATCCCACCCGCAATGAGCTCAGCAAGCGTCTGGCGGGTCAATTTTATGCGCCCAAACTTTTCTCACCCTGGGTTAAAAAAATGGTCCGATTGCTGTCCTGGTTTTAGTGGGTGATTCTTTTCACAGCGCCGGGAGAGGGGCGAATTCTTTCTTAAGGTAACAGTCTCGTCAATCGGCCGGGTAAATGTAATAATAGCGCTTGCAGTCTAAATCCAAACACTTGCTTTACGGAGCCATAATGCAACCTAGGAAACCACTCGTCCTGATGATTCTTGACGGCTGGGGCTATCAGAAAAACAATGCCCACAATGCTATCGCTGCAGCCAATACGCCGCAATGGGACGAATGGTGGCATACCCGTCCGCATGTTTTGCTTGAGGCTTCCGGGCATGAGGTCGGACTTCCTGGCCAGCAAATGGGCAATTCCGAAGTAGGGCATATGCACATTGGCGCTGGACGGGTCATTTATCAGGATTTCACCCGCATCAACGAAGCCATTGCCAGCGGGGAATTTGCCAGCAACCCCCTTTTTATTGACGTCATTAACGACATGAAAGCACAAAACAAAGCGCTGCATGTCATGGGATTGTTATCGCCCGGCGGTGTGCACAGCCATGAGCAGCATCTGTTTGCCTTCCTGCGCCTCTGTCAGGAGCACCAGTTCAATCAGGTTTACCTGCATCTGTTTTTAGATGGCCGCGACACGCCCCCGCAAAGCGCGCTGCAAAGCCTGGCTGCCTTAAATGCTGCGCTTGAGCAGGCACCGGTCGCCACCATCGCCTCTCTCTGCGGCCGTTATTTTGCCATGGACAGGGACAAACGCTGGGAACGCGTAGCCCCCGTGTACCGCATGCTTACAGAAGCGAAAAGCAGTTACCGTTTCGCCACCGCTGAAAAAGCCATCCAGAACTTTTATGATGAAAACAAAACCGACGAATTCATACCGCCCACCGTCATTGGTGAAGGCTCTGCCATCAAATCGGGCGACTCCATTTTCTTTTTTAATTTTCGGGCTGACCGGGCCCGGCAATTGACGCAAGCGTTTATTGATGAGGACTTTGAGGGTTTTATTCGTCAGGAACAGCCGGTTTTAACTCATTTTGTCACCATGACCCGTTACGCCAAGCATTTTTTAACGGAGACGGCCTTCCCTCCCCTCAGTTTGCGTAACACCCTTGGGGAAGTGTTATCCCGTCAGGGTTTGACTCAGCTTCGCATTGCCGAAACAGAAAAATACGCCCATGTGACGTTCTTTTTTAATGGCGGTAATGAGCAGATCTTCGCCAACGAGGATCGCATTCTCATTCCCTCCCCGCCTGTCGCCACGTACGATTTGGTGCCGGAGATGAGCGCACCGGAATTAACACGCACTCTCATCGATGCCATTAAAAGCGAGGCCTACGATGTCATCATCTGTAATTATGCCAATGCCGACATGGTCGGTCATACCGGCGACTTCCAGGCCACCGTCCGCGCCATTGAATGCCTGGATCAATGCATGCAGAATGTGTGGCAGATTCTTGCCGAAGTGGGCGGCGCCCTGTTAATCACTGCCGATCATGGCAACGCGGAATGCATGTTTGACAAGACAACCAACCAGGCTCACACGGCGCATACCAGCGAGCCCGTGCCCTTTTTATACGTGGGCGCGGATTGGCATTTTAAACAAAACAAAGGCAGTCTGATTGATGTGGCGCCCACAGTTCTGGCCCTGCTGGGCATTGACAAACCGGCCGACATGACAGGCTCAGCACTTTTGGTGGAAGACGATGTCAATTCGCATTAATTCAACAGGTGGTCGCCTTGCCATTGCCTTACTGGCGTTATTGCCTGTTTTCTCAAGCACGGCGGAAAACGCGCGCGTGACTCAAACCAAATCCCGGCTCAAGCAGCTGGATAATCAAATCAATAAGCTTAAACAAACCTTAGCCACCGCCCACGACAAACGCGGCACATTAACCCGGGAACTGGAAGGCACCGAAAAACAAATCGGCGAAAACGTCAGGCACCTTCGCAGCATTCAGAATAACATGGCCAGTAAACAACAGCGCATCCATGCCTTGCAGACGCATGTGAATGAATTGAATAAACAGTTGGCCGTCCAACAGCAACTTCTGGCTCAACATGTTCGCACACGATACAAAATGGGAGAATATCAGCCCCTTAAATGGCTTTTAAATCAGGATGACCCCTATACCGTCAGCCGCTTGCTGACCTTTTATCAGTACCTGGTCCATTCGCGCCAGGCCATGATTGATGAAATCGCTTCCACCAAGAAAAACCTGACCATCAATCAGGATAATTTAAAAACCGAACTGGCTGAACAGGAATCACTTCAACATAAACTGCATGCGCATCAGCAACAACTTGAGCAGAACAAACGCTATCATACGGAAGTAATCCGCACCATCAACCACGACATTCAAAGCAAACAACACACACTCACCGAATACCAGCGCAACAAGGACAATCTCTCACGCCTATTGAAAACCCTCGCCACGGAAAGCATTGCCCGCCCCAAACAACCCTTTACTGTTATGCGGCATAAATTGCCGAGGCCAGTACAGGTTGCCCGCAATGCGGTGCAACGTCTCAATCAGGGGGTGACATTTTTTGCCGGCGAAGGGACCCCGGTTCATGCCGTTTATCCCGGCAAAATTGTTTTCAGCGACTGGCTGAACGGCTATGGCCTGCTCATGATCATTGACCATGGCCAGGGCTTTATGACCCTTTACGCGCATAACCAATCCCTGTTTAAACACAAGGGTACATACGTCATGCAGGGAGAGACCATTGCTGCCGTTGGCCACAGCGGCGGACTAAAGCAAAACGGACTATACTTCGAGGTAAGGCAACGTGGTAAAGCTGTTCCTCCGCTTGATTGGCTCTCATAACTTGCCCTCTGGCATCTATATTGCTTGCTTCATACAAAGCGGGAAGAGGTGGGCGCCCGCCGCGCCTCACAACTGTCCAAGGAGAATACAATGCGTGGCAACCTGTTATCTGGTGCATTACTTACATTAGTCACAACAGCTTTTCTGCCTTTACCCGGATTCGCCGCAACGGAGGAGGAACCGAACAAGCGAATTCCACTGGAAGATGTGCAACGTTTTTCCAACGCCATTGGCCAAATCAAAAAATATTATGTGAAGCCGGTGGATGACAAGGAATTATTTGATAATGCCATCCGCGGAATGTTAAGCGGGCTTGATCCCCATTCCACCTACCTGGATGAAGACTCCTTCAAAGAATTACAGACATCAACCAGCGGCGAATTTGGCGGTCTTGGAATTGAAGTCACCATGGAAGACGGCATTGTCAAAGTGGTTACACCCCTGGTGGACACCCCGGCATTTAAAGCCGGCATCAAGGCAGGGGATTACATCATTAAACTGGGCGCCAAATCCGTGCAGGGTATCACCCTTCAGGATGCAGTGAACATGATGCGCGGTAAGGAAGGAACAACCATTGATTTGACCATTCTGCGTAAAGGTGTGAACAAACCGCTTACTTTCTCGTTGATTCGCGAAAAAATTCTCATCAAGAGTGTTAAAAGTAAATTGCTGGATGACAGCTATGGCTATGTGCGCTTAACCCAATTCCAGGCCATGACCGCTCAGGACATGGAAAAAGCCATTGCCCAGTTAAAGCAGCAATCCGGCGGTAAACTCAAAGGCTTGATTCTTGACCTGCGCAACAACCCCGGTGGTTTACTGGATTCAGCGATCCAGGTCTCCGATGCCTTCATTGATAATGACAAGAAAGGCAGCGAAGAAATGATCGTCTACACGCAAGGCAGACTGCCCGGCTCCAAGTTCACGGCCCTCGCCAATCCCGGCGATATTTTGCAGAATGCACCGCTGATCGTGCTCATCAATAATGGCTCGGCCTCTGCTTCAGAAATTGTGGCCGGTGCGTTGAAGGATAACAAGCGCGCGATCATTGTCGGCACACGAAGCTTTGGTAAGGGATCGGTGCAAACAGTGTTGCCTCTGGACGAAAAACGGGCCATTAAATTAACCACCGCCCTTTATTACACACCATCCGGGGTGTCTATCCAGGCGAAAGGCATTACGCCCGACATTATTATTGAAGAAATTGCTGTGCCCAAATCCGGTAAAACCAAGGATTTAACCAGCTTCAGCGAAGCGGAACTGAACGGGCATCTGCTGAATCAAAATAATAATTCCAGTGAAAAAGTTGATAATTCCCACAAGGATGATCAAACCCTGTTGTATGAAGATTATCAACTGTACGCGGCTTTAACGATTCTTAAAGGGTTGGCTGTCGCTAAAAATTAATTCTTAAAACGGGTCCACTCGTCGAACTGCGGCAGCTCTTATCAAGAGCATGCACCGCGGGACGATGAGGAAACCGGATCACATCAAAGCTCCACCTTCAGGTTTTGTTGTTCTTCTTCCTTGAAATCAGCCTGACATTGCGTATCAACATGCCGACAAACAATCAAATCAATACGTCTTGACAGTGACCCTTTGGGGTTAACCAGTTCAATGCTCTTTAACCTATCAATTAACGAATCCATGTCCTTAATCGCTCCCTTGTCAATGTCTTCAACAACCTGATTGATTTCAGCCGTATGATGCCGCGCCCAATGAAAAGTAAACGCTCGACCAAGCCCTGAATTGCTCTTGGTGTAATCGTTGAGCAGATTTCTGGCGGCAACCAAAGTATCGTCCTTATCCAGTTCATAATAAGAGGTTGGATAGCTTTGAGGAATTAACTGATTAAGATGCTGGTGTTCCTGTGCAATCGTCTGTTTTTCCTGGGCCAGGAATGCGTAGCGTTGATAAAGGCGATGAAAAGCTTTCGGATTAAGGTCAAACTGTTTTTCCAGCTCTTCCCGGGTTACCTTTGAAGAAGATGGCAACACCTTGCACATCTCATCAACAGCCTGCTTTTTTTCATCAGCAATCGCTGATATTAAGGAGGTTAAAACCGATCTTGCCTGAGCAGGCTGACGCTTCAACATTTCCCCGGCGTTTGTAAAAATGGACTGTCCTGGCGTTCCTATAGCGGCAAAAGGCTCATGGAAAAGGGAGGCATTGTCTGGATCTCTCATTAATTTGATAAGGCCTTCAATCTCCGCCACAAGATCATCATCATCCTTAATCACCATTAGTCTTTTCAAGTCAGTGACTACCGACACATAGGTTTTATCCTCTTTAAAAGGGGCATTCAAATCCTTATCGGCCTCGACCAATCCTTCTGCATAATGTTGTCGTTGATAGCACAGACGTTTTGCGCTGCATCCGGCTTTTAATGGGGTAATGTCCTGTTTCTTTAAATCCTTGGCACTAAAGCTCACCCCTTCCAATGGATCAAGAAATTCGTTGGGATTGTAGGTATTTGAATTTAAAAGTCCATGCCGGCCTTTGTAAGGTTTAAAGCTACTGTAAGAGAATGGGGTTAATGTGCCATCCTCGACCAGGATCTCTTTTTCTCCTGGGCCAGGAGAGACATAAGCCAACTCCACACCTGCTTTATCCAATGCCTGCCAGATGTCCAGCATCAGTTTTTTTAAATAATCCTGATTGGGATACCCACTGTCAGAGTAATATTGAGGTCGCTTTGCAACCTTTGAATACTCCATATAAACGCAGATTTCTTTACCCCGTTGATCCCGGTCGCCTCCTCGGATGGTTGGGTCCCATGTTTCAAGTCTGCTATTGTCATCAGGAATGAATATTTTGCATTCTGGATGGTAATTCGTGTTAAACTGCTGAAGTGCACCCAACGCCTGAGCGGCCTTGATTGCATTCTCACGGCCAGGCTTGATGGCCACACGAAACTGCCAAAAAGGCTGAGCGCCTTTATCGTCATCATAATCATCGGCTACATTCCCTGGTACATCAAACCAATTATTACGCGTGTTGTTAATTTGCTGTGCTGATTCTTTTGGAAAAGGCATGATAAAAACCCTGGCTACCTAGACAACAAAATTATAACATAAAGATCTATTTTTTATCAATTAAGCCCCTGATTCTCTCCCCCTCCTGCCCTCACGTACGAACTGTTGTAAACTACCCTTAACATCACGCCACAGGAAAACCATGGGCAATTTCATTCAGGGCATGCTGTATTTCATTGCGGGCTTCAGACGGCTATCGACCCCGGGTTTGCGGCGCTTTGTTATCCTGCCGATTCTGTTTAACATCCTCTTGTTTGCCGGCTTGTTTTATCTTCTTTATCATTATCTTCTTCCCTATGCCGACTACTACCTGGACAAACTGCCTTCCTGGTTGAGCTTTTTAAGCACTGTGTTTTTTATTCTGGTGGTGGTGAGCTTTTTTTTGCTGTTTTTGATGCTGTTTACCGCCCTTTGCAACCTGATTGCAGCCCCTTTTAATGGCTTATTAGCCGAAAAAGCACAGACGCATTTTCTCCAAAGCGAACTCCCTTCTCAGCCTTTTATGGTTATGGCCTGGCGCAGCATCAAACGGCAGGGGCAGTTTCTACGTTATTTCCTGCCCCGCTTTCTGTTAACCGTGGCGCTTTTCTTCGTGCCTTTTATCCAGCCTGTTTATCCGTTCATCTGGTTTACCTTCAATGCGTGGATGCTCAGCATGCAGTATCAGGATTTTGTCATGGATAATAATCTGTTCACCTTTAATGCCATGAGGCAGCGTTTACAGCACAATCGCATGAAATCACTGGGCTTTGGTTTGATGATCAATGTCTTTAATTTCATTCCCTTGTTAAATGTAGTGACCATGCCCTCGGCAGTGATAGGCGGAGTGTTACTGTATGGTGAAGAACAGGCGGATATGCACAAACGCATCAATAAAAAACCCGCCTGAAGCGGGTTTTAGAGGGTTATTTACTCTTTGGTTTCGAATCGTGCTCCTCCGATTCCTCCGTCAGGGAAGGAGAACCTGATCGCCCCCTGTCAGCAAAGAAAGGCGGAGTTGATTTTGAACGATAAAGCCCCTTGGGATTCTCAGACGATTCCATCGTACCCGGCTCTGACCCCACGGATACTAAAGGCGCGCCATCGGCCCAGGCACCGGTGGTAATTCTTGACTCCTGAGATTCCGAGGATTGCAGGGCCACCGATTCAGTCTCCTCTTCCTCCAGTTTACTCAGGTTTACAACGGCATAATTTAAAAACACTTCGTCGTTTTGAGCATTTTGGTAACCCAGTGACTCCTTGCCCACCAGACGAGTGAATTGGCATTGATTTTCATCGAGACCCAAGGCGGCGGCGATTAAAGAACGGGCACGTGCCTCAAGCCCTTCCTTATTTTGAATGGTTGCCTCGATAGTGCCTTCCTTTCCTTCAAGCGCAAATCGCACGATTAATTTCATTTAAGCCTCGTTGACGGGTAAATTCTGCAATTATACCATTAGATTAAATTTTATTCAATAAGACTATTTTTAGAAACAAAGCATACCCCTTTTCAAATCACGATGTTAATAAATTACACAATAAAACGGCTGAGTTAATATTTAAGTAAGGTTTTTATGCTATTTTGTAACTAGATCATATTAAATCAGTTGGTCAAACCATGTTTTTTAATACGCCTGATACGGAAACCCGCACCAAACTTTTATTGTCACGCATCGTGCAATTACAACAAGCGATTGCTCAAGGTAAAATATCGCCCGAGGAACTGGCAAAAATCGCCCGGCTATCCCCAGCGGAACTGGAAGAAAAAACACGCGATTTAAAAAATCTGGATTTATCCAACCCCCTCGATAGTGCCATTAAAAAATTATTTGATATTTTAAAGAAAGCCAAGCCGGGCGACGTAAACGCTGACCCCAAGCTGATTGAGGGTTTAAAACGCTTTGACGCCGAACATGCCGATTATTTACCCTTAACCCCCCTGGCTGTCGATAATGATCAAACACTCGCCACTCATCTGTCGGATTTCGCTATTTTTTATGACGTGTTTATCCAATACACGCAAAGCAACAAAATACCCGGCGACCTGGGGGACACGTACAACCTGACCCTGGATACGCTGGCAGCGAGAACAGGGTGGCTTCAATGGAAAAGCGAACGCCCGTTCCGCATGAACTTCAACCCCGAACGCGCCGGTTACCCCGGTCTTTTTGAAAAATTCCTTTCCGGCAATATAAGAGCGGATGAATGGTTGACGGATGTTGACATTCAGCGTCAGTTAAAGATTTTAGGTATTCTCAATTGCCACATCATCCCGTTCACCGAAGATGACCTCGGTTTGGCATTTCATTTTGCCAGGGAACAACATCAACATGATGAGCCACCAGCACCTTACACCATTCCTTTAATTGTTAATCTGGCAGAAGATGGTCACGCCCGAATTAGTTCGCGCGGAAACCATTGGGTCCGTATCCTTGTTGAGGTCGATCCAACCGACAAGCCTGTAAAAATCAAGGTGAAATACACGGATGAACTGCAACTGCATGAGGCGTCCAAGAAAAAAATTGCCGCGACTTTGAAAAATGCTTTGAAATACCATAACCAGATTGGCAGCTACACCAGCAAAGACGCGATTAAATTTTATACCGCCTTCCCTGAATGCACAGACCCTGAAATTACCGTGACCGGCACCGAGGAGCAACGTGACGGATTTACCTGTGGTTACCGCGCATTACGAGGAATCATTCAGGATCTCATCGATGCAGGCGTCATTAAAAACGAGGGCATCTATCAGCAATTCACCGAGTGCAAGGATGCCTCAAGCCTCCGTGACCTCGTCTACCGCTCCTTATTGGGTGAGCAGGTCATCAGCCAGGAAATGAGAACCGCGCTTAAGTCAATGGTTCCGGAAAGTGATTTTGAGGCACAGGATACGGATAAATTCAGGGTTAAACCGATCATCGTGGAAGGCCAGTTGCTGAAGTTTGCCCAGAATCGGGGCAGACATCCAGGCCCCAAAACAAAATTTGACAGCAAACAGCTTGAAGCCTTGGTGGCCTTGAATGCAGAGAAAGCCAAACTCAAGGATTTGCCCGCCATAAAAGCCATTACCGACGCCAAGGGTAGCCTGACACTGAATTTGGAAGAGATCCTGACTGATCAGGAGAATGAGGCGCTAGTCCTTGAGGTTCTTTTTGAAACCATTGGCCATAACTCAGCGCTTAAACAAGTGACATTGACCGGTTCTGCGAAGCTTAATCAGCAGTTTATAAGGGACAATATCGATAACTTAACGCTTGGCATCGAACTCGTTGCCGTGGAGCCCGTTTTAAGGGATTACTTAACGCTGGTGAACACTCGCAATGCTTTATTGGCGCATTTTAACGTAAAGCCTGACGCACAAAAACTCCCCTGGGATGCCTTGTTTGAAGCGATGTTATTTCAAACGCCTGATAAACCAACCCAGGGGCGATATGAATGGTTTGTGGGCTCGCTGTCTTCAGCGGATAAAAACGCCCTTCAACTCGGAACACCCGGCTTTGTGAAATTGCTGGACTACATCGCCAATAACCAAAGCCGTTTTGAAGACGGGGCTTTCGATTACCACACATTCAGCATGCGCGATGCCCAGGCCCTAGGCTATGTGATTACCGATCTGGGCATGCTCACGGCGTTACGCGATCATTTGCAATCCCCCACGCCGTTTCTCCCGTTCAGGCAATTCAGTTTCGCCATCACCGATCTAAGCCATATTGACCAGAACGCGTTGGTTAATGTCCTGAACGATATCCTCAGGCACATGCCGCCTGAAGGCATTCAACGACTGGAAATCGTCAGCTCCTCACTCGCGCCATTGAAACCAGAAACGGTTCAAGCCCTAATTGATTTAATCAGCGCAGGCCCTTATGCGACCGTTATTAGCTTTTCTGCACCGGACAAAGCATCATCAAAAATCGCAGACCAACTGGCAATCCTTGAAAATACCGGCTTGAAGAATCAGAAAAGGGGGGCCTCTTCCCGGGAGCATGAAAAACCAGCTGCTCGAGCAAGCGCACCCACCGTCACCTTAGGCAAAATCGGCAAGGCCATTTTTCAGGCTGATTTAGGCTCACTGTCAACTGAAATTCAGGTGCAACAACAGCAGCAACAACAGGTGCAACAACAGGTGCAAACGTCCCTGGATGACAACAATCTGCCAGAAGAAGACGAGTTGGAGGACGAATTATTCACTCTCTATACCGGGACTGACGAATTACTGACCCGTGGCTCCATTGGCAAGCTGGGGGAGTTCATTAAAGCCCGCCATCCCCATCTTAGTCCCGAACAGTGTTGGGACATGATTACCGGCGAAGAAGCAGCACTGTTTAAATACGGCATCAAAAAAATCAGTGTTTCTGCCGCCAAAATGCTGATTGATCATTTACAGGATGTGCAGTACGGCCTACACCCTGATAATCTGCCGCGCGGATTTGAACTGCAAAGCGACGCAGACGGCAACGTTGTGCTCGCCTATTCCGCCTTTGATGCCGCAATCAATCCCAATGAATCGCCATTAACCATTCAGTTTTCAAAGCCGCTTTTGTCGGTTGACTGGGCGGGGAATGCCTTGCAATTCATCAACCAGGAACAGGCCAAAAATTTATACGATGCGGTCATTGCCAAACTGAAAGCGCCGCGTCCGTCGCTTGAAAACTGCATCAGCCACTTTTTCTATCTTAAAGAGGACACGGTTAAGCTGTCACCCCAACAGCGTATGAGCATTTTGCAGGCTTTCATTGCCGCAGAGGACCCTGAGGCCTCCGGTAAGATGCACGCGCTCATGCAAGGCGTGTTTGGCAACACGCTGACTGAAAAAAACATCAAAGCACTCAGTGAAGTCTTTTTTGACAAGGGCGCTCCCGGCCTTCTTCAGTTACTGAGCACCCTTCAGGATCTCAAAGCCATCAAGGGCGATGCCTTTTTTGCCAGTTTCAAAGCCTGCTTTATTGATTCATCGCAAAATCTCAATGAGTTGCTTCAGGAAAACAATTTAGCCGCCATCCAGAAATTAATGGCCTTTTCCACAGCCCAGGCCACCTGGTGGCTGGCGTTAACGGAGCAGCATACCAGCAACATTGGTTATTCTCCCGACCCTAAACAGGCAGAAGAAGACGGGTTTACCCATGTGAAACAGGAACGCCATCCCGGCACCCGCTGGGCCAATCTGGCGGAACTGGCTGAGGGATTTTCCTACTTCTGCGGCCAGCTGGAAGAGGTGAGCCCCGGCCTGCATTTAACTGAATACTGCCCGTTCATGACCGGCGTAGCCGACATGCGCGTCGCACTGGATCGGTTGCTGTCAGTGATTCTCACCAATGCCCACGATATCAATGAGCAGTTTTATGACGCATTACCCGGTTTATCCCTGAGTGGCCTCGGTCCTTTTTATGCCTCACGCTACGAAGGATATAAACTGGTCACTCCGTCCATGGCGCTGAACCTGGGCAGTTTCACCGGGGAAGCGAAACTGGATGTCCGGTTTTCAGAAAAAGGCTTTGTTTATCGCTGTGATAAAGTCAACATTGGCGCCAATTTGGCCGATGGGGCCGTGGCGGATGACAGCGCTAAACAACTGGCCATTTTTTTGCGTTACATCGCAACGTTTAACCATCGTGCAGGGGTTAGACGGTATCGCGAAGCCTTTGAGCTGATTGATGATAATATTCAAAACAATAATTATTTCACCGGCAAAGAATCGCTCTTATTGCTCATCGCCGTGTTTGGAACCGGTAAACGCGGCAAACATTTTCAAAAAGGCGATATCGAGGCCCTGGTGAACTGGATAAACCAGTACAAAGACACCTCCAAAGATGAAAACCAACTCCAGTTGATGAACATTCGCGTGATGGTCAATGCCTGGCGTGGGATGCGCATGTCTCCGATACGGCCCACCCTGGCGGAGATCGTGACCATTTCCAAACAAGCCCAAAAGATGAAGCAACCGGCCCAGGTCATCAGCATGATCCAGGAATTGGTTGCAGCGTATGATGAGGATGCGCAGGATTACATTGAAACACTGACCCTTCTCTGCCAAAACCCGCACGCGATAGAACTCTCGATTTTTCAAGAGGTCATGCGCGAACTGGAAGGCCTTAACAACAAGGAGTTGAAAAAAATTGCCGATGCGAAGGCTCAGGTTCTCACCGATCACCGCAGGCTGCGCGTAAGCGCAACCCGACTGATCGCTGTCTGTACCAATGAAGGCCTTGATGAAAAAAACGCCGAGAAAAAAATCAGGGATCTTTATGAGGCGGTTACTCAATGCCTGAACACACACGGCGAGCAGACAACCCATGACCTGTTGGAACTGCTGGGTCATATTGATGTGAAATCAAAGGCGCTGCCGAGCCTCGATCAACTCATTGCCATTGTCAGGGATGTCGCGGCGAAAGAAAAACCGGAATACAGCACGCTTGAACAAACCGTCAAGGCGGCTTTGCCCAAAGACTGCACCATACAATTGGAGCAAGTCCTCGCCGCACCCGTGGAAAGCGGCGGCAATTTACAAACAATCATCGCCAAATACATGAGTGAGATCATCAAGGAACTGGCAAGTTTTAAGGGACCTATCGAGAATGAACTGGGTGACGATTTCTTTAAAATACTGGCCTCTCCGGAAGGCCCTCACGCTTTAATCAAAGGCCTTAAAAAAATTGGTCAATTTTCAGGTTTTCTAGGCGATGTCGTCAAAGGAAAAATCACCGGCGTGATGACCAATGTCTACAATACCGTCATCGATGACGGCATAGCCAATGTTGGTATTAGAGACGAGGCCACACGCGCGCGCCTCGCTAAAATCGTCAATAACAAAATGAGTCATCCCATTAGAAAAGCGGAATTTCACGCCTTTGTCGGGCTTTACGCCGACGAATTGGATAGCTTAGATAACCTGCTCGGCGATTTTAAGCGCATTCAGACCACATGGCCTTCCGACTTAACAGCCGTCATTGCCGCCTTCGATGACAGCCCGTCGCTGAAAGGATACCCGCTTACTTCTCTTGCCAAAATGACGCGTGCGCTGGTAGAGGGTTTTAACCCCAATAATCCCTTCCCAACCCGCTTACTTCGTGAATTCCTTGCGTTTAATGATCCCTCCGAGGAGACATTAAACGCCATAACTACCCTCATTGACACGGTATTCGATCCTGACAAGCACCAGACATGGAGTGATGAGGAGAAACGGGCCCTCTGTGAGCTGGGGCTTGCCTATTGCCATCGACAACCAGGTAACATCCTCAATGATTTGAAGACAATCCTTGAACTTCGCGGCAGCAACAGTGAGTTATTTGTCCAGAAGCTGCATCTTTTCATGGCTAACCAGGATAAAGTCCAACAGGACATCATCAAAAACATTAAACTGGTTGAAGGTTTGAACAATCCGGATTTGACACAAACCGTTTTCTCCTTTTTTACCGGCAACCGTGCCGCTGACTTCTCCGCCTTTATCGGGGCCTTTGAAGAGAAAGCCAAGGAGGAAGCCAAAGAGGAAGCCAAAGAGGAAGCCAAAAAGGTGCCCGATCAGGCTAAAATAGCCCTGATCATGACCATTGCCTTGCGGGCTGCCCAAAAAGAGCAGGGCGAACTGGATTCGAAGTATGATCAGAAACTGCTTGTGGATACGGTAAACCAACTGAAAAAGGCCAATCCGGAAACCCTGAAACAGCTGGGCGCTCTTTACAGCACACCCACGTACCCGAGGCTCTCGGAATTGGCCCAGATTACCTTATCTGCATCGCCGGATATGAACGAGCTTAAGAGAAAATATGACCTGGATCCGTTTGGTAAGCGCGACGATAAAAAAACGCTGGATGAGCACTTTGATGCCAGTGAACTAATCAATTACCTCAACAATCTCAAGGACATGAACTATAGCCGTACAATGCTGCTTAGCCAGCGTCAACAGCTGCAGAAGTGGTTTTTGTACATCAACGGCATTGGCAAAGACTTCGGTATCCCAATCATTGAAAACGGCAAACCCTCCGATACGCTTAAAGCCGTCAAGGACATGTCTCATCAAGAGATCCATGACCTTCTGGATTATTATAAACATCGGTTAAGCGAAGGCAGCGGGGCAACAGAGGAACAGCGCCTTAAGGCCAGACTGGAAGTCATCGCCTTGCTGCGTGAGGTGATGTATCGCGCCACAGGCAACATGCCAAGACCAACCCAAATCATGTATCTGCTGCTTTCCATGCAGACCGATGGCAATCTGGTGGGGGAAATTAAAACCGGTGAAGGGAAGTCAATGACTGCCGCCTTATCGGCTGCGCTTGCGAACCTTGAAGGCAAAACCGTTGACATCTGTACAGCGAATAGCTTCCTGGCTTCTGAAGGATTGGAAGAAAACCACGCATTCTTTGACTACCTGGGCATGCCAGTAAAACTCATCACCGCAAAATCCGGTTTTGATGATTACCAACCCAATGCCATCCATTACTCCAGCATGTCGGATGTGGCGCTCTACCGCTCCAAAATGCAACTGGAAGGTAAAACGTTCCCCGACAACTGTGCGTTGATTGCCGATGAAGTGGATTTTTCAACCCTGGATGACAGCACCCGTTATCGTTATGCGACAACGCTTGATGCCAGCACTGATCCGTATAAAAGCCCCTACACCTGGATTTATGAAGCATTAATAAATTTCACCGACGCACAGACCATACCCAGAAGCGATGCCGATCTTCAAGCACTGGCCAAAGCCTGGCTCAGAAATTCGGCGAAATCCAAAGAAGAAAAGCAGCAGCTGAAAAAACTCGAAGAACAACCTGAACTTTACCAGAAACGCTTGGAAGGCTGGTTGATTGCCGCTGGAAAAACCAGACACTTAATCGATCAGGAAGAAACCAAATTCAGAGTCGTGACCCTGGCGCATCCGAAGTTTGGTCAGGTCTCCAAAGCCTGTATTCTGACCGGCGGACGGCCTAATATTGATGCCGAATTCAGTAATGGCATCCAGCAGTTTTTGCATGTTCGCCTGCGCCAAAAATACCGTGACGCCATAGACGATGGCACCAAGCCCGGTTTTCTGGTTGAGCCTGAAAAAACCTACGTGACCTCGTTAAACAGCCGATTGTTAATGAGTACCTATCAACGAATCCTCGGCATGACAGGAACGGCGGGGTCGAAGAACGAAATCATCGAACAATACGCCAAATACGGCTTTCGCTTTGCCGGGATTCCGAAATTTACCACATCCAACCTGCGGTATTTAAATCCACTGCTCACCCAGGCTAAATACCTTGATGATCCAGAGGCGGAAGAACGGGAGCACATTCAACTCATCGTCAAAGACGTTTTGAGGTATATTCGCAGCCAGCCCGATGGGTTATGCGGTCCTGTATTAATACAGTGTCCTGATAAAACCCAGGGCGAAAAAATTTATCAGGCGCTGCATGCCGCCATTGAAGCCACTCCTGAAAAATACAAACATAAACTAAACCCTGATTTCCTGCAGCGTTTTTACAGCAGTGAAAAGCCCACGCCCAAGGAACGGAACGACGAAGAAAAGCAATTTAAAGATAAAGCAGGGCTGGATGGCGTCATTACCATTTCGTCGGTTTTTGATCGCGGCACAGACATTAAACCGACTCACGCCAATGGCCTTTATGCCATTCAAACCAGTGCCGATACCGCTCCTCATTCCAGCGAAGATTTAGAGCGGGCTTTACAGCAAAAATCCGGCCGGCCAGCGCGTAAAGGGCAACCGGGGTTTACGCGCATGATTCTTCGCCGCAGCGAATTTAAGGAAGCGTATGCCGATGCGCCCAAAAAACTTCGCAACCTTAAGGCAACAATCCAGGAAGTGGAAAAGGCCATTGCTCTGTTAAACAATATACGCAATAAACCGCGTTCAGAGGACCGTGATTTGCGGGAATCGTTTGATGGCATTAAGGATCTCATCTATCAGGAGTTTTTTCAGTTCATCACTCAGATTCATGCCACCGATGCCTCGAAAGCCAGCAAAAAGGCGATTATCAACCAATTGCTGGGGCAGTGGAATCTACTCCTTGGCAACATTGATAACTATTGGGAAGAATTGGAGCATAACCCGGCTCTGCAAGGGAAAAATACCGCGAAAATTACCCGTCTTGCTGAATTTGCTGCAAGAGAATGGAATGAGTATGCGCAACAAGACGGCATGCTGAGAGCCCATTTGCTCAAATGGGCAACACACAACAAAATTACCATTGACCTCCCCGAAGAAAGGACGCTGGATGACATCGGCTTGATCGATCAGATTACCGTCCGACATGCGCCTCTGGGTACGCATTACGTGAAGCGAACCCAGCTTCACGGTCAATTGTTCCCTGTTGCACCCGCAGCGGTTTACGCCGATATGATGGACATAGAGGCCGACTCGACAACAGAATTGAAGACTGTGGCTGAGGACGCCAGAAGTCAGGCAATCACTGCCGTGATTCGGCGACAATTGGAATGGCTCAGTACCCCGGCCTATCAACAGCAGTTAGCCGGCAAATTCACGCTCGACGCGGCTGCTCCGTTAAAGGATCAAGTTCAAACAATCATGGCGGCCATGCTTTATCTCCGTTATAAAGCTTATCGTTCAGGTAACTCGGTGGGCTATGCCAGATTCAGCAACGCCTGCGAAGACTTTATCAATCAAATGATCTGGAGCAGGTCAGACCAGTATATTGAAGCCGTGGCCAAGGCTCAGCAGGAACATTTTGTCATTTTGACCGCCCATCGCGGCGAGCATGAAAAGCAGAAAACATTGTATCTGCCCGTGATAATGGCAGAAAACCTCCGGCTCCTACCCGAATCCACGGGCAAATGGAAAAAAGACTCCTTCGCGCACTGGTGGGCCAAGTCTCCTTCCAATATGCGTGGTCAAGCCATTGAATGGCTGACCTCTTACCGTGATCATTGGTGGAAACGCAGCTGGGTTAGCGGCGATCGCAAAGACATTGTCACAAAGCTTCTGCTCGATTTAAATAACGACACGTTAAGCGCTGCCGAGATTTTACAGGCTATTCACCAAGCAAAATCACAATTGCTCAGCGATGACATAAAGCAGAAACGCCATTTAGGCAGCGGTTCAAACGGGCGTTTGTATAACTATTTAAATGAGCTTGAAGTCAGGATTCACGCCGCCATGCCGCCTGAAGAGATTGACGCCAATAGAAAAACCGAGTTTGATGCCGTAGCGGATGTGCTGGCAGCGTATGTTGATAATGAGCGACTCCCTGCCCAAAGCAAAGAAAAGGTTAAAAAATTATCAGAATTTTTAACCGCTTACCGCGCAGTGAATCCGTCCAATAAAAAGAACAGTCTCATCATTTATAAACAGCTTCTTGATTTATTTGAGTACATTGCGTCTCTCCCTGGGGAGGATAAGGATTTACAGGCCTTGCAGGAGTATTGCCGCTATGCAAGAAATCGACTGGTTTATTATTTTTACCAGGGAGAAGAATCCAGCACATTGAACAGGCCGCGTTCAATTGAGGTATACCAGGCGTTAACATACGCCGGAACCGCCTTTTTCCATAATCAGACGGGCAATGAGAAACCGCCGGTACTTCAGCTGCCTCCAAAGCAATTTAAGTACACGAATCAGACGATTGAGTTTGTTTCAAAGGATCCCCAGGTGATCAATCAAGGGATGCATTACCCGTTTTTCACCCAGGTAAACCAGGCGTCAACTTACAGGGAATTAATGGCCTACCTTGAACGATTTATCGTGGAAAAATCATTGCAGGACACCCGCATTCAATTTAAAAAAATAGAGCTTGGTGATTGCGCGCTTTTTAATCCTGGATTTACACTGACAGTTCATGCGCTGATTGATGACAAGCCAGTCGAGGTCGAATTTAATCTGGATATGAAATCGGGCGCCATGTACGCCCCCATGGAGTCACTTTATGAACTGGATGAATCCCTGGATCACGATAAGGAATTAAAGGAACTGACTGAACAAACAGAAGCCATCAAGTCTCGTTGGGCGCAACAGAAGTCGGAAGGGGTGGTGCTGCTTACTGAAATCAGAGAAGCGCTGGATAAGCTTAATCCCTCCGTGAAAGAGCAGGTCGAAGAAGACTACAAAGTGGCTCGCGCTGAAGCGAATTTGCAGAGTGAAGAGCGACCCGACCCGAATACATATTTTGGCGAGCGATTAAAGGAAATTAAAAAACAAGAGCACTTTTCACCGAATAAATTACCACACAAGTCTTGATTATTGTACAATTTTTAAATTTTGGAGTCCTACATGGAAAATGGAATAATTACAAAAAAACGGCTGACGCTGGAGACGTTCATGAAAAATGTGGATGTCACACGCGAACAGGCGATTGATCAATCCATTCTCATCAGGAAGGCAATTGCCCATTCAGAAAAACAAAAAAAAGAATACCCTGGCAAAAAGGAAGCGATTGAAAACCAATTGAAAAAATATGATGAGCTGCTTAAACAGCTGTTGACTGTCATCGACGAAATCAATGCGCACTCTCCTGACTATCAACACTCCATGATACTCCTTGAAGAAGCTGAACGTGGGAATCCTCAAGCGCCTACGGTACGATGACTGTGATCAGCCTGTGAAATCAGGCCGGTTGGTTGAATTATTTACTGATGATTTTTTTAATCGAAGCCGGGATTATGTCAACAAAATAAGTAAAATCACGTTGCCGCCAGGGAAGGCAGCCTCTCCAACCGCATTTCTATAAAACTGCCATCTGGTGATGAGTACTACAGACAGGCGCATAGCCATTCTGTCCTCCATATGAGATAATTACCTTTTGACCCTTTTTAGCCTTGCCTATGTTGTCTTTACGCCATGCCCTATTGTCTTTTCTGGTTTATCAATCATCCTGCTTCGCTCATGTCAATCAGTATGTTGATGCAATCAAGCACGATCCCAATTCGCTTTATGCCTTTTTCAAAGCAATGCCCAAAGGCGGCGAACTGCATTACCACCTCGCTGGCGGCGCTTATCCTGAAGCGATGTTGGCTGTGGCTGCTAAACACGACTATTGTCTTGATACCGCGACCTTTGCCATCAGCAAAACTACGGAGGCCTGCCGCGGTATTCCTGCCAGGGAATTAAGCCAGCATCCGGAAATCTATGCCAACACAGTACGCGCCTGGTCGATGAAAGATTTTATTCCAGGTGCTGAGTCCGGCCATGATCATTTTTTTGCCTCCTTCATGAAATTTATCCCACTGGTGGCCAATCACGATGCCGAGTTATTGAGTGAAGTAATGTTGCGGGCTGCCGATCAGCATGAACACTACATGGAAATAATGATTCTACCCGACAATGGGGCATCCATCGCGTTCGCCGATCCGTCGTTTACCTTAACCGAGATGGCAGCGATGAAAACGAAGCTTCTCGCTAACCCGGGATTTAGGGGCACCATCACTAAAACAGTCAACAAATCCGATCATCTGCTTAACGAGGCGCAATCCTTCCTTAACTGCGGGCAGAAGCCTGAACAGCCGGTTTGCGGTTTAACCGTCCGGTTTCAATATTATGTGTTAAGAGAACAAAGCCTGGATAAAGTATTTGCCCAGGCGCTGCATGGGTTTGAGGCCGCATCGCGTTCCAAATCACTGGTTGCTGTTAATCTGGTGCAACCGGAAGACGGTTATTTGTCGTTAAGGAATTACCGTGGACAAATGAAAATTTTTGAATTTCTGCACAAGAACTACCCCGAAGTACCCATTGCCCTCCATGCCGGTGAATTGTCGCCACAAGACGTTGTCCCGGCCGATACCCGTTTTCACATTCGTGACGCCATGTTAGTCGGCAATGCCAGGCGCATCGGCCATGGAGTCGACATCGCCCATGAAGAAAATCCTGACGAAATCATGCGCCTTTTAAAGGAAAGGAACATGGCCGTGGAAATTAATTTAATCAGTAATAAAGCCATTCTTGCGATTGAAGGTAAACAACACCCGCTTAATTACTACTTAAAGCACCAGGTGCCTGTCGTCCTTTCCACTGACGATGAAGGCATTTTACGCACGGATTTAACCGCCCAGTACGTTGAAGCCGTATTACACCATCAACTGGATTATGCAACGCTTAAACAGATTAACCGCAATGCCCTGACCTTCAGTTTCCTACCCGGAGAAAGTTTATGGAATCCGAGTCAGCCCGGAGTCAGCGTGCCGCAATGCAAGGATTTAAACAGCGCGACGTGCCTGAACTTCATTCAAGGCAGTCAGAAGGCCCAATTGCAGCGTCAACTGGAATTGCAACTGGCGGCATTTGAAAAGCGGTATGATCAGTAGGAATCAGTAGAAAATGGGGATTGGGCAATCCAAAGGAAGCCCAATCCTTAGCCTGTCAGGCCGAAAAAGGATCTTCAAAAACAATCGTGGAATCACGCTCCGGCCCAGTCGACAACATGGCAACGGGGATACCCAGTAATAATTCAATGCGTCTCATGTAAGCAATGGCATTGGCTGGTAATTGCTCAATGGAGGTGGCGTCCGCAGTCGATTCCTGCCAGCCTGGAAATTCTTCATAGACGGGCTCTAAGCCTGCAAAATCATCCGCGGACTGCGGAGGACGGGTCAACAGTTTGCCTTCACAATCACGATAAGCTACCGCAATTTTTAAGACATCAAGGCCATCAAGCACATCCAGTTTGGTTAGGCATAACCCGGAGATACTGTTCAGTTCGATGGAACGGCGCAGCAAAACCGCATCGAACCAACCGCAGCGGCGAGGACGGCCGGTGACCGCACCAAACTCATTGCCGCGCGAAGCCAACTGTTTGCCCACCTCATCATGCAGTTCCGTCGGGAATGGGCCGCCCCCGACACGGGTGGTGTAGGCTTTGGTGATCCCCAGAACATAATCCAGGTAACGGGGGCCAAAACCAGCGCCGTTTACCACGCTGCCTACGCAGGTATTGGACGAGGTCACGAAAGGATAGGTACCGTGATCAATATCCAGATAAACCCCTTGCGCGCCCTCAAACAAAATAGAGTCACCCTGCTCACGGTGTTCATGCAGGCGGGTGGTGACGTCACAGACCATGTCTTTTAATTCGCGAGCCCAACGCGCCGCCTCATCCAGCAACGGCTGCAGCGCGACTTCCGGTTGGTTATAATAATTTTTCAACACAAAATTATGGTATTGCAGCAATTCCTTCAATTTGGCTTCAAACCGTTGCGGATGAAACAAATCACTGACTTTAATGGCACGGCGGGCTATCTTGTCTTCATAGGCCGGACCAATACCGCGGCCTGTCGTACCGATGGCGGTGCTCCCCTTGTGCGTTTCACGCGCTTTATCCAGAGCAATATGACAAGGCAGGATGAGGGGGCAGGCCTGACTGATGTGCAGACGTGTTCTGACATCAATGCCCTTGCCTTCCAGCTCTTTAATCTCGGTTAGCAACGCGTCGGGGGCTAACACGACGCCATTAGCAATGTAACATTGCACATGGGGACGCAGCATGCCTGAGGGAATGAGACGCAAGACCGTTTTTTCACCTTTAATTTTTAGGGTATGACCCGCATTGTGGCCGCCCTGGTAGCGGACGACAACATTCACATCATGAGTCAACAGGTCAACGATCTTCCCTTTTCCTTCATCACCCCATTGCGTTCCTACTACTACAACATTCTTACCCATAATAGACTCTTACTCTGCAAATTGATGAACAACAGTGAGAAGCGTGACTCCCACCAACATGCTAATAAACCCGGCAATACGCAACACGACATCCTCTTTCTCGACAATTTTGCATAATAACTGCTTCCACCGCCCCGGTGAGGCAAACGGCATTATACCTTCAAGTACAAACATCAAGGCCAATGCGGAGAGAAAACTGACGATCACAACCACCGACTCCAATAAAAAAGGGTTAAGCATGCTTAACCCGATTTCAGCAAAATTTAATATTATATCAGTTTTTCTTAAATTCTCCATTCCCTTTTAGCATAGGATGTTTAAAGTAAGTAAAAAAGGAACTGCTTTGATCAAGAATAAGCAGATCGCGTTTGGTATTGAAACTGTTCTCATACGCTTTCAAGCTGCGGTAAAAGGCAAAAAAATCGCTGTTTTGCTGGAACGCTTTCGCGTAGATGCCGGCTGCCTCTGCCTGACCCTTCGCCCGGATTTCCTGGCCCTCACTTTGGGCTGTAGCCAGTAATACGGTGACTTGCGCATCCGCGTTGGCTTTAATGGCCTCGGCTGCCGCATTACCATCCGCACGGTGACGATTGGCTATTTTCTGCATGTCGGCCCGCATGGACTGATACACCGAATTGCTGGTGGTGGGTGGCAGTTCGATGCCTTTAATTCTCACGTCAACCACGACGACCCCTAACTGGGAAGCCTGTTGCTGTGCTTTGGTGCGCAATACCTCCATGACATCATCCCGGCTGCCCGAAACAACATCGGCAATAAAGCGCTTGCCAAATTCCGCACGGATAAAGGTATTGAGCTGCTGCTCAAGCAGGGTTTCGGCCTTGAATTCATTGCCGCCGGTGGCCTTGTAATAGCGCGCCAGATTGTCAATGCGCCATTTGACAAAATAATCGACAATAACGTCTTTCTTTTCCTTTGTCACAATCCGGGACGATTTAATATCGAGCGTCTGCAAACGGGTATCAAAAATCCGCACACTTTCAATGAAAGGTGTTTTCACATGCAAGCCCGGTCCCAATACTTTGACCTGACCGCTTTTCCCTTCTTCAACCAACCGCCCCAACCGCAGCAACAGGCCGTGCTCGCCCTGAGTAATGGTAAATACGCTGGTGAGAAACAGGATGAGTACAAAAAAGCCTAAAATTCCTAATATCGTTTTCATTGCATTCATTATTCGTTTCTCCCCTGGCGATAAAGCTGGCGTTTGGTCTGACGGCCGGCAACCAGGCTGTCTTCCTCATTATCGCCTGCATTGGCAGCCATGGATTTGCCTTTTACGGGGATAGACTGAGGCACTATACTGGTGGCCAGTTTATCCAACGGCAGATACAACAGATTGCCTGCCTTGCTATCCACAATCACTTTGGTGCTGCGACTTAAAACACGCTGCATGGTTTCGAAGTACATGCGCTCCGACGTCACAATCGGTGCCTGGGTATATTGCGGCAGCAGCGCTAAAAACTCAGCGACGTCACCCTTGGCTCGCAATACCGCCTGCTCTGCGTCTGCCTTTGCCTCCGCAAGAATCCGCTTGGCATTTCCTTCTGCAATGGGTACCACACGTGCCTGATAGGCTAAGGCCTGTCCCTGGAAGCGTTTCTCATCTTCCCTGGCCTTAATCGCATCATCAAACGCATCCTGCACGCTTTCCGGCGCACGGGCAGGCTGAGGCGATACGTTGACAATCACAATCCCCGTGTTGTATTTCTTCAGGGTTTTAACCAGCACGTCCTGCACATCCGTACCCCAGGCCTCTCGTCCTTCGGTAATGATCTGATTCAAGGTTGTCTTACCCACCACCTGACGCAGGGCGCTTGACGTGGTTTGCTGCAGGCTTTCCTCAGGGTCAGCCACATTAAACAGGTAATCTTCCAGATCGCCAATACGGTATTGCACGACCAGTGAGACCGACACCAGGTTTTCATCCTTAGTCAGCATCTGGGCGGAATAGGAATAGTGTGCGATCCTTTCCACGTTATGGACAATTTTGGTGGAGATAATGCGCGGTATCCAGTGCGGTCCCGGCCCCACGGTTTCGACGTATTTACCGAAGCGAAGAATAACGGCCTGTTCTGCGGGATCGACAATAAAAATGCCTGACAAAGCCCAGAGAATAAACAGAATAAGCGCCACCATGCCAGCCAGAAGACCACCATTGCCCTGTTTCGGCGCCGCCCCGCCCCCTTCCTGGCCAGAGCCGCCAAACAATGCTTTTTTAAGGCGCTCCTGAAAACGCTTCAATGCCTCATCCAGGTCAGGGGGCTGGTCTTTTCCACCCCATGGATCCTTGCCTTTTTCCGGCTCATTCCACCCCATTGGTTACTCTCCGCCTTGCATAAAAATAGAATTCTAGGGTTTATAGACTATGAAGGCAAGCAATGTAATGGGAATGCAAAGATTAAGTTGCTTTATGGAATCAATCACCCGGCGATAAGCGGTCGTTTCTGAAGGGGTCGTTTTGATTACAATGATTGCGCCATGCCGCGGATCTTCGCGGCATGGCATGCAGGGTTTTCTGACTAAACAGTCAACGCATCATGTTGTAAATGAACCGTGTTGACCTCACTGTCCATCTGTTTAATGATGAGGGCGGTACGGCTATTGGGATTGGCGTACGCGTAGTCGCACAATTGCTGCCAGGACGTCACCTCACCTTGGGAAATTTTGGTCAACATGCCACTCCAGCGATTAAAAAAAGTCGCGTTTTTAATGTTTTTTAAATAGAGCTGGACGAACTCGGCAAATCGCTTCTCGTCTGCCTGCAATTGAATTTCCGCATTTACAGGAATATCCTGAGCCAGGCTTTCGACCTGTCCTGCCAAATCATCATAGCCGCCCGTTAAATTTTTAACCGAACGTCCCAGGGAATGGGTATCGTAAATAACGCGATGCAAGGCATGATTCTTGTTATGAATGGTGCGCAAAATCGAAGGCTTCAATTCCGGATTTTTTCCAGCATAATCTAAAATGTCATTCAGTAATTGGCGTCGGTGTGTATGCAACAACTGGCAGTATGTTTCCGTGCGCGGCATGTCGGCCCCGCGGCACAACAACATGGCAATACCACGAATCGCCTCATGTGTTTTTTTATTTTTTGCCAGAGAATCGCATAATAAATCGATTGGCCTTAATCTCATTGTGTCTTCGTAATTCAGTTGTAAAGGCTTATTGGCGACCTCCAGAGCCGCTTCCAGAGCACTGACGTTGACTTCCCGGGCAGCGATGGAAAGAACCGGTCTTTTGCGACTGCCAAAGGGATTGTCCACGTTGGCGCCGGCACGAAGCAATTCCTTGACGCCTTCGCCAAAATCCCGAAAAGCCGCGAGATGAAGCGGCTGCATCTCGCGCGCCGTCGCTTCATCCAACTGAATGTTATCTGCCTGGTCAATTAAGGGTTTGTAGGTCAGAACCCTGCGTATGCAGTCAATCGAGCCTGTTTCAATGGCCCTTGACAGAATGGTTCGCCCGTCTCTGTCTCTGCCATTAATAAAATGCGAATGCGAATCAGGTTGCTGCTCCTCATTGTCAACCCATATCTCCATTTCTTTTTCGTTGTGCGGCGCTTTAAGGTTTTTTTGCAGTTTGCCCTGCGCTTCGAGGAGCACAGGCAGCAAATCCAGTTTTTTTTCTTTAAGAACCAGGTGGACCGGTTGGTTTAACAGGGTATTCGCTCCGTGTTCCAGGAGAAATTGCACGTGCCCCGTTAAATCATTGCTTTCATGATCATGCTGCTGGATGACATAACTCAGAAAATCAACCATTTTCCCATGATGCCAGAATGTCTTCTGTAAAAGAGCCTCGTCTTCGCCCAGTTGCTCTTCAATGTATCGAGTGAATGCACTGAAACCCTGTGCCAGCGCATTGTCCAAAGCTGAAAAATCCATACCACATCCTTATAAAAGTCCAAAGGGATGGGCCTCATCCACGGATGGAAGATTAAATCCCTTTAGAATCTTGTCACATGACGTTGCTACTAACCTTGACCGTCAAAAGCAACTCCGCGGGCAGAAAGTATAACTTCCTGCCATAGTGTTAACCATTTTTAATTTGCTTGGCAATATCCTGATTAAAATTTTCAACCAGCAAGGTTAAAAGACGCACAGCCTGATGGTAATCGCGCTTGTCAAACACACCGGCATGCTGATGAGCATAGCGGACAGGTATACCAATATTAATCGCCGGAACCCCTTTTCCGGACATCTGTAATTTTGAACCGTCCTCCCCATAACCCATTTCCACTTCCAATTGCACTGGAATATGGTTTTTTGCAGCAATGTCCCTCACCCAGTTGACCAGCGCCTGATTGGGAATCATCGAGCGATCATAGACAAAAACCGAGGGACCCTTGCCAAGAAAAATGGTGTTTTTTCTTTCAGCGATTAATGAGGGGTAATCATCTGCAATGCCGACCTCCACATTAATCACGACATCCGGTTTGGCTGCCTGATAGACGGTTGAGGCACCGCGCATGCCCACCTCTTCCTGCACAGTGGCGGCAGCAAACAATTGGTATGCCGGCTTGCTGTTTTTGACGGTTTGCAGCACTTCACTGATGGCTGCAAGGCCGATGCGATCATCCAGGGCCTTGGCCAGAAAGCGGGTGTCACTCAGCGCTGTGAATTCACTGACGGGAGTAACTGCCAGGCCGGGACGGATACCCAGGCGTTTCACTGCATCCTCTTTATTTTCAGCCCCTACATCCAGAAACAGGAATGAAATGTCCGGCGAACCGAGCATTTTTTTGTCCCCGAGCAGATGCGGGGAATCCATACCGGAATAACCGGTAATGGGGTGCCTGTCGCCTGCAATATGCCAGCGCTGAGCATAAATGACGGCAGTCGCAATGCCGCCTACCGGGACTATTTTTACAAAACCATCGTCCGTGATCGACTCGACCATGAAGCCGGTTTCATCCATGTGCGCCATTAACAACAACCGGGGGGCCGATGGGCTGGTCGTATGGCCAATGAGATTGCCCATGCCGTCGATTTCGAGCTGAGGCAAGGCCGTGCTCCATTGCGTCTTCAGCAGTTCGCGGATGGGCTTTTCATAGCCGGAGACGGCGGGGGTATTGGTTAGTTTGGCCAGTAAAGGCAGCGGTGTAGCGGCATGAAGCGCCATACCTGACACCAGCAACAGACCTGACAGGCCGGATTTTAACAGTCCCTTGTTCACGGGTATTCTCCTTATTTTTTTAGATAAATTAAGTCCCAGACACCATGGCCGAGCCGTTGTCCGCGTTGTTCAAACTTGGTTAGCGGGCGTGTCTCAGGTCGAGGCGAGAAGCCCCCCTCTGCCTGTTGATTTACCAGTTTCGGTTCGTTATCAAGAACCGCCAGCATGTGATCAGCATAATCCTGCCAGTCGGTGGCGCAATGCAAAAAGCCGCCTTTTTTCAGCTTGGCGGCTAACAGACTAACGAACGCCGGCTGAATCAAACGGCGTTTTTGATGCCTTTTTTTAGGCCACGGATCAGGAAAAAAGATCTGGATTCCGGACAGGGAGGCCTCCGCAATCCGTGTTTTAAAGATTTCGACGGCATCCAGAGCCACAAGGCGAACGTTGGATACCCCCTGCTCATGCAAATCTGCCGCAAGGCTGCCGAGACCGGCACGATGCACTTCAATGCCTACAAAATTAATTTCCGGATGGCGAAGCGCCATGGTCAACAAGGAAGCCCCCATGCCGAAACCAATTTCAACCACCGTCTCAGCCTCGCGGTTGAAAAGAGTCTGCCAATCCCACATGTCACCGTCAAGGGGTAATTCGTAGGCAGGCAGCCATTGCTCAAGCCCCTGTTGTTGACGGTTACTGGTGCGTCCTGCCCGAAGAACGAAACTTTTGATGGTTCTTTTCATTTATATAGCCGCATCAATGACAATGGCGGCGATTATACCTCTAACTTGCCAATTTGCGATCTCTCCTTAAAATGTCCGTTTAATTTTGGCTGAAATTAATAGAAATCTTGCAAGAAGCTTCATTTTTTGGTATAAAACCGCTCTTGTATTTCGCACACGGTAATTTTAAATGAATGCCAGGAATTAATGGCTTACCCTGTTAATTCTGCTGCACCGAATTTTGGAGTAACAACATGTCTAGAGTATGTCAGGTCACTGGCAAGCGGCCGACCACGGGCAACAATGTGTCGCATGCTAACAATAAAACCAAAAGACGCTTTCTGCCCAACATTCAGGAACACCGCTTCTGGGTTGAAGGCGAAAACCGCTTCGTAACATTAAAGGTAAGCACCAAAGGTATCCGTATCATTGACAAACTGGGTATCCGTGCGGTTCTGGACAAATTACGCGCCCAAGGCGAGAAAGTGTAAGAGGATTAAATCATGGCCGCTGTGACCATCAAAATTAAATTAAAATCGACTGAGAGCAGTCATTACTACACCACAACCAAAAATCCCCGTAACCACCCTGAAAAGCTGGAGTTACGAAAATACGATCCCCTATTGCGCAAGTACGCCCTCTATAAAGAAACCAAAGTCAAATAAGTCAGTGGCCTCTATGAGGCCTTTTTTTTGCGCTGTAAAGGACCAGACGATTTGCAATGGAGCATGCCTTACCCGCATCCGATTCGACCTCTGCCCGCTGAATCGATGGGTTACCCGATGCCCGTTCAGATTAATGACTTAAGTCTTAAGCCGAGTGGATACCCGACGCTGAAACATTACTGCGACTTACCCCTTAAATCAATGTCCCACACGTCCACAACGCGACCATTGTCGACAAGGTAAAATTGATCAAACAGATTAATGGTTGGATCGCAATGCGGTATAACCAGTTCAAGCATTTCACCATTAGCAGGTAAGGGTGTGTTGCCGAGTGCGGTAATTTTTCCGTGTTCATCGCCAAACCCTCCCCAATCGTATTCCAATCCTTCATGGCTTATTATTTTAGGCTTGTGGTGAGCATTCGCATAAATGGCTTTGGTGCCTGCATCGACTGTTACGTGCTCCATGCGGTTGCAGCTGATCACCGTCGTCAACAGAGTCATTGCCGGTTGAAAAACAGGGGTAGGTGCATTACCCTGCGACTCAATCAGGCTGTATTCGACATCCATCACCGCATAAGAACCCGGCTGAATTTCAGTAATTTCGGTGGCCTCCACATCGATATCGTAAGTTCCTGTGCCTGAACCCGTTAAAATGCGGCAGGGTAAATCCTGGCTTCTGAATGCCTTTCGAATGTCACTGGCCTTTTGCATCACCTGCAGGGATTTGCTTTTACGCTCCTCGTAGGATGAAATGTGCTGCAAATGCCCGGCGTAACATTGAATGCCCACCAGATTTAGCCAGGGGTATTTGCTGAGTTTCAATGCAAAATTAACAGCGTAATCCGGCCTTACACCCGTTCTGCCTAGCCCTGAATCGACATCAACCAGCACATTGATGGGAGTGTTAATCCCCTCGCCTGCTGCGTTTAAATCAGCCAAATTCTGCTCATTATCGACCACCACCAGAATATCCGGGTCTTTTTGCAGGCAAGCCACCAGGCGTGCAATTTTAGCCGCGGTAACAACAGGCGAGGTGATTAAAATATTCTTAAGTCCATGATTAATCAACATTTCCGCCTCAGACACTTTCGCCACGCTCAAACCAATGGCACCATACTCGACCTGCAATTCAGCCAGGCGGGAACACTTATGCGTTTTAACATGAGGGCGTACCTGGATGGCGTGGCGTAGCGCATGTTGCTTCATTTCCTCAAGATTTTGAAGCAGCGTGCTTTTTTCAATAACGAGACATGGGGTGTCCAATTCCTGTTTTAACATGAGTGCTTGTCCTGAATAACAAATCAAAAAGAATAACAGGAATACAGCCGAGGTGCATGCCCTCGCAGTAAACTGAATTATAAGTCCGGCTCTTGAATACGATGCCTGGAAGGCTCCGTGTCGGGAGAATGCCAGGGATCCCTTTCAGGGAGCGTATCGGGATGGGGTTGTTGCGGTTTTTTTGGTTTTTTATCGTTTGGTCTCTGAGCGGGGTATTCTTCCGAGGCCGGTGGATCTTCGATTTCAGGCTTTATCACATCCGGACTCATGGGAGATAATTCATGGACGTGGTTTTTTGAATGGTTTGACATGGTAACCTCCTTGTGTCCCTAGCGAATAAAAACATAAATAAGAATAAAAAAAGCGGGATTTTTTGCCTAAAATCCCGCGCAATACAATCTATTTTTCATCATTTCCTCGGGAATTTTTACCTCCTTTTCTCCCGGCTTCGCTTAGGCTTTCATGGCCTCTTGTTTCAGCTGCTTTTTTATGATCGGCGGCTTGACCGCCTTTACGACCTGCTTCACTTAGGCTGTCGTGACCTCTTGTTTCAGCTGCCTTTTTTCCGCCTTCACTTGTTCCAGTCATAGCAATCTCCTTTTTATAGTTAGAATTGAATGTAAATTTCAATTAAAAATTAAATAAACACTCCTATTTATTTTTAAGAAAATAAATTAAAAATGTCAAAGCAAAAACTATATTATTTTTTATTAAAAATTACACTATTAATTTGAAAAATTTTCTATTATGAATTAGAATAAAAAAAACAAGGGACGCGCAATTTAAGATCACCTGCTTTAAAAAAGGACATTAATCAATGCCTTGCGCCAAACCAGCCTCAATTTACTCTGCTCCCCTACTGGATAATCCTTCTGAATCAGTTAAACTTATACTAAAAGCGATGTTACAAAGAGGATTTGCATGAAACCATCGTTGCAGCTCAGTATTTCGCAACAGTTAACCCTTACGCCCCAGCTTCAACAGGCAATCCGTTTGCTTCAATTGTCTACGGTTGACTTGCAGCAGGAAATCCAGCAAATCGTAGAATCAAACCCCATGCTTGAAGCCACGCCACATGAGGAAAAGGACGAACCGAATCCTGAACAAAACAAACCTCAGGATGAATTCATGGATTTCCAATGGTCGCAGCTTTATTCAAACACCAATAAACGGGCAAGCTTCGACGAGCCTGATTTCAATTATGACAATTTGTACTGCACAACAACCAATCTGCAGGATCACCTGCGCTGGCAGCTTGACTTAACCCCCATGAGCGACGTGGACAGGGTTATTGCCACAGCCATTATCGACGCAGTCGATGATGACGGTTTCCTCACTGTTCCGGTTGATGAGCTTCATGCCAGCCTCAACAGTGAGCATTGCCCTATCGAAATTGAGGAAATAATTGCAGTCAAACACCGCATACAACAATTTGATCCTGTCGGCTGCGCTGCCAATAGCCTCGCTGAGACACTGCTGGTTCAGCTTCAGCAATTGGAAGAAGAGGAAGAGGTGGCCTTGGCCAAACGCATCCTGCGCAATGACATTGAATTATTGGGCCAACATAATTATCGGCAATTGATGAAGAATTACCAGGTGAACGAATCAACCCTGGATAAGGTTCTTCAGATTATCCAAAGCTTAAACCCCAAACCCGGCAGCCTCATTAATCAGGCCACAACCGAATACATTATTCCAGACATCACCGTCAAAAAAATCGACGGCGTCTGGCAGGCCTTTTTAAATAACAACACACTGCCCCGCTTAAGCATCAATAACCATTATGCTGCCTTAATTCAGCGTGCTGACAACAGCGCTGACAACCAGTTTTTGAAAAACAATCTCCAGGAAGCCCGCTGGTTCTTAAAAAGCGTCCAAAGCCGTCAGGAAACGCTGCTGAAAGTAGCCAGTTGCATCGTCAAATACCAGCAGGATTTTCTCGAGCTCGGCGATGAAGCGATGAAACCGCTTATTTTAAATGACGTGGCTCAGGCCCTGGACATGCACGAATCAACGATTTCAAGGGTCACTACCCAAAAATTCATGCACACCCCCCGCGGGGTTTTTGAATTAAAATATTTCTTTTCAAGCCATGTAGCCACGGCCAATGGCGGTGAATGCTCGTCCACTGCCATCCGCGCAGTCATTAAAAAACTCATTGCCGCGGAAAACCGGAAAAAACCATTGAGCGACAGTAAAATTGCCCAATTAATAGGCGAGCAAGGCATTCACGTGGCACGCCGTACTGTGGCAAAATACCGGGAGGCTATGGGTATTGCTCCCTCAAACGAGCGCAAAACCATCCGTAGTTAAGTGTTAATCAATTGAAGGAGAATGTTATGCAAATCAACTTCACAGGCCACCATGTTGAAGTGACGCCTGCCTTGAGGGCTTTTACGCAGGATAAATTTGATAAACTGGAGCGTCATTTTGATAAAATCACCGCCATTAATGTGATTTTTGATGTAGAAAAACTCCGTCAAATTGCTGAGGCCTCCGTCCTGATTGCCAAAGGCAAGCTGCATGCCCGGGCAGAATCCGAAGACATGTATACTGCCATCGATGAATTGGTCGATAAACTCGACAGGCAATTAATTGATCACAAGGAGAGAATTCGCGATCATCGCGAGTAATCCAGCCTGCAAGCCATGCCAGGCGCATGGCTTGTTCCTGTCCTCACGTTCTTCCTGCTTCCCATTATTTAACCGGTATAATTCACCGGTTGCATTGTCAACCATGGCCCAAAAGAGGTAAAATAGTGCAACTTTTACCCATAACCAGCATTTATGCAGCTTTTTCAATTGCTTAATGAACACCGTATCCTGATCGATGGTTGTTCACACAGTAAAACAGCAGTACTGACTAAAATCAGTCAGTTATTCAGTGACGACTTTCCTCAATTGAATGCCAATGATTTATTTGAAGCTTACTGGCATCGCGAGAGTCTGGGCAGCACCACCCTCGGCCATGGTCTTTTGATTCCCCATGTTCGATTCTCCGCCATCGATGCTCCAGCCGCCTGCTTTATCCGCCTGCAACGCCCGGTGGATTTCGGGGCCGAAGACAAACAGCCAGTGGATCTGGTAATTGGCCTGCTCGGGCCTGAACATCACCCGGAAAAGCATTTAAAAGTGCTTTCAGCGATCGTGAAGCAGGTCAGTTGCGAGGCATTTCGCGACCAATGCCGCAGTGCCTCTTCATGGGACGAACTGGTCCAGGTACTGAAACAATTACCTGCCAGAAGTTAATTTTAGAGATTATGCGCCGGGACATTGAGACAAACCCGTGTGCATGTTACATTGATGGCGCTATGATTAAAACAACCGTGACTATCATCAATAAGTTGGGCCTTCACGCCAGAGCCTCTGCAAAATTCGTGTCTACGGCATCGAAATTTCAGAGCCACATTGACGTAACCAAAGGTTCTCAAACCATCAACGGCAAAAGCATTATGGGTGTCATGATGCTTGCCGCCAGTAAAGGCACAGAGCTTACCCTGCAAATGGAAGGCCCCGACGAAGAGCAGATGCAACAGGCTCTGGTGGAATTGATTAATAACCGTTTTGGCGAGCCTGAATAATTCTAATCCCCGCGCTGACGAATGCGGTAAAGAGTGACTACGGTTTTTAGCGGTCCTGACAAGGCATACAGAACAAACCCGGTAAATAAAACCACTGACGGATTGGCCGCAATCGCCACAAATAAAATGATCATTAATAAAAGGTAAAGAAAAGGAACCTTGCCTTTAAAATCCACCTCTTTAAAACTGTAATAACGAATATTACTGACCATCAGCACCGCGGTGGACACGGCAATCAATGCGGTGACAATGGCAATGAACAGATTGTGTAGCTGATTCTGGTAGCAAAACCAGGTCAACGACGAGACGATGGCTGCGGCTGGCGGGCAGGCTAACCCCTGGAAATAACGCTTGTCTGCAACCCCAACCTGGGTATTAAAACGGGCTAAGCGCAAGGCCACAGCGGCAGTGTAAAGAAACGCCACCAGCCAGCCTATTTTGCCGAGGGCATGCAGACTGAAACTGTAAAGAAGCAGCGAAGGGGCTACGCCAAACGTAACCATGTCCGACAAACTGTCGTATTGCGCGCCAAATTCGCTTTGCGTATTGGTCAGTCGGGCAATGCGGCCATCAAGGCCATCGGCCAGCATCCCGATAAAAATAGCAATAACAGCAGGCTCATAGTGTGCCTTTAAGGACGCAACGATGGAATAAAAGGCGGCAAACAGACTTGCGGTAGTAAACAAATTGGGCAACAAATAAATGCCAGAATGACTTTCTTTCTGCTTCACAACGCGAACTCTCACCAAGTAAAAACCCTACCATGCTAGCATAACACAAGGCCTCAGAGCTATGGCTTCGTTGTTTGTTATTGATGATGCTATACTAGGCATACTGTTCTTTAATTGCCTGAGACATGACTGACAAATCCACCGATAAAAAAATCGTTATCGAAGGAATAACCGACCAGGGGAAGCCTTTCAGACCCAGCGACTGGGCAGAACGTATGAGCGGTGCGATGGCCAGCTTCAAAAACAGCCGCATCCAGTATTCCCCACTGCTGCAACCCAGCGTCAATACCGACGGCTATAAATGCGTGCTTCTTGATCCCAAGCTCAAAGACAGCAGTCCCCAGATCTACCATGCGATTTTGGAATTTGCCCGCGAGAATAACCTTAAAATCTGTAATGAAGAAGAAACCGACCGCTAATAGCCCTGCGATGCTTTAAAGCTCAAGGTGACATTAATCATTTTCTCAAGCAATGTGTTGGCTGTGGCCAGCGTCATCTGGAAATTCATCGCCAGAATACCCGCAAACAGGAAAGCCAGCCCCTTGGGCCCATGCTGTACACCCGGTTCACTGGCACTGACTAACAGGGTACAGCCGCGAATGAACCAGATAAGCCCTGCCGTCTGGATAACCAGCGTCATGGAACTGGTGATGTCATACGGATTGTATTTGGCATAACTGAAGCTGCCGCCCATACCAAACGTGGTGTTGGATAAGGTTTGAACCGCAGACGGCAAAAACAGTAACGCCGCACCGCCTAAAAAATACGCGAGAGGAATAAACATCTTTTCATGGCTGCCGCCACTGGCGCGCGCATCACCAATGCGGCGAAGTTTGGCAATGGCCACGAAAAAAAAAGAGATGCCGATAAGATACGCCAACCCGGATATTAAATGCTGGACTGGAAAAAGTGAGCGGCTGACATTGCCGATCATTACGATTAAATCATTCTGATCCATAGGTTAATTATATACCTAAATAATTAAGGGACACTTGCAATGCGTAATTTTTCCCCTATATTAGTGTCTTTCTTATTGAACGATTGAACACCATGCAAGTGAATACCTTTCCGGTTACATTGGAAGAAGCGTTTATGATTTCCCCCAATGTAAAGCATTTTATTTTCCGCGCCAATCTGTCCCCCGCATTTAATTATCTAGCTGGACAATTTATAACCATACACTTTGAGCATGAAGGAAAAATGCTGAAGCGAAGCTACAGTATCGCCAATGTTCCCACGCAAAACAACCGTATCGAATTTGCCGCCGGTTATGTCGAGGGCGGTCCAGGCACCCAGCTTCTCTTTAACTTAGCCCCCGGCGATACGATTAATATCAACGGCCCCTTTGGCCGCCTCATCCTGAAAGAGGATACCCCCAAACGCCTCATTTTGGCAGCCACCAGTACCGGGATTACCCCTTACCGGGCCATGATTGATGAGTTGAAACACCGCCTGCGCAAACAGCCTGAATTAAAAATTGTCATTCTGCAAGGGGTCCAGCGGCGAGAGGATCTGTTGTATACCGATGAGTTCCTCATGCTGGCTCAGGAATTTCCCCAGGTGACATTCAGGGCTCATTTAAGCCGGGAAAGCCAGGAAAACCTCCTGCCTCATGAATATAAAGGGTATATACAGCGTGCTTTCCCTGAGTTAAATCTCAACCCCGAGAACGATGTGGTGTACCTGTGCGGAAATCCTGGCATGATCGACGATGCCTTCAATGACCTCAAGGAAAGAGGGTTCGCCATGCAACAAATTATTCGTGAGAAATACATTTCCCGCTAAAATCACGATCAAAGTAATCCATGCTGCTCGCATAAAAGCAGCAATGACAATAAAATAAAACCGTTTTAATGACGAGGAGAGAGGCTACAATGTTTTACGATGAATTATCCGCCATCATGGACCATCTTCTTCAGGATGGAAAAGGTATTTTAGCCGCTGACGAAAGCAATGGCACCATAGGCAAACGCTTTGAAAGCATCGGCGTTGAAAACACGGAAGACAACCGCCGTGATTACCGTCTGTTACTGGCCAATACCGCAGGCCTTGAGCAGTACATCAATGGCGTTATCCTTTTTGAGGAAACCTTCCAGCATAAAGACCAGCATGGTACCCCCATCGCCCAACTGTTTGCCAACAACGGCATTATACCCGGCATTAAGGTGGATAAAGGCCTGGTTGATTTAGCCAATACCGACAATGAAAAAATTACCCAGGGTTTAGACGGCCTGAAAGACCGCCTGGTTTATTACAAAGAACTGGGTGCAAAATTCGCCAAATGGCGCAATGTGTACTCCATCAGCGAATACACGCCCAGCCTAACGGCCATTAAAGCTGGCGCAGAAGTATTGGCTCGTTATGCCGCCGTTTGCCAGTCTGTCGGCATTGTGCCAATTGTTGAACCGGAATTGTTGATGGATGGCAACCACGACATTGACCACTGTGCGGAAGCTTATGAAATGGTGCTGCATGAGCTGTTCCATTCCCTGTTCGTTCATCAGGTGGATCTGGAGCAGATCGTATTAAAGCCCAGCATGGTCACCTCTGGGAAAGAAGCAGTCCCCTTCAGTTCGCCGGAAGAAGTCGCGGATTACACCATCAATGTGTTTCGCAGTAACGTTCCCGCGGCTGTTCCCACCATCAATTTCCTTTCTGGCGGCCAGACACCGCAACAGGCCACGGTTAACTTAAATGCCATTAACAGTACCGGTTACCAACCCTGGACCTTGAGTTTCTCTTATGGCCGTGCGCTGCAGGAAGATTGCCTTAAAATCTGGGGTGGCAGGGCAGAGAATGTCGAAGCGGCCCAGGCAGCACTGCTGAAACGCGCTCGTTTAAACAGCGCAGCCTGTTTCGGTGAATACCGCCCTGACATGGAATAAGAAAACGTGTCGGGCCTTTGGGCCCGACTTCCTGACAACTTCGCTTAAATAATCTCAAACCGAGCAAACAAGGGCACATGATCCGAGAGCATGCGCCAGGGCTTTCCCTGCAAACACTGCACCTCTCTCACTTCCATACCGCGAAAATAAATTCTGTCGATACACAACGCCGGCTTTATCGCCGGAAATGAACGGGCATGCCGCCCTTCCGTACGATAAAAGGCTTCATGAATACCTAATTCTTCGGCCAACGGTTTGGATAAATGCCGGCGCCAGTCATTAAAATCACCCGCCATCAGCAAAGGTTCATTTTCCGGAATCACATCAGCAATCCGTTGCATTAAGGCTTCGCATTGTGACGCCCGCTCGGCTTTAAATAAGCCAAGGTGTACACAGAGCAAATGCACCGTTTTAAACGGTACGCCCTCAAGCTGGATTTGCCCATGTAGAATGCTGCGTGAGGCGCGGTTCATCGTGGACAAATTGATGTTTTCAAAAGCAGTAAAGGGGTATTTGCTGATAATGGCATTGCCATGATGGCCGGACTGATAAACCGCATTTTTGGCATAGAGGTAGTGCGGCCAGATTTTCTCGGCCATGTATTCAAACTGGGGTGCCTCCGGCCATTCATTAATGCGCTTTTCGCGGCGCCGATGCAGGCCCTGAACTTCCTGAAGAAAAACAAAATCCGGATTAAGCTCCGCTAAAGCGTCACGCATTTCGGGTAACAAAAAGCGCAGACGGCCCACACCAAATCCTTTATGGATATTGTAGGTTATAATGGACAGAGTCGATTTTGTCTCCTGCATCGAAATACCTCCAGAGCATCTACTTAGAGCATATCACCAAAAAAACACCTTGTATGCCCAAATAACACTCACTCTTTCTGATTTGCCTTAGCGTGTTGATTTGTTTAATTTTAATATAAATCTTGCGGTTACACGAATAACCATGATGAACTAGGGGTTTGAACCTTGCTACCCTGACGCCTATGAAAGCAACCCATGGCAAAATCAAGATTCCGGGCTTCACCCTTGCCTACAAACAATGGGGAAACCCCGACAGTCCAGCCATTCTGGCACTGCACGGCTGGCTGGATAATGCCGGCAGTTTTAATCTGCTGGCTCCAATCCTGGCCCGCGATTTTCGTTTAATCGCCGTTGATTTACCCGGTCATGGCTTGTCGTCGCATTTACCCCCGGGGTGCCATTATCATTTTTTTGATGGCATTTTTACTCTGGTCAATCTAATCCATGCCCTTCATCTCGATACCGTTCATTTGCTCGGTCACTCCATGGGCGCTTGCCTTGCAAGCCTTGTGGCCGGAGTAATACCCGAGCGGATTCTATCCATGGCCCTGATTGAAGCGATTGGCCCTTTTTCCAGTCCAGAAGCCCGTTGCTGTGAGCAATTGGCCCATTACGCCCATCACTTAGGCAGCAGTAACAAACAGGAACGGCCCTATCCTTCATTAGAAGCTGCCGCTCATGCACGGGCAAAACGCGGCTATTTATCCCTGGAACATGCGGCCATTCTTTGTGAACGCGGTGTGCGCAAACAGAACAATTCTTATTATTGGCGGCATGATCGGCGCCTGATTGCACCCACTCCCCTGCGTCTGACCGAAGGGCAGATTCTTTCCTGTCTTAAAAAAATAACGGCCAGGAGCTGTCTTATTTTGGCTGAACAAGGATTTAATTTTGACGAGAAGGATATTGAGGGACGTGTTAAAGCGGTCACTGCACTTGAAGTCATCCGTATGGGTGGAGGGCATCATTTGCACATGGAAAAACCAGATACTGTCGGACAGTATCTGGTTGAGTTTTTCACAACAGCTTAACCCTTAGGATGGGTGTTCAGCAAGCAGGAGTCGGTATGGATAGCGACATCAGCCAATGATTTCTTGACATCATCGATGGAATAGCCAAGATCGATGGCTGCATTCAATACACCGCAACCGCCTTCTTCAAAATTGACATACGGTGTCCAGTAATCCATGTTAGCTTTCACCATAACATCAAAGGCTTTACGGGCATCCCAGCCAGGCATGTTGGCCAGCAGGTAATACAGGTGGTTGTATACACCGCTGGAGTAATGCACGTCCAGACCGCTGCGGTATTCATCCGCTGTGTCGATGGACATTCCGTCACGGCTTGGCTTGTCCATGTAACGAAGAGCATCCCAACCGCTGTCTTCTTTCATGATTTCAGGACCAATCTGCCAGCTGTTGTGGCCGGTGGAATAGTATTCTGCTGCCTGGGCTGCCATGTCGGAGAAGGCTTCGTTCATACCACCGGATTGACCGTAGTATTCCAGATCAGAATGTTGTTCGGTGAAACCGTGGCTGATTTCATGACCGCCAACGCCTAAGGAGACCAAAGGATACATCATGGACTCGCCGTCACCGAAGGTCATTTGCTTGCCATCCCAGTAAGCGTTTTCGTAGCCCGTTCCGTAGTGGACTCGCATGACAAGCTGCATGGGGGTGCCGTCTTTTTTCACCAAGGCTTCAACACCATACCAATCATGGTACATGTGCTTAATGACATAACCGGCGTAAAGCGCATCGTTGGTGGGGGAGTAAGCGCCATTGTCGCGATCGTAGCCATCGGCCTTGTAACCGGTCCAGAACGTATCCTGAGCGCCATCGCCTGTACAGCTGAAACGCATGGGCTTGTTATTGGAATAATACTGATGGTCCATGTCCACGACTTTGACATCGGTGTTTTCCATGTAACACATTTCAACATCCGCATCACGGGTCAGCTCAAGGTAAGGGTAGCTGCCTGCGCCAAATTCGTACTCACCGATTTTATGGTTGCCGCCGAAACCCCTTCCTTTGGCCGCAGTACGGATAGTCTTGACGTCGTTCCACTGAACAAACGGTTTGAAGGTTTTGGCATCCACGATGGCCGTTGGACGCTCGGGGATTTTGTCGTCATGTCGAACGAAAACGCTGACTTTGTAGGCCCAGTGCGCGTTGTGTTGATCGTCAATATACACCATGGGGATGACTTGCTGTTCGCTGACGTCTTTACCCTGGTAGGCTTCAACAAAGTGCTGCAGCGCCGTTTGCCCGCCACTGACGAAATCAGCCGCCGGTTGGCCCAACTCGCTTTGCAGGTTAGTGTAAACCACACCATTCATGTTGACATCCGCCTGGCTGGCGAGCAAGCCTTTGGCCGTTTTGCCGCTGTGCAGGATGGCATAACCACCATGCACCATGAACCCGGCGTAGTGCTGTTGCATTCGGATATGAGAAACATGATTTCTGTCAGTGTGCTCTTTTAAGAATTGCAGGGAATCCTTAGAAACCGCTGAAGCTTGTTTTGCGCCGGGCAGAGCCAGGTGAAATTGTTGTTGCAAGCTTTTCAGTGAGGTTTGATTAAGATTGACAGCTTGAGAAGCCTGGACTGAGGCACTCATAATGAGCGCAGCCGCAAGCGGTGTTAAGTATAATTTATGCATTAATCATAACTCCTTTAAGATTAATAAATATGAGGCAATCGTGTTGCAGCATGCGCCCATGTCGATCATCCCGCCGCACAACGAACATCCCCTGTTGTCCGGCATGGTCCTTTTAAAATTTAATATTCGCTTTTCGAGCAGCCTGTTTTTTTGCATTCGAGTATTACTAAAAATTCGACATTAAACCTTAATTGGTATCGGTCAAGCTAACATAAATTTTTTATTTTTAAAATCTTCAATTTTTAATCACGTATTTCCTACTTACTCCCGTCTGAACGCTCGACCACACCACAACACGGCACTTTTTTATGCTAACAGTAAACACTTTTTTCATGTTTTTTTGTAGTCACGGCCTGGATTGTGCTACCATGCCGCCACCAGAGAGGAAACTGGACTGAGGCCAAAATTGAGAAATGAGCACGATTACACACGATATTGAGTCAGCCGTTACACGTCTTCGTCAGGGCGACATTGTGGCGATTCCAACCGAAACCGTTTACGGGCTGGCAGGCAGTGCTGAAAATGAACAGGCCATACGCCGCATATTTGCCTTGAAAAACCGCCCGCTCAATCATCCGCTGATCATGCATGTGGCAGAGCATTGGGACTTGTCAACCTGGGTTACCTCTCTGCCTGACTATGCCAAAAAACTGATTGACCATTTCTGGCCCGGCCCCTTGACACTGGTGCTGCCCAGTCATCCGGACAATGTTCACCCGCTGGTCAATGGCGGCCAAACCACGCTCGCCATCCGCTGCCCCAGACACCCGGTTATTCAGGAGGTATTAACACGGCTCGGTGAACCCTTAGTCGCCCCCTCCGCCAACCCATTCGGCAAAATAAGCCCCACAACCGCAGGGCATGTGCAGCAAAGTTTCCCCCATGCCCCATTACTCATTTTAGACGGCGGCCGCTGCGCGGTCGGGATTGAATCCACCATCGTGGCAGCCACTGATCCGCAAGGTTACCAGATTTTACGCCACGGCATGGTGGATGAAGCCATGCTGGCGGCCCTGCTGCCCGGACAGGAATTGAAAGAACAGAGCACGCTGCGTGCTCCGGGACGGCTTGAACACCATTATCAACCGCAGAAACCATTGTATTGCTTTGAGGATTCGAACGCCCTGGAAACATTCCTGAAAGGGTATAAGGGTCAGGTGTATGTCCTTTCATTTCAGAAAAACACCCGCTTTGCAGGGGAAATCGGTTATCAGCTGCCTGCCGATCCGGCGGTTCTGGCCTATGAACTGTATTTCCAGTTGCGTCAAGCCGATGAAGCGCGCGAACCCCTTCTCGCCATGGAACTTCCACCGCACACGCCGGCCTGGCAGGGGGTGCGCGAACGGGCTCTCAAAGCGGGAAGAAAGCACGCCCTTTAAGGGTGTTGTTGAAGCTCCATTAAGGTATCCGCCGGCGTGACCCTGTCACCTTTGGCACACCACACCGCCGCCACCGTGCCGGCAAACGGCGCCTGAATTTCGGTTTCCATTTTCATGGCTTCCAGCACAAACAAGGCTTGACCGGCTTTTACCCTGTCGCCTACAGCCACCTGAATACTGACAATCGTGCCTGGCATCGCCACTTTGATGTCACCAGGCCCGTTTGACTTTTTAATGGTGGCCGGCTCCCTTTTTTCCTTGTCGTCGTGTTGAATGATCACTTCTTCCGGTACGCCGTCGACCCAGAGAAAGCAGGATTGCTGCCCGCGTGTCGGAGTACCGTAACCGGCCACTTTCACATGGTAGTTTTCGCCATGGAGAATGAGGTCAAATTCAGACAATTCATTGCTTTGAGAGGCATCAGAACCAAGCAGGGGTTCCGGCGTCAATGCATTCTCCTGCCTCTCCATAAGGAATTGGCGGCCAATTTCCGGAAACATGGCAAAAGATAAAACATCTTCTTCACACAGGGCCAACTCGCCAATTTCCCTGCGCAATCGGGCTAATTCATTGGGGATTAAATCCGCCGGGCGCACATCAATGATTTCTGTTTGGCCAATGGCCTTTTTTAATACGCGGGGATTAATTTTACCGGGGGCAGCCCCGTACTTGCCCTGGCAATACAACTTCACTTCATTGGTGATGGTCTTGTACCGTTCACCGGTCAACACATTCATGACCGCCTGGGTGCCAACGATCTGGGAGGTCGGCGTCACCAGCGGCGGGTAACCCAGATCTTTTCGCACCCGTGGGATTTCCTGATGGACTTCGGCCACCTTGTCCAATGCCTGTTGTTCTTTCAACTGGCTGTAAAGGTTGGAAATCATTCCACCCGGCACCTGATAAAGCTGGACCCGGGGATCAATATCACGCGCTTCACTTTCAAATTGCTGGTATTTTTTGCGAACATCGTGGAAATAGTCGCCAATTTCCAATAATAAATTTAAATCAAGGCCAGTATCAAATTCTGTTCCAGCCAAAGCGGCGACCAGAGGTTCTGCGGCAGGATGCGAGGCTCCCCCGGAAAATGAAGAAATTGCCGTATCAATGTGCTGACAACCGGCTAAAACGGCCTGATAATGACAGATCGCGGCTAATCCGGAGGTGGCGTGAGTGTGCAGGTGCACAGGCAGCCCGGTCGCCTCAGCCAGGGCGGTGAATAATTCGACGGTGGCGCCCGGCGTTAATAACCCGGCCATGTCCTTGATGGCCAGGCTATCACAGCCCAAATCGGCCAGCGCCTTGCCCATGTCCACAAAATTGGCCAGGGTATGCACCGGACTCGTGGTATAACAAATGGCCCCCTGCGCATGCCTTTTATGTCTTTTGACACAGGCGATGGGGACACGGAGATTGCGGACATCATTCAAGGCATCGAAAACACGGAAAACGTCCACGCCATTATTGGCTGCAAGGCCAATAAAAGCCTCTACCACGTCATCGGCATAATGGCGATAGCCCAACAGATTCTGGCCTCGCAGCAGCATGGACAGACGGGTATTGGGTAAGGCCTCGCGCAGCAGGCGCAGACGCTGCCAGGGATCTTCTTTTAAAAACCGCAGACAGGCATCAAACGTCGCGCCGCCCCAGACTTCCATCGCCCAAAAGCCGACCTCATCCATTTTTCTGCAAACAGGCAGCATGTCGTCGGTACGCAGGCGCGTGGCAATTAAACACTGATGAGCGTCACGTAATGTCACATCGGTAATATGGGTGGTGGCCATACAACAGTCCCTCGTTAATTACATCACTTTATCAACCATAGCATAGAGAAAACCGGGACAGAAGTTTGGCCAGGAAATTCACCGCGTTATCTGTTCATGCACTAAAAAAATGGAAGAGAACATGCCGACATCGTGCCGATATCATCTTAAATATAGACATTATTGCAAAGATCAGGCAGAATCGCTGATCTTTTTATCCATCCGGGTGTGTATGAAAAAAATTCTTGTGCTGCACGGACCCAATTTGAATCGTCTCGGTTCACGCGAGCCCTCCATCTATGGCGTGGCTACCTTGTCTGAACTGGATGAGTCATTGGAAAACCAGGCGCAGGCAGCCAATATTCATTTAACCTGCAGGCAAACCAATGCGGAAGGTCAGTTTATCGACCTCATTCACAAAGCCGCCGAAGATGGAATTGATTACCTGATTGTCAATGCGGCAGCCTTTACCCACACAAGCATTGCCATTCGCGATGCCTTGAGTTCCGTGCCTATCCCATTCATAGAAGTGCACATCAGCAATATCTATGCGAGGGAATCGTTCCGACACCATTCCTATCTGTCGGACATTGCCCGGGGTGTCATCAGCGGGCTGGGGACAAAGGGGTATAATCTGGCGCTTGAAGCAATCATTGAAGAATGGTCTTAATTAATTAGAGAGTTATCCATGGATATCCGTAAAATCAAAAAATTAATTGAATTACTCGACGAAACCGGTATTTCAGAAATTGAGATTAAAGAAGGCGAAGAATCCGTTCGCTTAAGCCGCCACAGCCATGTGGTCGAAGCCGCTCAACCGGTGCGTTACGCACCGCAGTCAGCCCCTGTGCAGGCTCCTGCCGCGACGGCAGCGCCACAGGCTCAGGCACCAGCGGAATCGGAATCTGCCACAGTGAACGGCCACAAGGTTCGTTCGCCCATGGTCGGTACCCTGTACACCTCCCCTTCACCCGATGCCCAGCCTTTTGTCAAAGTGGGCCAAAAAGTCAAAGCCGGTGATACCCTGTGCATCATTGAAGCCATGAAAATGTTTAATGAAATTGAAGCGGACAAGGCGGGTACCATTGCAGCGATTCTCGCCGGCAACGGCGACCCGATTGAATACGATCAACCCCTGTTTGTTATTGAATAAGGGGTGAGTCATGCTCAGTAAAATTGTAATCGCCAACCGCGGCGAAATTGCGCTTCGTATTCTGCGGGCCTGTAAGGAATTGGGGATTCAGACTGTGGCCGTGCATTCCGATGTCGACAAGGATTTACTGCACGTGCGCCTGGCCGACGAGACCGTTTGCATCGGTCCTGCCAGTTCGCAGAAAAGCTATCTGAATATTCCAGCCATTATTTCCGCAGCGGAAATCACCGATGCCGTCGCCATTCATCCCGGCTATGGTTTTCTTTCTGAAAATGCCGATTTTGCCGACATTGTTGAGCAAAGCGGCTTTCGCTTCATCGGCCCGCGCGGCGATACCATCCGCTTGATGGGCGATAAAGTATCCGCCATTGCCGCCATGAAAAAAGCCGGGGTTCCCTGCGTTCCCGGTTCTGATGGCCCGCTGGGGGATAATGATGACTATAATCTGGAGTTGGGTCGTAAAATTGGCTATCCGGTTATCATTAAAGCGGCCGGAGGGGGAGGCGGCCGGGGCATGCGTGTGGTTCACAGCGAATCCAATCTGTTGAACGCCATTGCCTTAACTCGCAGTGAAGCGAAGGCGGCCTTTAATAACCCCGTGGTTTACATGGAAAAATTCCTTGAAAACCCACGCCATGTTGAATTTCAGGTGCTGGGCGACGGCAAAGGCAACGCCGTTTATCTGGGTGAACGCGACTGCTCCATGCAACGACGCCACCAAAAAGTCGTGGAAGAAGCGCCAGCGCCCGGCATTACGCCGGAATTACGCCACGAAATCGGCGAATGCGTGGTCAAGGCCTGCCGTGATCTGGAATACCGCGGCGCGGGCACCTTTGAATTTTTATACCAGGACGGTTGTTTCTATTTCATCGAAATGAACACCCGTATTCAGGTTGAACATCCGGTAACGGAAATGATCACCGGCATTGATTTGATTAAAGAACAGATCAAAATAGCCAGCGATCTGCCTTTTACGCTGAAGCAGGAAGACATCCAGTTGCGCGGCCATGCCGTGGAATGCCGTATTAATGCAGAAGATCCTAAAAACTTCATGCCCAGTCCCGGCACCATCCGCCTGCTGCATCAACCCGGAGGCCCAGGCATTCGCTTTGACTCGCATCTTTACAGCAGTTACACCGTGCCGCCCAATTACGACTCCATGATTGGTAAATTAATCAGTTACGGTGAAACGCGGGAAGTGGCCTTTGCCAGAATGCGCAATGCTCTGGATGAAATCATCATCGAAGGCATCAAGACCAACATTGAGTTGCACCAGCGTATCATGCGCGACAAAGCCTTTATCGAAGGCGGTACCAATATCCATTATCTTGAAAAAATGCTGAAGGAATAAGGCCTTGTGGTATCAATTGCACATTGAAATTTGTCGGCCAGACGAAGCCGAAGCCCTAAGCGATGCGCTGGAGGGCTTGGGCGCTGTATCCGTTACCTTGACTGACAGGCACGACAGCCCGGTCCTTGAACCCGAACCGGGCACCACACCGCTCTGGCCGGACATTGTTATTCAGGCTTTGTACACGGAGGAAGAGGCGGCTGCCCAGGCGATTAAAACCCTCTCGCCCAACTACCCGCACCTGCGCTTTAACCTTGACACCCTGCCTGAAAAAGACTGGGAGCGGGTGTGGATGGATGATTTCAAGCCGCAGCGGTTTGGCGAGCGTCTGTGGATTTGCCCGTCATGGCTTGAACCGCCGCAACCGGATGCCGTTAATCTGATTCTGGATCCCGGCCTTGCCTTTGGCACCGGCACCCATCCCACCACCTCGCTTTGTTTAGGTTGGCTCGATGCAGCCGATTTAACCCGGAAATCAGTGATTGATTACGGCTGCGGCTCAGGCATTTTAGCCTTGGCAGCCCTTAAACTGGGTGCCGCGTCTGTTCAGGCCGTTGACATTGATGAACAGGCACTCCTTGCAACGCGAAATAATGCCGACACCAATCAAATGGCCTCCATGCCTCTGTTTATCGGTTTTCCCGATTCCTTAAAACCCGGGGCGGATCTGCTCATTGCCAATATTCTGCTTGCGCCGTTGCTGACCTTGAAAGACCGTTTTAAAGCGTTGCTTACGCCGGGAGGGCAATTGGTCGTTTCCGGTCTTCTTTTAGAGCAGACATCGCAATTACTGCAACACTATGACGATGACTTTATCCACGAAGGCAGTCATACGCTGGATGGATGGTCTTTATTGATTTTTAAACGCCGTTGATTTTCTGGAGGATGCGTGACTGAATTGCCTTTTACTCCCCGTCGGGCGTTGTTAAGCGTGTCTGACAAACGCGGTCTCGTTGAACTGGGGCGGTGCTTAATCCAGCATGGCATCGAAATCATCGCGACCGGTAATACCGCTGCCTCCTTAAGGACAGCGGGCATTGCTGTCACGGAGGTCAGTGAACGCACCGGTTTCCCGGAAATCATGGACGGCCGTGTCAAAACCCTGCACCCCGCCATTCACGCCGCTATACTGGCGCGAGGCGGACAGGATCGCGCCGTTCTGGAGGCGCAGGGCATTACCCCCATTGATCTGGTGATCGTTAATCTGTACCCCTTTGAACAGACCGTCAGTCAAGCGTATTGCACTTTTGATGATGCCATCGCCAACATCGACATTGGCGGCCCAACCATGATTCGTGCCGCGGCCAAAAATCATGAACATGTCGCCGTTATCGTGTCGCCTGAAGAGTATCCCGCGCTTGAACAGTATCTCCGCCTTAAAAAAATGCCTGCCGAGTGGCGCCTGACACTGGCTAAAAAGGCCTTTGCCCATACTGCCGCCTATGACGCAGCCATCAGTAATTATCTGAACAGTCTGGATGATGCGAAAAAAACAGCGCCCTTCCCTGCGGTTTTCAGTACCCAGTTTCAGCGATGTTATGATTTGCGCTACGGCGAAAACCCCCATCAGCAGGCCGCGTTTTATGCCAGCAGGCAATCTGCCGGCGATTCGTTGGCAAACGCGAAGCTCCTGCAGGGCAAACCCCTGTCTTACAACAACCTTCTTGATGCGGATGCCGCTTTGGAGTGCGTTAAAGCCCTGGATAAAAATACCCCCGCCTGCGTGATTGTCAAGCACGGGAACCCCTGTGGCATCGCGGCCAGAGACACGTTAATCATGGCTTATCAGCGCGCGTTTGAAACCGATCCGACGTCAAGCTTTGGTGGCATTTTGGCCTTTAATTACCCGGTGGATGAAGAAACAGCACACCGCATTATTGACAATCAATTTGCCGAAGTTCTCATTGCGCCGGCATTCAGTGAACAGGCACAGAATGTTCTGCTGACCAAACCCAATGTCAGGGTGCTCGCGACCGGCCAATTCAGTGATCATCCTCAACCTGAATTCAGCCTGCGTTCGATCAGCGGGGGCCTGCTCATGCAAGACAGTGATCACCGTTTTACCAGCCCGGACGAATTGAAAACAGTGAGCAATCGACAACCGACACCAGAAGAGTTGAAGGATCTACTGTTTGCCTGGCAGGCAGTGAAATACGTGAAATCCAACGCCATTGTTTTTGCCAAAGAGCAGGCCACCGTCGGCATTGGCGCCGGTCAAACCAGTCGGGTGATGAGTACGCGCATCGCTGCCTGGCAAGCGGAACAAGCGGGTTTTTCCCTTCAGGGAGCGGTTATGGCTTCCGATGCCTTCATTCCTTTTGCCGACTCCATTGCGATTGCCGCCAAAGCCGGTATTTCTGCTATCATCCAGCCCGGTGGTTCGCTGCGTGATCAACAGGTGATCGATGCCGCCAACGCGGCCAATCTGACGATGATTTTCACCGGAATCCGCCATTTCAGGCATTAATTCATCGCTTCAATCCATCAACCCATCGGCAGTAACAAAAAAGTTGCTGCGTCCTCCTTTTTTTTTTGTTATTAATGGAGAGGACAAACCCTAATTAAATGGAGATTAAGATGGGCTTTACATTACCAAAACACCTGAAAGACTTACTGAAGCAACTCAATAGCCTGGCTGACGATTACAAAGAAAACCGCAAACGAAAAGACGAAGAACGCTACTTTAGCCTGTTTCGGGCGTCCACCAAAAACCCGGAAAGAGAGCAGGATGCGGTCTTTATTGAAAATCTGGCCAGCTGGGTAGAAGCCAATAAACTGTCTTATGACACACTCGATCTTCGCTATGAGAATGCGGATTATGCTCAATTTGTTGTTCCTTTCTTAAAAAGAGCCTTGTCCGGTATGCTGATGATTGAATTGATTAAAATTTATGGCCCTCATGGTGAAAAATCAACAAACAGCGCATTGGGTGAACTTTTATTGGAGCAATTCGGTATCAAAAAATTCAAAGAAGCCCCCCAGGACAAAATCATCGAGTGCATTGAAGAATTAGAGAGGCTTATTGATGTGATTAATGAAACGACAACAGCCGATTGGATTAACACCAATTACCGCGACGTCAAACTGGCCATTGCTACAGCACTTAAGGGTTATGAAGCCGAACGAAAGCTTGAGCTCAGCTAAATAACCCCTTTCGCTCTCGTCGTTGATCACGAGGAGAGCACCCTTTTGCTCTAATTATTGCTTAATTGCTTTATTTTTTACTATTGCTATACTTTGCTGCCTTTATTGGGAGCAATTTGCATGGTAAATAAAGAATTTGAGCAATTAATTTCGCAATTCAGCACATTTTGGAACGAGAACATCGTCACGGCTTACATTCAAATCAAAACCCGCCTACTGCAGGGTATGCTGGGTGATACGTCCAATCGTTTATTCAATTGCATTCATCATTATTCCAACCTGATTACCCTGTTTGTCGAGGAATTGGAAGCCACGTTTGCAAAACACACACTGACCAATCGACAGAGAATCGAACTTCAGCAGTACATTGAAGAGTGCTACCAAACGCGCACGGCAGACAACCTGGAGCTTAAACGAATTGAATCGGCTCTGCGAAAAGGGCAACTGCTACCCCTTCCTACGTTTGAAGAGCAAAGCCTCAGCGGACAGATTTTTCCTGATAAGTCCATTTATCTCGAGGTGAATTTCGACGAAAGCGACGACAAAACCGCCAGCTTTTCAACTTAAGCAACCCTTGCTCAGGGATGAGTGTCTGTGTTTTTGTTCATAACGCACTCTGCTCAAGCAATGTAAAATATTTTGACAATTTCATTGCGGTTTAGTCATTCATCAACTACAAATTAACATAAGTGCATCAAGAGCAGATCAATGGATAACATTAAGTTCAGCCTCGAAAACAATGCTCGTCTGTTGAAAAGCAAAGTTAGCGGGTACGCCATTCTGGGGCTTTGTATTTCTGTTATTGCCATTTTATCCGCCACTCTCGCCGTTTCGTATCAGATGACAGGGGCGATTTCCCTCGAAGGCATTATTCTCGCACAAAAAAGTAACATTGCTTTAATTATCCTTGACTTAACGCCGCTGGTGTTTATGTTCTGGGGGCAATCCTTAAGTTCGGTGATGTCCTATACTGCCGGGGCGATGGTAGTGGACCAGACCAACGAACTGCGCATGCAGACCTCTGAACTCGCCTTACGGGCACAGCACGAATCAAGCCACGACTCCCTGACTGATTTGCCAAACCGTGTGCTCTTTGTCGACAGACTGAATCAGGCCTTAAGCGCCATGCGCGGCCGCGAAGGCAAGCTGGCTGTTATTCTGATTAACATTAATAATTTTAAAGAATTAAATGCCGGCTTTGGCAGTTACAATGCCGACAGGCTGCTTAAACAATTTTCTCAACGCCTTAAATGCACCACGGATGAACCAATGACCTTAGCCCGTCTGGGCGGGGATGAATTTGCCATACTCCATCCTCACCTGGAAACTGAAAAGCACATTTATGCCGTGGTTAAAAAGTTGCAGAAAGCCTTGGCGATTAACTTTGTCCTAGACAGTGTGGCCATTGATGTCACCGCCACGGTTGGCGTGACATTTTATCCTGATCATGGCAAGGACGAAGACACCCTGATGCAGCGGGCCAATATCGCCATTTATCACGCCAAGCAGAACAACAAGGAATTTGTGGTCTATGAATCGTTTATGGAGCGGGAATGCCCGAACAAGCTGATTTTGATGAGCGAGTTGAAAAAAGCCATCGAGAGTGAACAATTATTAATCTATTTCCAACCCAAGGTCGAACTCGCCACCGGCAAAATTAAAGGCTGTGAAGCCCTGCTGCGTTGGCTGCACCCCACGTTTGGGATGATGAATGCCGAAAAATTTATTCCGGTAGCAGAACGCACCGGCTTGATTAAATCCTTAAGCCACTATGTTTTAAAGCAAGCCATCGACAGCGCCAGCAAATGGCGAAAAAATGGCGTGGACATTGAGTTATCGATTAATCTGTCCGCCATTGACGTCATCGACATCGAACTGCCTTACACACTGGAGAGTCTGCTCAGTATTTATGAATTTCCCGCCAATCTCCTGAAAGTGGAGTTGATTGAAAGTTTTTATTTAACCGACAGAACCCGTGCCATCGAAGTCATTAACCGCCTGGCATCCCTGGGTATTAAAATTTCCATTGATGATTTCGGTACTGGATACTCGTCCTTCATTTACCTGACGGAACTGCCCATCAATGAAGTGAAAATCGATAAATCGTTCATTTTAAGCCTCAATGAAGACAGTAAAAAACGCAGTATCGTCGATGCCATGATTAAGCTTGCCGGTGCCTTGAACCTCAACGTGGTCGCGGAAGGCATTGAAACGCTGCAGCACTATACCATTCTTAAAACCATGGGTTGCAAGTACGGCCAGGGGTTTTACTTCAGTGAGGCTGTGGATGCCGACACGCTGCAATCCATTATCAAATCAGAAGCATTCCTGCCGCAGAAACCGGGAGACGTGTTAAGTGCGGCTAAAATCCACGCGCTTTCCAATTAAACCTCCCGTTTACCCTGATTGCTTTCATCCATTGATACCCGCTAAAATTCAGGCACGTTTTAATCCAGGGATGCCTATGAACCGCCTGATTCGTTTTATCACGCTTTTTTTGATTCTGCTGAACCCCTTTGCCGCATTGGCCACTGCGGATGCGCTGTCTGAAAAAATCCAATTTTCCATTTTAAAAAAGGAAGCAGAGGGTAATCATCAAACGGTCTTTTTTAAGCTCGTCAGCGAACAAACGGGAAAACCCGTGTTATTAAGCGACTTAAAAACGGTGCACACACGCCGAATCCATTTACTTATCATTGACCAGGACCTTGACGATTACAGTCATGTGCACAGCCGCCCGACAAAGGAGCCTGGCATTTATCAGTTTCGTTGGCACCCTCAAAACATCAGGGGAAACTACAATGTCTGGGCGGACATTACCCTAAAGCAAGGCAATCAGCATGCCTACCTGCTCGCTCCTCTGATGAGAAACAGCGAGAAACCGCCAGTCATTAATCGAAAACCCGTTGCAGAATCCACGGTGGAGGGATTCCACTTCGCCCTCTCGTTTGATCCGCCACAGGTGCATGCGGGTCAGGCTGCCATGGGAAAAATTGTGGTCACCGACAACCAGGGCAAACCCGTGACGTCGCTTGAACCAGTGATGGGCGCGTTTGCCCATTTGGTGGGCTTTGATGATGATTTCAAGACTGTAATTCATATTCACCCCATGGGCAAAGAACCCACCAATCCTGGCGATCGGGGTGGACCTGAGCTTGCGTTTCATCTTGAAGCGGGGAAAGCGGGGTTTATTAAATTGTTTGCCCAGGTGAAAATTAACGGGCGCGAATTGTATGTGCCTTTTGGCATCAAGGTAGAATAAGGCAGGGCTGCTTAGCCCTGCCGCGGATGAGCAGCGATTAATCCAGTAATCCCAACTCGATGACTGCATCACGCTCCTGACGCAACTCGTCGAGTGTGGCATTGAATTTACCCTGGCTGAATTCATTCATCGGCAAGCCTTCGATGACTTCCAGACGGCCATGGGTACGGCGGCAGGGATAGGAGAAAATCAAGCCTTTATCGACACCGTATTCGCCATTGGAGCTTAAGCACATGGAGAATGATTCATTGGCCGGTGTGTCATTCAACAGGTTGTTCACTCCATGAATGACGGCATTGGCAGCCGAGGCAGCAGACGACAGGCCGCGGGCTTTTAAAATGGCGGCGCCGCGTTGCTGAACCGTACTCACAAAGGTTTCTTTTAACCAGGTTTCGTCATTGATGACGCTGGCAGCCGACTTGCCATTGATTTTGGCATTGTAAAAATCAGGGTACTGGGTGGAGGAATGATTGCCCCAGATCGTCATTTCAGTGACTGCGGTAATGTCAACACCTGCCTTTTTAGCCAATTGAGTGCGGGCGCGCAACTCATCCAGGGTGGTCATGGCAAAGAACCTGTCAGCCGGAATGTCTTTCGCGCTGTTTTTGGCAATCAGGCAATTGGTGTTACAGGGATTACCTACAACAAACACACGGACATCATCAGCCGCATTGTTATTAATCGCCTGCCCCTGCTGAGTAAAAATACCGCCGTTAATTTTTAATAAATCAGAACGTTCCATGCCTTGTTTGCGCGGGACAGAACCCACTAAAAGCGCCCAGTTCACCCCACTCATGGCTTTATTCAGATCCGAGGTGCAGACAATGCCGTCCAGCAGGGGGAACGCACAGTCGTCCAATTCCATGGCGACGCCTTCCAACGCAGGTAACGCCTGTTCCAACTCCAGTAATTGCAGTTTGACTTTGGTATTGGGGCCAAACATTTGGCCGGAAGCAATGCGAAACAGCAAGGCATAACCAATCTGACCGGCGGCGCCTGTGACAGCAACGGTAACTTTATTCATTATTTTTTTCCTCATTTAACCATTTTTTAACCAATAAAAGCGCGGCAATGCTCCGAGCTTCAGAAAAATCGGGCCTCAATAACAGGTCGTCGCTGGCGCTTAGCGGCCACTCGATGACATCCAGCGGTTCCGGCTCGTCCCCTTTCAATCGGGAAGGATACAAGCCCCTGGCCAAAACCAAATCCATGCGGGCGCCAAAATAGCCGGGTGCCAGCGTCATTGATCGGATCCAGTCCACTTGCCGGGCTGCAAAGCCTGCCTCTTCCTGCAGTTCGCGGTTTGCAGCGTCAGTTACTGATTCGCCCTGCTCAATCAATCCCTTGGGGAAAGCCAGTTCGTAGCCATCGATCCCGGCGGCGTATTCACGAACGAGAAGTATAGACTCACTGGCCGTCAATGCAACCACCAGCACAGCCCCATGCCCGTGACTGCGGATACGCTCATAGACGCGTTGGGCGCCATTGGAAAAATGCAAATGCAATTGCTCAACCGTGAACAGATTGGATTTCGCAATGACCGTTTTTTTCTTACAAACCGGTTTTTCCCGCATGTCATCAACCTTAAGACCGTTCGCAACGCATCACGTTTTGTGACAAAACCGTAATCATGATACTATTGCCCATTCCAACAAGCCAGCCTGATTTCGTTTCATGTTACCCACGTCGCTGTACATTCACGTTCCCTGGTGTATCCGAAAATGCCCATATTGTGATTTTAATTCGCATAAAAGCCCGGACAGCCTGCCTGAAGACGACTACGTTCGCGCCTTAATCAACGATTTAAAGGTGGACATCGCAAACCATCAGCGAACCCCTCTGCAAAGCATTTTCATCGGCGGTGGTACCCCAAGCCTGTTGTCTGGCCAGGCCTACGATCGCCTGCTTACGGAAGTAAACCAATTGCTCGACTTCAGCCCGGACATCGAAATTACCCTGGAAGCCAACCCCGGCACGGTGGAGCAGCAGCGCTTCAAGGCGTATCGACAGGCCGGGATTAACCGGCTGTCGCTCGGCATTCAAAGTTTCAACCCCACCGACCTTAAACGATTAGGACGTATTCACGATGACGCTCAGGCTCACCGTGCCATTGACAGCGCAAGGGCAGCGGGTTTTGACAACATGAATCTGGATATCATGCACAGCCTGCCTGAGCAAACCCTTGAGGAAGGGCTAAATGATTTACGCACGGCCATAAGCCATCAGCCGCAGCACATTTCCTGGTATCAACTCACCCTGGAACCCAACACTGTCTTTTACAAGCAACAGCCCCCCCTCCCCAGCGATGAAACCACGGCCGATCTGGAAGATGAGGGCTTTGCGATGTTAGCTGAAAACGGGTTTAAGCGTTATGAAATTTCCGCATTCAGCCAACCTGGGAAAGCATCGCACCATAATTTGAATTACTGGCTTTTCGGCGACTATTTTGGCATCGGCGCCGGCGCACATGGCAAGCTCACCACCGTGGATTATCAGGTGTTTCGCACCCGAAAATACCGTCAGCCCAAAGACTACCTGAATCCAGAGCATGCCTTTTTGGCCGCTAGCGAACGGATTGATGAGGCCTCGTTGCTGTTTGAATTCATGCTCAATGCCACCCGCCTTGAGCAAAAAATACCGCGAACGTTATTTTCGGAGAGAACCGGTCTCTCTGACGACGGCCTGACGGCCAGGCTAAAGCAGGCTGCAGCAAAGGGATTAATCGAGCTGCAGACGAACGATTGGCAGGTGACTGAACGGGGACGGCGTTATACCAATAATCTGCAGGCCTTGTTTCTTCCTGAAGACTAAGCCACTGTTTTTTCAACCCTTCACAATTGCCTGGCTTTCGCTGATAATGAGTCTTTCCTCAGCCAGGAGGTTACATGCTCAGTTTCTTTTTATTCCTGTTTGTCGTTATTGTTGCCTATTTGTGCGGCTCACTCTGCTCGGCAGTGATTGTCAGCCGCCTGTTTTCGCTGCCTGATCCACGCATGGAAGGCTCCAAAAACCCAGGCGCCACCAATGTGTTGCGATTATCAGGTAAAAAATACGCCATCATCGTGTTAATTGGCGACATGTTAAAAGGCGTACTCCCCGTGCTGCTCGCCCGTCTGCTGGATGCAGGCCCCGTGACCATGGGATTTGCCGCCTTTGCTGCGGTCATGGGCCACATGTACCCTGTTTTTTTCCAGTTTCGCGGCGGCAAGGGCGTAGCGACTGCCTTAGGCGCCCTGCTGAGCTTAAACCTCATTCTTGGGGCATTGGTGATTGTAACCTGGCTGGCCATCGCCCATTACACCCGCTACTCCTCATTAGCGTCCATCGTTTCCATCATCTTGGCCCCTTTGTATGCCGCCATGACCATGGGCAACATTGAAATCATCCCGCCGCTTTTCTTTATTACCATTTTTGTTCTTTACCAGCATCGCGATAACATCACCCGCCTCATTGACGGTGAAGAACCCAAAATACGTTTTAAAGACAAGGAGCACCCGACCGTCACTGAAGAAATTTTATCGCCGCCCCCGGGCCGCGTGATTACGGAAGACGACATTGAAGGGGAAGTCACTGCAGCGGAACTGATCGCGGAGCAGGAGAAGCCGGCATCGGACCTCCAGCCACAAGCGGCAGAGAAACGCGCCGCCAGCCCGAAAAAACAGACCCGCGTCAGTAGGGCGAAAAAACCGGCCAAAGCGGCAACGACGACTAAGACGGCAACCCAAAATCCTAAACCACGCCGCAACAGCCCAGCCAAAGACAGCAAAAAATCCTAAATTGACTCGCTTGTCAGCGGCCAGCGTGCTTTGACTTCAATCGCCTGGCTGCTGTCGTACTGATTGTTCTTTGCATGCAGGTAACCGGCAAAAGCGACCATCGCCCCGTTATCGGTACAATAGTCAGGCCGCGGAAAATAAACAGCCCCCTGCACTCCCTGCATCAACCCCCCAAGGGCAGAACGAAGCGCCTGGTTCGCGCCGACACCACCTGCCACCACCAGCCGGCGGGCCGCCGTTTTTTCCACCGCCCGCCGGCACTTGATGACCAGCGTGTCAACCACCGCCTGTTGAAAGGCATAGGCAATCCCGCGCCGGGCCGCATCGTCTTTGGCGCTGTTCTGCCAGCAGGTCAGGGCATGGGTTTTAAGGCCGCTGAAACTGAAATCAAGCCCAGGTCGGTCCGTCATCGGTCGGGGAAACGGTGCGAAAAGCGTGTGTTCGGGGGCCGAGGCCTTATCAGCCAGACCGGCCAATTGTGCCCCACCGGGATAAGGCAGGCCCATGAGTTTGGCGGTTTTGTCAAAGGCTTCACCGACGGCATCATCCAGCGTATCGCCCAAAAGGCAATAGTCTCCCAATGCCCGCGCCTCAATTAACTGGGTATGGCCGCCTGAAACCAGCAGGGCTAAAAAAGGAAACTGCAAGTCAGGGCTGTCAAGCATGGCCGCTAACAGATGGGCCTCGAGATGATGGATGGCCAAGGCCGGACGATTTAAACTGAAGGCTAAGCTCTTGGCAAAACAGGCACCGGTTAACAGGGCGCCAATTAAACCGGGGCCGGCCGTGTAGGCCACGACATCAATGGCTGCCGCCTCGATCTGCCCCTGACGCAACACGCTTTCCGTCAAGGGGATTAAATGATTCACATGATCGCGGGAAGCCAGTTCCGGCACGACCCCTCCGTATTGCTGATGAAGCGCAATCTGCGAGTGCAGGGCCTGGGCAATCAGTCCGCGCTTGCCGTCATACAGGGCTACGCCTGTTTCATCACAGGATGATTCTATTCCCAGAACTAGCATGGACACCTCAACAATCGACCAATAAGACGGGGAGTATAGCCAAAAGCCTTACTGCCTGCCAAAAACGGCTATTATACCCAAACTTTGACAAAATAAGTTCAATAAACTTGACGAACACCACAACTGGCACTAGAATTGCCAACCTATTGTTTTTAATTATACCAGAGGACTAATTAATGCCTACCGTTCGTGTGAAAGAAGGCGAAAATCCTGAATACGCACTGCGTCGTTTCAAGCGCTCCTGTGAAAAAGCAGGAATTTTAACCGAGTTACGCCGTCGTGAATTTTACGAAAAGCCCACCGCTGAGCGTAAACGCAAACAAGCAGCTGCTGTCAAACGTCACCTGAAAAAAATTTCTCGTGATACCAGTTCTCGTCGTAGTCTCAAACACAGACGTAAGTAATGATGAGCATTAAAGACCGCATAAGTAATGATTTAAAAGACGCGATGCGTGCCAGGGATAAAATGAAACTCGATGCGCTTCGCCTGATTACTGCTGCTGTCAAGCAAGTGGAAGTTGACGAACGCATTACCGTAGACGATGAGCGCATGCTGGTTATTCTTGACAAAATGGCCAAGCAGCGCAAAGAATCCATCGCCCAGTTCAACACCGCCGGACGTCATGATTTGGTCGCCCAGGAACAGTTCGAACTTGATCTCATCAGTCAGTATTTACCAGAGCCCCTCTCTGAAGATGAAGTCAATCAGCTGATTTCACAGGCCATTGTCGAAGTGAACGCTGAAAAGATGAGTGACATGGGTAAGGTAATGGCACATTTGAAGCCTCAATTGCAGGGCCGTGCCGACATGAGTAAAGTCAGCGCCTTAATCAAGACCAAATTAAGCTAACCCTTTGACATGACTGGCTTAATCCCACAGCCATTCATTGATGAACTGCTAAGCCGCACTGATCTGGTCGAGCTTATTGACGGCTATGTGCCTCTGAAAAAGCGAGGCAATAGCTACCTTGCCTGTTGCCCGTTTCATAACGAAAAAACCCCTTCCTTCAATGTCGTCGCCAAAAAGCAGTTTTATCATTGCTTTGGTTGCGGGGCCAGCGGCAATTCCATCAGTTTCGTCATGAATTACTTAAGCCAGAATTTCATTGAAGCGGTTGAAACCCTGGCGGCACGGGTCGGCATGCAGGTTCCGCGTGATAATCACGGCGAAAAAACAAAGCAATCGCTGAGCCTTTACCAATTGTTGGCCAAAGTGAGTCAGCATTATCAGCATCATCTTAAAAACACCCCGGAAGCGATCAATTACCTGCGTCAACGGGGGCTGACGGGTGAAATTGCCAAAAAATACCAGCTTGGGTTTGCACAGGCTGGCTGGCATGCGCTGGAACAACAATTCAAAGCCCAGCGCAGCGATCTGATCACCACCGGGATGTTAATCCAAAAAGACGACGGCAGTACCTATGATCGCTACCGCCAGCGCATCATGTTTCCGATCCACGATCGCCACGGCCGCATCATCGGTTTTGGCGGCCGAGCGATTGAGGCCGCACAGAAGCCAAAATACTTAAATTCACCCGAAACCATTATTTTTCAAAAAAACCGTGAGCTGTATGGGTTGCATCAGGTTCTGCAAAACAATCCCCCCCCTGACACCATTCTCATCGTCGAAGGGTACATGGATGTGATTGTTCTGGCCCAGCATGGCATTGACAATGCCGTCGCTGCCTTAGGTACCGCCACCAGCACTTACCATATTCAACTGTTAAGCAAGCATGCCCGTCAGCTCGTTTTCTGTTTTGATGGCGATGAAGCCGGCCGGCAAGCCGCCTGGCGAGCCCTGGAAAATACGCTGTCGCAACTCAATTCTGGCCTTGACGCCAGCTTTATCTTTCTCCCCGAGGGCCATGATCCGGACAGCCTGGTGCGCGAGGAAGGCAGCGACCACTTTAAGGCACGACTTCAGCAGGCCTTGCCCTTAAGCCAGTTTTTCTTTGATACGTTAATGAAAGGCATAGATTTACGACGCAGCGCAGGCAAAAGCCAATTGATTCAGAAAGTAAAGCCGTATCTGCAAACCATGACCGATGGGCCTTACAAGCAAATCCTCATTGATGAATTGGCCCGTTTGACTCACATTGAAAATCATCGCTTAATGCACATGCTTGAAGACAAGAAGGAGCAGGCGCCGCTCAGTCAAAAAACCATTACCCGCTCCCCTATTCGCTTAGCCATTGCCCTCTTGGTGCAAAATCCCGAGATTTATCAACAGGTCAAAGCGCACCTGCCCTCGGTGGTGCTGGATGGGGAAGGACAGGGCATTCTGCAGCAGTTGCTGAACCAGGTGGCCGCGTCGCCGTCGATGAATACCGCCTCATTGATTGAGCTTTGGCGGGGAACTGATTTTTTTGATTCGCTAAACCGGCTGGCGGGATGGGATCATCAGGTGCCGCAGGAAGCCCTCTCACGCGAATTTATTGATATACTACAATTTTTACATAAGCAAAATTTCGAAAATAAAATTGCCCAATACATTGCAAAATCACGAAAAGAGGGCTTAACTGTTTCTGAAAAGCTAGTGTTGCAAACCATGTTAAAAGAACGCCATCAGCCAGTGCGTGATAAAAAATAACACATGATTGACTAGCCTAATTATGATGGCGGGTTTATAATCTTAAACCTTTTTTGCAGATCTTAAATCAAGCATAAGTAGACCTATGAACGATCAAGAACAACAGCGCTCGCAAATTACCAGAGTGATCAGCTTGGGTAAGGAGCAGAATTACCTGACCTATGCCCAGATTAACGACTTGTTACCCAACATTGTCGATACCGAACACTTTGATGTCATCATCAGCATGCTGGAAGGGATGAATATTAAGGTCTTTGAACTGCCTCCCAGCGAAGACGAGCTGGCGCTGCTGGGTAATACCGAAGAAGCACCGGAAGACGTGGAAGAAGCCGCTGCCGTTCTTGCCTCGGTCGATCAGGAAACGGGACGCACAACAGACCCTGTCCGCATGTACATGCGCGAAATGGGAACGGTCGAACTGTTGACCCGCGAGGGTGAAATCCGCATTGCCAAACGCATTGAAGAAGGCATTTATCAGGTTCTTAAATCCCTGGCTCATTACCCTGAAACCGTGCAACTGGTTCTTGAAGACTATGATCGTGTCCAGGTTGAAGAAATGCGCTTAAGTGAAATCATCAGTGGTTTCGCCGATCTGGAAGAAGAGGCCCCCGCCTCCAGCATTGGCTCGATGCTCGATGAATCCCAACAGGATGCCATGCTTGAAGAAGCCGTGGATGTGGACCTGGATGAAGAAAGCGAAGACGGCGAAGGCGGTCTTGGCGAAGGCGATGACGGCCCCAATCCGGAACAGGCAAAGCTCTATTTTGACGACTTACGCAACTGTTATGATACCGCCATGGACAGCCTGCGGGCCAAGGGCCGAACCAATGCCAAAACCCTTGAGCACCTGGAAGCCATGTCCGAGTCTTTTCTGAAGCTGAAATTGACATCGCGTCAGGTCGACAAATTAACCCGCCATTTCCGTCAATTGCGCAATCACATCCGTGAATTTGAGCGCACGATCATGCGCCTTTGCATCGAGAAAGCACGCATTCCCCGCAAACTGTTCATTGATACCTTCCCCGGTCAGGAAACGGACATGAACTGGCTGGATGATTTAATCAGCAAACAAGGCAAAAAACTCGATATGACCCGTATTGAAGAAAATGCGGAAGAAATTAAACGCCTGCAAGCCAAACTGGCTTCGTTTGAAGAAGAGTACGGTCTTAGTATCAGTGAAATCAAGGACATTAACAAAAAGATGTCCATTGGCGAAGCCAAAGCCCGCCGCGCCAAGAAGGAAATGGTTGAAGCCAACCTGCGTCTGGTGATTTCCATTGCCAAGAAGTACACCAACCGCGGTTTGCAATTCCTGGATTTAATTCAGGAAGGGAACATCGGTTTGATGAAAGCCGTGGATAAATTTGAATACCGCCGCGGTTACAAGTTCTCAACCTACGCCACCTGGTGGATTCGTCAGGCCATTACCCGCTCGATTGCCGACCAGGCACGCACCATCCGTATTCCGGTGCACATGATTGAGACCATCAACAAGTTAAACCGCATTTCCCGCCAGATTTTGCAGGAAACCGGCCGCGAAGCCACGCCTGAGGAATTGGCGGTCAAAATGGACTTGAGCGAAGACAAGGTGAGAAAGGTTCTAAAAATTGCCAAAGAACCCATCTCCATGGAAACGCCGGTGGGTGACGATGAAGATTCGCATTTGGGCGATTTCATCGAAGACAACAACATTGTCTCCCCGCTCGAAAAAGCCACCGCCGACGGCTTACGTGAAGCGACACTGGAAATTTTAGAAACCTTAACCCCGCGTGAAGCCAAGGTTCTGCGCATGCGTTTCGGTATCGAAATGAACACCGACCACACCCTGGAAGAAGTCGGTAAACAATTCGACGTCACCCGCGAGCGTATCCGCCAAATCGAAGCCAAAGCCCTACGCAAGCTCCGCCACCCTTCCCGCTCGGAAAAACTCCGCAGCTTCCTGGAAGGCGACGACGCCTAAGCCTTACGCCCCCGCCCAAAGCGCGGGGGCAACCGCGTTAAAGTGAAATTGTTCTAGCGTATTTCCCACGAAGCGTTTACAATTTCCACTCCCCCGCGGGCCCATAGCTCAGTTGGTTAGAGCAGCGGACTCATAATCCGTTGGTCCTAGGTTCAAGTCCTAGTGGGCCCACCAATTAAAGTCATATAAATCAACAAGTTACACTTGATACCTTAAACTCCTAGAAACCCGCTTCGGGACTTCTTCGGGAGCTGTGTGCAAAATCTAAAGTGAAATTGCACTTACACCACCATTTGCTACCTTCCTGGTTTTAAAATTTGTGTTCCGCAAAGTCAAAACCACCCCACTCTTTTGCTTCTCACAAACTCTATTGGCTGCCTCAAATAGGTTCTGTAACTCAGCCGATGAATAGCGCGTAGTGATTCGTCCAGAACGATGTCCTAACAAATCCTGCCTGTCTTCAAAACTTACCCCAGCAGCACGTAACCGACGGCCAAAGATATGCTTTAAATCATGCACCCGCACATGTGGTAATTCTGCTTTAACTCTGGCATTTCGCCAACCCGTTGATAAAATCCGGGCTAAAGGTCTGCCTTTAAAGCTAAACACATGCGTTGGATGCTTCCCACGCTCACTATTCACAACTGATCTGGCTGTATCATTACAAACAACCAGTCGTTCTTCACCATTTTTAACCAACTCAGCTGGTATTATTATGAAGGATTCGGGGGTCTTTCCCAATTACGGGGGCACTCAATCATCAGCATAGTACTCTAACCCTTGTTCTATAATTTTCAAAGTTTTTAAAACCATAAGCACGACGTTGAATCAGTTTCATCTTCCGATGAAAGCCTTCAGTGATACCATTTGATTTACTAAATCGCCACATACAAACAACTTCTTCTTTCCAGTTATCGAGCGTTTTACCTAGAGCTGCTAGAGGTTTAAAGGGGCTTTGCTTCAGTTCGTCGAGCATTTCCAAAAAGCGAGGGATTAACTGACGTGCTCGGTTCTTGGTAAGCATTTTTTTCATGAGTATATTGTGTAACTGTTGTTGGAATTGATAGACGGCTTCAATAGCTGGATTGTCTGCCAGGAAAGCATCGCGCTTGGCTTTTTTTAAGGGTGTTAATCGTTCAGGCTTGGTTCTTAAGAGCGCCATGATGCCGCGATTGCTTTTGACGTTGCTTGCAAGTTCCCTATAAGTCATCATGCATTGGTGTTGCATTAAGCGAATGACATGGAATCGGTCAGCGACTATTTTGGCGTTGGGGAAATGCTTTTTAACGATGGAACGATAGGTAGTGCTTAAATCGATGCAGACGACTCTAACCCGCTCTTTACCCGGTAAAGCAGCGAGGTAAGCGGCCAGGTCGGTTTCACTTCGCCCTTTGACGATATCAAATACTTTATTCTTTCTTAAGTTACAGAGTGTTGTAACGAATCCTTGTTTTCGGTTAAAGAAATGTTCATCAATTCCTAAAACGGATGGGCAGTATGCATTGGTCCGCTCCTTATCTTGTTCTTTATAGTGGCGTTGATACCATCGTTCAATGGTTGCCTTACCCTTCTTAAATAGACTGGCTAACTCGCTTTGAGAAATCCCCGAGGTATGTTTATGAAAAACAGCGGCTTGTAGACGCCAAGTGGAACGTTGATACTTATTAATACCAGGAAATTGCTGGTTGCCATAACGATGACAACGATTGCAATAAAGCTTATAGGCTTTGAATTGTAAGAGACTGCGTCTGTGACCTACTAGTTCGTGATGAACAGTACGAATGTAGGAATCTTTCTTGCGCACTTCTTTACTTTGACAATGGCCACATCTTGGTAATCGGTTGTAAGAAAGTTCCAATATCAAAGGTTGATAACCCCGTACTTTTTTTATGGAAAAGCCAGGTAAATTTAAGATAAGATCATGTTTCGGCACTTTAATCTCCATTTCGATCGCTAAATCAATGGGTTAGTTTAAACTAACTTGATTAAAGTGCCCCCTTAAATGAGAAAGAGCCGGATTCGGCAGCATCAAAATTCATGAGTATGAGTCAATAAGTAACATTGTAGAATATGCTTCATTTATTCAAGAACACGGAGAATTAGGATTAGCCCTACTCTGTGATTACTAGGTAGATGATGCACAAATCATGTTGGAGGATCAATACCAAGGTTGTTATGATTCAGAAGTTGATTTTGCCAGGCAGTTATTTAATGACTGCTATACCCATCAAATGCCGGATAGTTTGACCTGCTATTTTGATTTTGAGGCTTTTGCTCGGGATCTTTTTATAAATGATTACTGTTTGGTCAAATCTGAAAATTCAATGCATATTTTTTCAACCTTTTAGCCCCATAATATGGGGCACCTATCTAAAGACCACTAAAATAAAAAAGATTTCCAGTTAAATAATTGTATCCATTGGCGTTGAAAAAACAAACTTTGACTATACATTGTAAAGATCACAGCAGATTAATAATCTCTCTCATCAAGGAGGTGGTGATCCTCTCCCAAAAACAGAGCCGTCAAAAACTAGAAAAAATTGACATCCGAGATTTTCTGCCTAAACTGATTTGGGGTCAAATTGTTCAGGGAGGAATGGGGCCGAAAATCGTTGTAATCTTGACGCCATTCCTCAATTTTTCTTTTAGCATCTTCCAGAGAAAGAAACCAGTGGCTGTTCAGGCATTCATCCCTAAAACTGCCATTAAATGACTCAATAAACGCGTTATCTGTTGGTTTTCCGGGCCTTGAGAAATCCAAAGTTACATTATTCTGATAAGCCCATTTGTCTAATATCTTTGAAATAAACTCAGGGCCATTATCAATCCGGATGCTTTTTGGTAGCCTGTTATCAAGGACTCTGAGCTCCTCAAGAACATTCACAACTTCCTCACCCCGAATAGTCGGCCCTACATGAATAGCCATGCATTCCCGACTAAAATTATCGACTATAGTTAAAGCCCGTATTCTCCTCCCATTAAACAGATTGTCAGAAACAAAGTCCATGCTCCAGCATTCGTTTAAAGTGGACGCCATTAATCGTTCTTCTCTGTGCGCACCAGCAACATGACGGCGCGGACGCTTTCTGCGAAGATTAAGACCTTCCTCACAATAAATGCGGTGAACTTTTTTGTGATTAATAACCCATCCTTCCCGCCTTAATAAAACATGAATGCGTTGATAACCATAACGTACCCGTGTGTGGGCTATCTCACGTATACGGTGTCTTACTGCTGTATCTTCGCCACGACATGAACGGTACTGATATACACTACGGCTTAACATTAGAACGTCACAACTTCTGCGGATGCTTATCCGGTAACTGTCCTGAAGGGCTAATGCCAACGCTCGCTTTTTCCGTGGCTTTAAAGCTTTTTTGACAGAACATCCTGCAACATCTGCTTATCAAGACTTAGGTCAGCAACCAACTGCTTAAGACGCTTGTTTTCATCTTCCAGCTGACGAAGTTTCCTGAGTTCCGATGCACCAAGCCCACCATATTTTTTCTTCCATATGTAAAATGTCGCCTCGCTTATTCCCAGCTTTCGGCATACCTCTGAAACACTCGTTCCCAGTTCCGCCTGCTTCAACCCAAACAGAATTTGTTCTTCTGTAAATTTGCTTCTTTTCATGATGGCTTATACCTTTTTTGCTTGTTGATATTTTGCCAGATTTCTCCAGTTTAGGGTGGATCTATTTTCAGGGAGGAGATCAGAGCGATGGATAGAATATCATAACCTGGATCTAGCCTGGGGGTAGGGCGCAGGCCGTATCCCAGGCTACCTGCTATAAACTACTTCCATTTTACGGTGCAGGAATAATTTTTCCAGCATAATTCAGCGGTCGTGCCTGCTGTTATTGAAGTCACTCCACCAGGGGTACCCGTATAAATGACATCACCTGCTTTCAAGGGAAAAAATTGGCTGATATAAACCAGTAAATCGTGCGGATGCATCATCATGTCTGTCCCTTTGGCGCATTGCCTGAGGGTTCCATCCAGGCGTAATTGGAATTCAGCACTCAGATAGTCATTAAAGTGTTGATAAGGAATCCAGGGACCAACAATAGCCGCATCCTTGAACACTTTGGATGTAGTCCATGGATGCCCTTGTCTCTTAAGCTGCGTTTGGCGAGATCTTAACGTCATGTCAAGACCAAGAGTGACATCCGCAATAGCGTTCCTTGCTTCTTCAACTGTCATTTGATAGCCATCCTGAGCGAGACGAAGTACAATTTCGCACTCTGGCTGCACCTCCGTGTCTTCATGAGGGAAATCAACCTCGACTTGCTCCCCCCAACCAGGAATTTGTCTAAGAACACTCGGCGGTTTTAAAAAAATTACCGGCTTTTCTGGTACTTCATCTCCCAGCTCTTTGGCATGGGCAAGATAATTTTTTCCTACACAGATTATTTTATCAAAAGACATCATTTATCCTTTACCATGAAAATTGAATAAGCCATTTTTAGCTGTGGCTCCCTTTGGAGGCTTGATTTACTTTAGTGATGCAATTAAGTAAATTAATCAGGTCATGATTTAATTCCACACGACTATACCAGGGAGGGTATATGAAATTAAAGGCGGCTGTATCCATCGCTTTGTTTTTGGCTTGTCATTTGGCCTCTGCTCAACTAATCCGAATTGAGGACACGCTGAATTCATCCCCCAATGCCTGGGAAATCACATTGGAAAAAGGGGAGCTGCTATTGGTTAACGGTACAAAAAGCAATCTCCTGATTCACGTTCAAATTAACCAGGGCGTGATTGGTCTCATCAGTAAAAACAATGCCCTTTCAAACTGCCTGGTTGATCTCGATGCTGAATCGCACGCTGAAATCGGTTTATGTGAACTTGAGCCGAATGCGGCGTTGGAATTTGATTTGGATTTTGTCTGGGCAAGCTCGCATTATCCCAAGCCGGCAACGGGTTTTTACACCGTGCAGCGAAGTTAGCCAATAGCACCAGTCAGCCTAGGTGTGGAGGCTGCCCTCCTCCACACCAGGCTAACTTAAGTGAATGCATTTTCCCATCTTCCAGCGATTTATAATTTAATGCCTCGTAATCGCAGCGCATTACCAATCACGGAGACAGAAGAAAGGGCCATGGCTGCTGCGGCAACCATTGGACTTAAAAGCAAACCGGTTAAGGGATAGAGGATACCGGCTGCCAATGGCACACCTAACAGGTTATAAATAAAAGCAAAGAACAAATTTTGCCGAATATTACGCATCGTCGCTTCGGATAAACGACGCGCCTTCGCAATACCCCGCAAATCACCTCGTAATAAGGTTATGCCCGCACTCTCGATGGCCACATCAGTACCGGTTCCCATGGCGATACCGATGTCGGCTTTTGCAAGCGCTGGAGCATCATTGACCCCATCCCCTGCCATGGCAACCACGAGGCCTCGGGCTTTCAACTCACCGACGATGCGGCTCTTCTCGTCAGGCATAATTTCCGCCACCACTTTCTTTATACCCAGTTTAGCGGCTACTGCCTCGGCCGTTTTGTTGCTGTCCCCGGTGAGCATGACAATGTCGATGCCGCGTTGTTGAAGATCATGAATAGCCTCAGGCGTAGTCGACTTGATGGGATCTTCCACCACTAAAAGCGCTACCGTGTTATTGTCCACTGCCATGAACATCACCGAAGCGCCCTGGGCACGCAGCTCATCCGCTTTTTCAAACAAGGAAGCATTGTCACTCCCGTGCTCCTGCATTAATTTAACATTTCCTATGGCTACACGGTGATTGCCCACCTGACCAGTAACGCCTTTGCCAGCAGGTGCATCAAAGCCTGCCACCGTTGCAAGAGGCAACCGCTTTTCTCTGGCGGCCTTCACAATGGCATTGGCCAATGGATGTTCACTTTGCTGTTCAAGAGCGGCTGCCAATGCTAATATCTTATCCTCTTCAAATCCGCCATCGGTGACCATGCGCGCTAGTTCCGGGCGTCCTTCGGTCAGCGTCCCTGTTTTATCAAGTACCAGTGTATTGACCTTTTCCATACGTTCGAGGCTTTCGGCATTTTTGATTAATACGCCGCTTTGCGCCCCTTTGCCAACCCCCACCATGATGGACATCGGCGTTGCCAAGCCTAAAGCACAGGGACAGGCGATGATCAGTACTGAGACAGCGGCAATTAACCCATAACCAAGCGAGGGTTGCGGCCCAACCAAAGCCCACACAATAAAAGACAGTGCTGCAATCAGCATCACGGCAGGAACAAACCACACTGAAACCGTATCGGCCAATCGTTGAATCGGTGCGCGGCTTCGCTGCGCCTCACTCACCATCTGCACGATGCGCGCCAGCAGGGTATCGCTGCCCACGTGCAGTGCTTTCATGACAAAACTGCCGGTCTGATTGATTGTCGCACCAATGACTTTTGATCCAGCCTCCTTAACAACAGGAATGGGTTCGCCGGTGACCATGGATTCATCCACAAGGCTTCGTCCATTAAACACCTCCCCATCCACGGGTATTTTTTCTCCCGGACGGACACGAAGCCTGTCACCGATTTTCACCTGATCGAGTGATACCTCTTCTTCACCGCCTTCATCGTCCAACCGGTGTGCGCTTTCAGGGGCCAGTTTCAATAAGGCCCGGATAGCACTCCCCGTTCGCTCCCGTGCTTTTAGTTCCAGAACCTGCCCCAACAGTACAAGCGTAGTAATGACGGCGGCGGCTTCAAAATAGACTGCGACCACCCCGCCATGACCTCGAAACGCAGGGGGAAATAATTGAGGCCAGACAGTGGCCACCACGCTATAAACCCAGGCCACCCCAATGCCCATGCTGATGAGAGTAAACATGTTCAATTGCCGTGTTCGCAAAGAGGACCAACCCCGTTCAAAAAAAGGCCACCCTCCCCACAAGACCACGGGTGTAGCCAACAGCAATTGAATCCAGTTGGACGCTGCGGCAGGAATAAACGGTTTAAACCCATGGCCAACCATCGCCAACAACACCACAGGCAAAGTCAAAATGGCCGCTATCCAAAAGCGACGCGTCATGTCCAGGTACTCAGGATTTACTTCGTTGACACTGACCGTTTCCGGCTCTAATGCCATGCCACAAACAGGGCAAACTCCAGGACTGGACTGACGAATTTCCGGATGCATGGGGCAGGTGTAGATGACTGCGTACCCCGGTTGGGTGCCAGCGTCATGCAGCCTGGTTGCTTTTTGTTCGTGGTGACAACACGTGTGCGCTTTGCCCTCAGCATCGTGTCCCTGGTGGTGATGCTCCTGCGTCATTGCCCGTCCTCCGTTTACTTTTTCAATGCCCTGACTAATTTGTTTTTTACCAAGGCATCCACAATTAAATCACTGACATCAATCCCATTCGTTGCATGGCTAATCGTATTACAGGTGACCATTTGAACATTCTTCATTTCTGTTGACAGGGAATACGCATTTTCTGCAAAAAGGGCATGCACACCGATGCATGTCACTGACTTCACACCAGCATCTCGTAAATACTTAACGGCCTTCATCATGGTTGCTGCCGTAGAGATAATGTCATCGACGACTATGGGACTAACGGATTCAAGCCTCGGGGTAGTTGGCCCTGTAATAGCCACGTCGTTGTCACCACGTCTGCTTTTTTCCAATATCAGGTAAGGGAAATGCCCTTTCTCTGCGATGTCAGCAGCCCATTGCTGACTTTCCATGTCCGGGCCGATTATCATTGGCTTATCGACATGCTTTTTTATCCATGCGGCTACAGGCGCTGCGGCATGGAGCGTAAAGGTTGGTATGTCATAGAGTTCATCTAGCGAGGAGTAACGATGCAAATGGGGGTCGATGGTCATGATCCAGTCAAATGATTCGGATAACCATTCAGCAAAATAACGCGAGGTCACTCCCTCCCCCTCCTGAAAACGCTTGTCTTGACGCAAATAGGGAAGGTAGGGCGCAACCAATCCGATTTTTTTTGCCCCTAATTCCTTAGCCGTTTTGGCAAAAAACAATAGCGGCAGTATTTTTTCATCCGGTTGGTTTAAGCTGTCGACCACAATCAGTTCCCGGTTGTTAATCCTTGAATTAATTTTCACGTACCATTCGCTATCAGGGAAACGATGTAACATGACATCACCTACCTCGATTTGGAGGGCGTCCGTTAATCGCTTATTGATGGCTGACGCATTAAATAAGGAAAACAATATAGGTTTCAAAGCGTCTCTCCAGGTCAGAATGCCAGGCTCCCTTTACTGACCGAATTTACGATTATCTTTGCAAGGCGAGCCAGGGTCACATGAAATCCGGGCGCCTGTTAAAGGACTGTTGTGTTTAACTGTCCGGTAAATCAATTTTAATTTTAAAGCCAACCGCCAGGCGTAAGGCATTGACAATCGCAAGAATATCAATGCACTCTTGAAGTATGGCACCCATGACCGGGCTTATAAAGCCCGCTGCTGCAAATCCCATCCCAACGAGACTTAAAAGCATCCCCCCCACAGCACTCTGCGCGGCGATAGTCCTCGTGCTGATACTCAAATGGAGCAGTTCATCCACTTTGCTTAATGTGTTTTCCATAATAACCGCCCCGGCGGCTTCAGCCGTGACTTGACTATGCTGTCCAAAAGCAATACCCACGGTGGCTGCGGTTAAAGCAGGGGCATCATTGATACCATCCCCCATGAACACAGTCGGCGCTTTTTTCCTTTCACGACGCACAATGGCTAATTTTTGTTCTGGACTTTGCGAGGCATAAACCTCGGTGAAAGGAACTAACCCCGCGAGGTAATTAACCTCCGATTCCCGATCCCCGGAAACAAGCATAATTTTTTTAAATTGGTGCGCCGGCGTCAGATGACTGATAAATGATTTGCTTTCAGGCCGCGGTGCATCATGAAAATGCAATGTGGCTGCATAGTGATTATCTAACAAAATAATGCACTCCAACCCTGGGGCAACAGGGGGTAGTAAGGATTGACACTCAGGCATTCTTTCTACTAATTTTTTTCGGCTCGTGACCTCCACGCGTCGATGATTAACGATGCCATTCAAACCCTGTCCCGGCTTTTCCGATACGTTGGTCGATTCGATCAACTCAATATGCCGCTCCTGTGTTGCTTTAATAACAGCACTGGCAAGCGGATGCCTGGAATAACGTTCGAGACTACCAACGTATTGCAAGAGTTGATCGTCTGTGTAATCGGAGACGGTATACACTGCGGTTAACGTGGGTTTTCCATAGGTCAGTGTACCTGTCTTGTCAAAAATAGCGGTTGTACAGGTGGGTAATTGTTCGAGGACAACAGGATTTTTGATAATGATGGCCTGTTTCGCCGCTCGCGAAATAGCACTGATGATTGTAATGGGAATTGCAATTAATAAGGGGCAAGGTGTTGCAATAACCAGCACCGAAAGAAAACGAATGGCATCCTCTGTAAAATACCAGGTAGCCGCTGCGAACACGAGCGCCAGCGGTGCAAAGACAGCTCCAATCTGATCACCTAATCGACGGATGGATGGACGTTTTTGTTCTGCCTCTTCTAATACTTTTACAATAACTGCATACCTTGAATCCACGGGCCGCTTAGTCGCTTTAATGGTGAGCGCTGATTCTCCGTTAATAGCGCCCGATAAAACCGTGGCGCCAGGGGCCTTGGAAATTTGATACGGTTCACCGGTAAGGTAAGATTCATCCATGGAGCCATTGCCCTCAATCACAAGGCCATCCACTGGACAGGTTTCATGCGGATAAATAACCAGTTCATCATCGATGGTTATGCCAACCACTGGAATATCCTCAATTCCATTATTCATTTTGCGGTGAGCAAGGGAAGGCATGCGTTTGACCAATGCCAATAAAACAGCCGATGCTTTATGCCGCGCATAGCGCTCCAGGGTCTGGCCACTGGCTAACATTAAAATAATAAACGATGCGGCTAAGTATTGTTGAAGGGTAATGCCTGTGATCAAGGCAATGGCAGCCAGGGAATCAGCCCCCCAATTTCCTTTGAGCAATTTCAAAAAAATTTGCAAAAATAACGGTATTCCGCCAACAACAATTAACAATAACAAGGGAACAGCAGTGAATCTGGTATTAAAAAAACTCAGGGTGAAATGGACACCGATAGCCAGGAGAGAAAGGACTGCAATAATGACTTGCCAGCGAGAGTGTAGAACGCTCGATAGAATGCCAGTGCAATGTTCGCTCTTCATTGACCAGCCACTGCCTTATTAATGAGGATCACTGCCGATCCAGTGAATCGTCCCTGTCGCAGATCATCCAGGGCTTCATTAACCCTGGTGAGAGGGTAAGTATGAATTTCCGTTTTAACCGGTATGGTAGGCGCTAATGATAAAAATTCCTCTCCGTCTTTTCGAGTTAAATTAGCCACTGAACAGAGCGTACGTTCTCCCCAAAGCAGTTCATACGGAAAAGCAGGAATATCACTCATGTGAATTCCGGCACAGACTACCGTTCCACCTTTCCTCGTCTGTTGCAATGCCAATGGAACCAGGGAACCCACCGGTGCAAAAATAATTGCCGCATCCAACCGGTGTGGCGGCGATTGATTCGCATCCCCTGCCCAGGTAGCGCCTAATTGACGGGCAAATTCCTGGGCTTGGGTATCACCGGAACGTGTGAAAGCATACACTTTACGTCCTTGTTTACATGCCACCTGGGTCAGAATGTGTGCCGCTGATCCAAACCCATATAACCCCAGGTGTTTGGCTTCCATGGTTTTTAATAAGGCGCGATAGCCAATAAGCCCTGCGCAAAACAAGGGGGCCGCCTGCACATCCGAATAGCCATTCGGAAGGGGAAAACAAAAGCGATGATTTGCAACACAATACTCTGCAAAGCCACCATCAATCTGATATCCTGTAAATTTTGCCTCATCGCAGAGATTCTCCCGGCCGGTCAAACAAAATTGACAAACACCGCAACTACCCCCTAGCCATGGAACCCCAATGCGCTGCCCCACAGTAAACGAGCGAACCTTTTCACCCATGGCTTCGATAACGCCCACAATTTGATGACCAGGGACTAAGGGGCGTTTGGGATGCTTCAATTCGCCATCCACCACATGCAGATCGGTTCTGCATACACCACAGGCGGTGATTTTAATTAGAATTTGCTCCGCATTCGGGGTCGGTTTTTCGATTTGGGTATCAATCAATTTCTGATGATTGTTTTCCATCACCATGGCACGCATTTTCATTACCTGTCCTCGCATAACGTTGCAGAATCCAGATAGGAAGGGATTTCACATTTCCAGTGAAACCGTTGCTCTATTTGAGATTTTAGTGCTTGAGACGCTTCTTTTTCGCCATGGGTGATGAATAGTTTACGCGGCGCTTTTTTTAGATGGGCCAACCAATTGAGCATTTCAATGGAATCGGCATGGGCAGAGATATTGTCCATCTGTACTACTTCAGCTCGTATTGGAATCATTTGCCCAAACATCTTGATTTCTCTCTCCCCGCGAATCATCCTGTCGCCACGCGTTCCACCGACCTGAAAGCCACTGAATAAAATGGTGTGTTTAGGGTCAGGTGCAAAACGGCGTAGGTGATGAAGAATGCGACCGCCTGTCGCCATCCCACTCGCTGAAATCACAACTGCCGGGAATTGTTGGTGATCCAAAGCAATGGACTCATCGACGGAGTTAATGTAATGAGCCATGGCGCAGACCGCGTTGTTTTGCTCTTTGGTTAATCGATTTTGTTCAGCATAACGAGAAAAAATTTTGGTGGCATTGGTTGCCATCGGGCTATCAACAAACACGGGAATATCAGGAATTTCCTTTTTAGATTTTAATTCATAAAGATAATAAAGTAATGACTGCGTTCTTCCAACGGCAAACGAAGGGATAATAATAGAGCCCCCCCGTTTTACAGTACGATTAATGATTTCTTTCAACTGAATCAAAGGGTCCATCTTGTCATGGATGCGATTGCCATAAGTGGATTCAATAACAAGAAAGTCCGACGTCAACGGCTCTTTGGGTGCAAACATCAACGGATCGGCCTCCCGGCCCAGATCGCCTGAAAATAAAATGGACGTATCACCCTGCTCTAAACGAATAAACGAGGCGCCTAGAATGTGACCACCATAATAAAAGGTAGCCTGCAGGTTGTTAGCGATTGAAATGCGCTCTTCAAAAGAAATAACCTGAAAATAATTTAAGGAATCTTCTGCTTCCTGCCGGGTATACAGCGGCAAGGCAGGATGATGTTTGGAGTAGCCCTTGCGATTGGCATAACGTGCATCTTCTTCCTGAAGATGACCGCTGTCTGGCAATAAAATACGGCATAAATCCTTTGTTGCCGCCGTGCACAAAATTTTTCCGCGAAAACCATTTTTTATTAACAAGGGAATATAGCCGCTATGGTCAATATGAGCATGAGTCAATAACACATAATCAATTTTTTGAGGGTTAATTGGAAGATTGGCCCAATTTCGTAACCGCAACTCCTTATATCCCTGGAAAAGGCCACAATCAACCAATAGATTGATTTGATTGGTTTGAATAAGGTATTTCGACCCCGTGACTGTTTGTACCGCACCTAAAAATTGAATTTTCATCGAGTCTCTGAATAATGGAATGGTTAATAGTATTAAATTAATCCGTTGATCGAGCCATGCCTGCGGCAAGTAACATTTAAATTAAAGCAATAATTCATCATATAACGCCAGATGCCGTTGTGCGATAGACAACGAGGAATAACCCTGAGCGACCTTCAGCGCTTTTGTGCGCAGGTTTTGATACTCCTTGTCAGGGATTTTTAATAGTTCCATCATGCCCTCTGCTAATTGTTGAGCAGAGTCACTGTTTATAATTTTCCCTACTGCAAAATACTCAGGGCCTCCGCTGCGAGTGACAATCATGGGTAAACCACAACCCATGGCTTCCAGACAGGAAATGCCAAACCCCTCACTGCGAGAAGGCATCACACCCAAATAAGCAATATGATGAATATCAGCCACGCGCTCTGGAGGCTGATGGCCAACTAAATGAACGTTTTTTAAACTATACGACGCTGCATCCAGGGTTTTAAGAATCGGGTCTATCTCGCCTGCCCCCATCACAATAATATGAATACCCAGACTGGCATCGAGTAATTTATTGGCCTGCAACAAGAGATCAATGCCTTTGGTCAGGGATAATTTACCCGCAAAGCTGACAATCGGGGCATGGCGAGGAATACGAATGCCTAATTGTTGAAGAACGTCTTCCCTATTGACTCTTTTTGGTTTAAAAACCGTTTCATCATAACCATTTGCAAGCACCACCACCTTGTCTTCGGGGACCTTATAAAGTTCCAGCACCTCTTTTTTAACAGACTCTGAAATAGCAATAATTTTTTTAGCGCCATTCGCGGCTTCAATTGCTTTTTTTTGAACTGTTGGATCGTAGCGAAAACCTAATTGATCACTGTGATGCGCGGTGACGATGTAATTTAGCCCCAGCTTGTGGATTACCCAACAGGGATACCAGATGTGATGGCATTCAATAATGTCGGGTTTAAATGCGTTGATCAGCGAGGACAGCTGACGATGCAATTCATGCTGATAGGTAGCAAACTGCCTGCTGGATAATGCTTTAAACGTCATGGCATCCGGATTTCTTGGATGAGGATCACTTATCATCAGAGGAAACGTGTGCAGTGTGGATGAACCGGTTTTAATTGGAAAATTCCAAATCGAATACAGTTCTGGGTGACTGTAATAGTCCTCTTTATCTGACGAGTCCATGTTTGAATCAGGGAAAAAAATTTTTACGTTATGCCCTAACCTGATAAGCTCTTTCGACAGGCATTGGCTTAAAGTAAAACTACCCGTTCCCCATGGGCCGGTATTAATAAATAATATATTCATCCAAATGACTCCCTTTTATACCCTTGAGCTCCAGTAAGTGGATAGAAGGGGGCTGTGTTTGAAAAGAGCACTCGGCAAAAAATACGGCACACAAAGACAGGGCGAATGAGTCAACTATTCATTAAAGAGAATCCATCAGTCGAAATCCTTTTCCCAGCACTTCTAATTCAGGACTAACAACCAGGACTCAAATCCCCAGTCCTCTGTTTTTTATAGCATTAGTCTTTGCATCATGCCAATCTGATTTTGAAATACCGTGTTGCATGTGGACAAAAATTATTCTAACTTATAGGTATATTCGGCGTATGATTTGAGGGTAGGCTTGACCAACAAGCACAAGCTTTCACTGAAATATTTAGGCATCAACACCCATAAAGAACCCATTGTCTATATGCGTGCAGATTGCCTTATCTGTAAATCAGAAGGATTTAATGCTCAAGCCAGAGTCATGGTAACGCTCAATAAGTGTTCAATTATTGCCACCCTCAATATCATTGAAACCGATCTTCTGAAGCATAATGAAGCCAGTCTGTCTAATTATGCCTGGAAGCTGCTGTCAGCTAAACAGGGCGATGAAATCACGGTCGCTCACCCGAAAACACTCGAGTCAATTAATTTTATTCGATCCAAAATTTATGGGAATGAATTAAGTAAGCTGCAACTCGGTTCGATTATCAAGGATGTTGTCTCAGGACACTTGTCCGACATTCACATTGCGATGTTTATTGCTGCAAGCGGTGGCAACCGATTAACCAGGCAAGAAATTCTTTTTTTAACCCAGGCAATGATTGATACCGGTCAGAGAATCCACTGGTCAGCGCCGTTGATTGTCGATAAACATTGTGTTGGTGGCTTATCGGGAAATAGAACCACCCCTATTGTGGTCGCTATTGTTGCAGCCTATGGCCTTTTAATTCCTAAAACCTCCTCTCGGGCCATCACCTCCCCGGCAGGCACTGCCGATACGATGGAAGTCTTTACCAATGTCACTCACGATATCCCTGCAATGAAAAAAATCATTGAAAAGGAACAAGGCTGCATTACCTGGGGTGGCGCCATAGGCTTAAGCCCTGCCGATGATTTACTCATCCGACTGGCACGCACCATAAACCTGGATAGCATGGGTCAAATGGTTGCGTCGATTGTCTCCAAAAAAATTGCTGCGGGCTCAAACCATATTGTTATTGATGTCCCCATTGGCACCACGGCCAAAATCAGAACCCTGGAGCAAGCAGAGCAGCTTAAGGTTCTATTGCATTTTATTGCGAAGCAATTTGATATAAAACTAAAAGTCCTGTTTACGGATGGCTCACAACCTGTCGGACGCGGCATAGGCCCCGCGCTTGAAGCCCGCGACATTTTATCGGTGCTTCAAAATGAAAAACACGCGCCAGCTGATCTTCGCGAACATGCCCTGCTTTTAGCAGGCCACTTGATTGATTTTTGCCCTAAAGGGAATACCTCCAATGGATTTACCGTGGCTAAAACCATTCTTGAGCGTGGCGAAGCACTGAAAAAATTTGAAGCCATCTGCGAAGCACAGGGTGGTATGAAAGCAATTCCCACTGCACCCTTCGTTTATACCGTGGAATCAAAGTACTCTGGTTTAATTCGAAACATAGATAACCGACACATTGCAACCATCGCTAAATTGGCAGGAGCTCCTAATGCAAAATCAGCCGGGATTGAACTTCTGGCGAGATTGAATTCCAATGTGGAGAAATCTCAGGCCCTTTTTAAAATACATGCAGAAACGAAAGGGCAGCTTCATTATGCATTGAATTTTTTTAATGAAGGGCATGATATTTTTCAAATTGAAGAAAATATATAATCGTTTTATTCATCGCGAGTGTCTCAGCAACCGACTGATAACATGCCAAATCAATCCGCCGATGATGAGACCCAGTCCCGTTATCCAAATGGTTAACGGAATCCAGAATGCCAAAAATAAGCAGGCCAGTAATCCGCCTACTGCAAAGACAGGATGATAAAGTCGCTCCTCTTTTGGTAAGCGTAAAGCGGCAAGGTTGGTAATGGAATAATAAATTAATACAGTCAATGCGCTGAATGCCCATGTTGTTTCAACGTTACCCACGAAAACCAGACCAGTAATCAGCATGCCCACCCCTATCACCGACGCCCTTGGAACGCCTGCAGCAGATACGCGGGCAAAAACAACAGGCAAATCCCCCTGTCTTCCCATGGCCAAAGCGACACGCGAGAGGCCAAGGATTAAATTTAATAAAACACCCAACATGGACGTGCATGCCCCCAGGGCGATGAGCGTTCCAAGTCCGGGTATTTCCATCGTACGCGCAACCCTTTCGAGGGGTGTTGCACTGCCATGAGTCCATTGGGCAAGATGAATTGCTCCCACCGTTCCTACAGCCACCAAACTGACAGCAGTATAAAGGATGGCGCTGACCGTGAGGGTGGCAATGATGGCGCGCGGGATGATGGTTTTCGGATTTTTAACTTCCTCGCCCAGTGTCGCGACACGGCCGTAACCCGTATAGGCCACGAACATCAATGCCGTGGCATAAAAGAAATCGCCCAGTCCCTTTTCTGAAGGAAAAAAGGGTTGCAGATTATTCAGGCCTTTGCCAGACAGGGTCGTTAGTCCAAAGCAGACAAACAAGAGCAGTGTGATCAATGTCACTGAAACAATCACCATGTTTGTCCAATTGGTTTGTCTAAGGCCGCCCAACACCAGAATCATGAGTAAAACAGACGTTATCACGGCAATCGGAATAAGCGGAATAAGCGGAAGAGAATCCATAGCAAGCAAGTTGACCAAATAACCCGCAAAGCCCAATGCCGCAGTGGCCGCTGAAGCAGTCTTTGCGCATAAAAACATCCATCCGGCAGTAAAACCAAGGCTGGGATGCAAATAGCGGTACCCATATTCATACGTCCCCCCACTTACCGGGTGACTCGCCGCCAACTGCGCGCTGGAAAACGCATTACAGACCGCAACAAGTGCAGACAGCCCAATAGCCAGGATGACCGATGGCCCTGCTCTCCCTGCCGCGACGCCCACACTGACAAAAATACCTGTGCCTATAATGGAGCCTAAACCCATCATGGTTGCGCCGAACAGGCCTAATTCACGCTGGAGTCGCGGCTTTTGCGCGTCTGTTGTCATTTTCTCTGTTTCTTCCCTACCCGGTTCACAGGAGCGGCGATGCGATGAAGGGTTTTGATAATCACTTTGCGACAGACGGGGGACCCACGTCAAGAGACATTGAAAATGAGGATGCAGGGGAACCCAATGCTAATACTTGAGTGATCGGGTAAAAACACTCCATTGCGCTTACTCCAGGCTGTGATTCACCCGAGCATGTCGTTATGGTTAACACGCTCCACTGATTTGCTTAATGCCATTGAGACACTATGATTTAATAAAGGCATAATGAAAATAAAAGGCCTGCCTGTCAGTGGCACGGTAAGCGTCAGGTTTGCCTGATCATTTACCCTGAATGATGGAGAACTCATGGATGATTTGGGCAAGGTAGCCTACTTTGGTAATACACCGGCGTGGCCTCTTGCATTAAAAGCCTTTTTACCCCCTGCTTTTTTATCACTGATATGCATTATTATTGGGCATTATGCCGGTTTCCTTGCATTCCATACCTTAGCCGAACTCATTACGATTAACATCAGTCTTATTGCAATGACGGTAGCAATCACCTCGACGCGCTTTACCAAAAATCAATTTGTGGTGATTATTTCGCTGACATGCGGCTGGTGCGCCTGCCTTGATATAGTCCACGTTTTAGTTTACCAGGGCATGTCGATTATACCGGCTACAGGGGGAAATGAGAGCACGCAACTTTGGATCGCAGCGCGTTTTATTCAGGCATTGTCATTTTTAGGCGCGACTTATTTTTTTCGTCACACCTTGCGTGTCTGGATCTTTAATTTAATCCTTTTTATCTTGATATCCCTGGTTTTTAGTGCGGTTTTTTCAGGGTATTTTCCTCAGACTTTCATTAATGGCTATGGGGTAACACCGTTTAAAACTTACAGTGAATGGGTGATTATTCTGGTGCTGTGCATCGCCTGGCTGTTACTTTGGAAAAACAGGAATTTGTTGACCAAAACCTCACTGTTTTATCTGTCCATGAGTATCCTGACGATGATCATTACCGAGATCGCACTTTCACAATACACGAGTTTATTTGGTATCGAAAACAGCATCGGCCATACCTTAAGAATTTTTTCCTATTGGTTTATCTATGTCGCCTTGGTCATTCAAACATTAACCAACCCGTTCAGCCTGCTGGGCCAGGCGGCCAATACCTATGATCATATTCCCGATGCCACATTGATTGTTCAACCGGATGGCAGTATTCGTCAGGCAAATCGCGCGGCCGGTTTAATGAGAGCGATGACCGCTGAAACATTGGTCGGCAAGGCATCCCATGGGCTGTTTCATAACAAAGAAATACCCCAAGCCCACTGCCCGGTCTGCTCACAATTACCCCATACTCAAAACCCCTTTGCTGCGGCAATCGAGACGAGTGAGGGCTTTTGGGTGGAATGCAGTTTATCACCCATTCATTCCGAGTTTTTTCCGGATGCCTGGGTACAAGTGATACGAGACATTACATCGCGTAAACGGCTGGAAATGGAACAAAGCCGCCTGACTCAGGCGCTTGGGGAGCGTATTAAAGAACTGCAAGGCCTCTACCGTATATCAGAGTACAGTGGGCGTAAGTCGCTTAATATCGAGGCGTTTTTTGCCGAAACCGCACGGCAGTTGCCCTTAGCCTTTCAGTTTCCGGAACTGATGGTTGCCAACATCGAATCAATCTGGGGTAAATTCAGCTCAACTCAGGACCCCGTATTCGTTTCAGAACCACTCATTAAAGAATTTTCAATTGACTCAAAATCCAGCGTGCGGATCGAGGTGGGTTATCATCGCCTCCCCTCTCCTTCCCCTGACGCCCTGTTTTTACCCGAAGAAGCGGCATTGCTTGATTCCGTCGCAACCATACTCGCCAATACCGTGGAACGGATACTCTATGTTCAACAAATCACCATGTCACGCGCCAGTGAAAAGTATTTTCAAGCCTTTATTGAAAAAGCAGGCATTGGTGTGTATGTTCGGAATAAAGAAAAATTTCTTTATGTCAACCCGCGATTTTGTGAAATAGTAGGCCAAAGTAAAGAGTCACTGTTAAACACTGGCCTTATGGATTTAGTTAAAGATCAACCCGCGAGAGCGTTCATTCTCAAACATTGGGCATTACTTGATCAAGGACAGACCAATCTCACCTACACTTTGCCCTACCGGAGACCCGATGGCGTGACAGTCACACTTCGCATTGATGTGACAGCTATCTCCTGGTTAGGTAATTTTCAATACTTATCATTGGTTCAGGATATTTCAGAGATCCAGCTTGCGCGTCAGAAAATAGAAGACTATGTCGCCCGGTTAGAGAAAGCGATCAAAGGAACATTCAGGGCGGTATCGAATATGGTTGAATTTCGCGATCCTTACACCGCCGGTCACGAGTATCGCGTGGGATTAATTGCCAAAGCCATTGGCCAGGAATTGGGTTGGCCGCCAGCGCGTTGTGCCTCACTTGAGCTTATGGGATTGGTCCATGACATCGGCAAAATTGCCATACCGGCTGAAATTCTGGTGAAACCCAGCAAACTCACGGCCATTGAGATGGAGCTAATAAAGAACCATTCTCAAACAGGGTATGACATCCTGAAAGATGTTCACCTCGATGCGCCAGTGGCCGAGGTTATTTTACAACATCACGAGCGATTGGATGGCAGCGGTTATCCCCGCGGTCTAAAAAGGAGCGACATTTTGCCGGAAACGCGGGTGATTTCCGTTGCCGATGTCCTTGAAGCCATGTCCTCTCACCGTCCCTACAGACCGGCTTTAGGTATTGATGCTGCAGTAGCGGAAATTCAACGCGGCAGAGGCTTACAATACGATGCCGAGGTGGTGGATGCTGTGTTAAAATTAATCCATGAAAACAGGCTGCCCCTGCATGAAACGCGGCCAACATTGACCGACTAAATCAAGCGTGACCGCAAAATCTACCGCAACATGTCTTTAAGCCTTATGTACAGCCTTAATTCACACTATAATGGATAAATAAGTACTGATTTTTCGTCTGTTCAGGAGTTCTAATGGCTAAAGTGGTGTATCACTCGCTTGATTTTGACGGCTGTTTTAGTAATGAAGCATCGGCCCATGCGTTAGGTAAACAGTGGACTGCGTCAAAAACAAATCAGCAAACCAACGAGGCTTATCTGGCTGCAAATGCTGACATTTTAACAACGTTTGCAAAAGGCGATGAAACCATTCTTCTGATTGGCTCCAACCGCCAAAACCCTCATATCGATTTAAAAAACGGCACGGGAGCAGAATACCCCCCAGGCTCGGTATTTCCCAGAATGGAAGCCTTTGCTGATCAAGTGGGCGGAACATTCAATCCTTTTCTGCTTACCGATTTGGAGGCATCCAAACCGGATATCGGTTCAACCTATCGACGATTCAAAGAAAAGGATTATTTACGCGAAAATGGCAGTTACAAGGACGAGGTGAGTCCCAATCAACTGAACAATGACGGCTTTCTTCTGCAGAAGGATGATGAAAGTAAAGTGTCGCTGCTGTACGCTCAGATGCAGCTTGCAGCGATGGATCATCCAAACGACGACATTGAATTTAATTTTTACGATGACAGAAAAGACATTGCCGAGCCTCTTTTTGCTTTTTTCCAAAAAAATCCGGAGCTTATCCCTAAAAATGTGAGGCTAAACGTTATCGGTTATTCGGGGCCTGCATTAACTCAGGAACAGGTCCAGGAAAATCTCACGCATTTTATCATGCATACCACATCCGATCCGGACAGTACGAAAACGCTGGATGCCCTTAAAGATGCCGAAAAAAACAATTTCCCCGTACTGATTAAAATCCCGGGCGAGAAAGACACGTTCAAACTGTATCGTCGTAATCAAGAAGGCGAATGGGGTTTTGAAGCGTTTGATGGCGTCATCGAGGGATTAAACGCCTCAACCTTGAACGGAAAATTCCCCAAAGAAGGCGAAAGGAGCTATCCCAACACTGCGAAAGAACCCGAAATTTTTTCTTACTTAAAAAATCATCACTTTGTCCCTATCTCTTCAACCAGAAAAAGTTCAAAACCAGTCTTTGATTATGGCGAGCCCAAACGCTTTACCCCCGTGCAAGGCGAAGGCAGCATTCCAGCGGAGGTGGCGGATTGGCTTCCCGCCTATGATTCCCTGCGTGAAACAGCCAAGGTTTCGGAAATGGATGATTATAAAATTTCGGTTGCTGAAGGCTTTGACCTGACAGCATTCGTTGCCAGATTACCCTCTTCAAAAACGGGTATCCTGTCTGATAAAAACCGCGAATACATCGATCAGATGATCGAGAAAAGGCTTTCCCAATTAAAGGGGGAATTAACGCTTGAAGAACGCAATGCGTTAGAGTCTTCCTTGATTGAACTGTACAAAGTCAGGATTAGTTCAGACAACAAACAACTTTTGTCGCAATCCATCGGCATCGTTGAAGTAAGGGATGCACGCAATGAACTGTGCGCTGCGGTTACTGACGCGCTGGAATCACCTGACTTAACAATGGAAGATTGCCAGGCTATGGATAACATTCTCCATCATTCAACCAAAGCCATCGATCCCGCGCAAACACCGGAGGCTCAATTGAACTCCCTTTGCGAATTGGGTGACCTGTCTGATAAGGTTGGCAGTAAAACCTCCGCAACATTAAGTTCGGTATCAGCCGCTTGCGGTTTCTTCGCTGTAGTAGCCGCCATTGCGGCAATAGCGCTGGCCCCCACGGGTATCGGTCTTGTCATTGGCTTTGCTGTTGCCGGGGCATTGGCCGCTGCAAGCATTGGAACAGGCCTTGGCGCACAGGTTACAGAAACCAACCTGGCGGATAAGACTCGAAATTTCAAGGAAGCATTGCAAGACATAAGAGAGCCTTCTGGAGAAGAACCGTCAATGGATCAGGGTTATATTCGGGTTTAGAACGGTATCGGCTTCATGAGCCGATACCACCTAAACCACAGTGCCCGCCAAAGCCTGTTAGCCAGGACCTGGGTTAGGTCTTATCATTAAATTTGGGCTGTGCCTTTTCTCTGCCCAGTCTGATTTCTGCCTAGAGATTTTTCCCCACCGCAATATCCTGAGGATCACCTTCATACCCCTCAGGATCATCAAACGGCCTATCGACATACCCGTGTTTTCGATAAAACCTGAGCGCCTGCGGTGACGATTCGAGATGAAGACTTTGATAGCCCTGGTGTCTAAGCCATTTTTCACATAAAGCCAATAATTGACTTCCGTTGTGGCAATTTCGTTTTTCCTCATCGATAACAATAATTCGCAAGGCCGCGCGCGCCTCTGGCCATAACTGCAAATGGGCATAACCAATGATGTCGCTTCCTTGAAGCAACACAAAATGCACATGCCCTGGATGGTCAAAAGTCCAGGTATAGGGATCAACAAGACCGGCTTTGCTGAAAAAATAAAATTGCCTGAAATGACGCACGGCCTGCCATTCTCGCGGCGTCAGGGCTTTGACCATTCTTAACCCGTTAAAACCGGCTTTTTTGTCAATGGCGGCAATAAAAGGCTCTTTACCCAGACAATACGCCATGATGTCATCGGGATACTGGCGCGCCAGGTCTTGTTTTAATCGGGCGTAAGCGTCTCTGTCTTCAGCATGAGACCTCAACCAATCCCTGAATTTCAAATGACGTTCAATGTCCACATGACCTGCTTCAAACACATGGATATGGTGCGTGCGTTGACTGCCTCCTTTGTGGAAATAACGGCGAAAAGGAATGCCGTATTCGCCATTGGCCTCATAACCCAGCGCCTGCATCCTCGCATTCGCACCATCGACGTCGCGAATATCCGCCACGACTGGAATCATATCAATCACGGGTTTGGCGGCTAAACCAGGCACCGAGGTGGAGCCGATATGATGCACATCAAGGCAATTTTCACCCAAAGCGGTTTTAATCTGCTCAGCTTCAAGTAAAAATTGCTGAGGCCAATTCGCATCATAAGAAACGACTTTAACGACTTGATAATCGGATTGTACCGGCATTACTGATTCTCCTCTTCTTCGTTTTTTTCCGGCAGAAAGCCGCCCACCTGCGCATCCCACAGGATTTTATACAGCCCGCCCAGACGCAGTAATTCCGCATGCGTACCGTCTTCGACAATATGCCCTTTATCAAAGACTAACAGGCGATCCATGTGCAGCAATGTGGATAAGCGGTGCGCAATCACCAGGGTTGTTTTCCCCTGCATTAACCCCCAGAGACTCTGCTGAATAGTAGATTCGGTAATGGAGTCCAACTGCGAAGTGGCTTCATCCAGGATTAAAATGGGCGCGTTTTTTAACATCGCACGAGCAATGGCAATGCGCTGGCGCTGCCCGCCTGAAAGCTTAACGCCCCGTTCCCCAACCAGGGCATCATACCCCTCTGGTAAACGCTGAATGAATTCGTGTGCATGGGCTTTTTTAGAGGCGGCAATCACGTCATCCCTGTCAGCATCGAGAAGGCCATACCGGATGTTATCCAGTAAGCTGCGATGAAAAAGGCTGGGGTCCTGCGGAATCATGGCAATGGCCTGGCGCAAACTGTCTTGCCTCACCTGAGCAATGTCCTGACCATCGATTAAAATACGGCCGTCAACGATGTCGTAGAGTCTTAAAATCAGGTTCACAAAAGTTGACTTGCCACTCCCGGAATACCCGACCAAGCCCACTTTTTGACCTGCTTCAATGGTTACTGACTTATTTTGAAAAAGAGAATACCCGTCACGATAATGAAATTTAACGTTGGCAAATTCAATTCGTCCTTGTTTGACAATCAATGAGGGTGCCTCGCTTTTATCCCTGATGTCATGAGGAATGGCTAACGCATTCAGGCTTTGCCGGGCTTTACCCAACGCCTGATTAAACTCATCCACCTGGTACATGGTGTACCACATCATGTGCCCTAACTCCATGGAAATACCAAGAATCAAGGCAAAATCACCAATGCTGACCAAACCCTGGCCATACAAATGGATTAAAGTAAACGCCGCCAGCCCCATCATCACAGCAATCATGCCCCCTTGCACACAACAAAGCAGGACAATAAACAATTCTTTTCTCTGGAATGCCTGCAGGACTCGGGTAAAAAACGCCTCCATGCGTTTTATTTCATACGGCGTTTGAGAAAAAAGACGGATGTTGGATTGGTTAGCCAGTCCGTCCACCATTTGGCCGGAAAGCTGCGATTCAGCACTGGCCTGATCATCCGATAAATGAACCAAGCGCACGGAGAGACTGATACTCACGACTGCAAAAGCAATGAACCACAGTAACAAAATATAAAAAAACAGGACATTTACTGCGTAAGCGGTAATAAAGGAAATAACGAGCAGGGAGGCGCCACGAAGGAAATCCACCGACACCCGATGGAGAATAATTTCAATGTTATCCGCCAACGTGGTGATTTGATCGGCAATGCGCCCCGACAGATTATCCTGAAAAAACCGGGTGCTGGCGCCAAGCACATAGGCATAGGTCTGACTGATAAGTTCGTTTTTAATACGGGCCTGATATTTGTAGTTTAAAAAGCCGATGGTTCGCCAGGTGACATTATCAAAAACAATGAAATTCACCACCAGCAATCCAGCTATCCAATACAAACCAGGAAGGTCAATGGTGTTGCTGGCAGTCAGCGTATTAATAAACGACTTGATCAACAGGCTGTTGAATGGCCCCCAAAATCCAGCCAATAAGGCAAGCAGGACAAACAAAGCCACGATTGAACGATACGGCTTTAAGAAGTGCCCAATAAAGGAACCCAAATGATGGGGTATGACAGGGTGGTTTGGAGATGAAGCAGGGTTATGGTTCATGAGTTACTCTTAAGTGTGTCGATTAGGACAATTAAAAAAAACCAAAGCCGAAACGACTTTGTTTGTTTTTTTGCCCTGGCGAGGGCTTACTTAAGTGTAATTTTCATGACTGCGTTAAACCGGATTCAGGTAATAAAATTAATAACTTTTAATGATAAGTAAAAACCAATGATGTTGTCAATATTTTAATGGCCATGAAATCTTCAATAGCCAGCCCGCCGTTCATGCCTTGTATACCGCCAGCACTTCAAGTAAGTTAGTCAAAACACGTCCTGTTGAGAAAACCATGACTGACTCCATGCACCTTGTCTGCCCCCACTGTCAGACCATCAATCGTTTACCCACAAGCCGTTTGACGGCACACCCCAAATGTGGGAAATGCGATAAAGCGATTTTCGATGCAAAACCGGCGTCTCTGGATCAAATGGCCTTCGAGCGTCATCTGAAACGCAGCGATATCCCGCTGTTGGTTGATTTCTGGGCACAATGGTGCGGTCCCTGTAAAATAATGGCACCTCACTTCGAATCGGCCGCCGGTTTCCTTGAACCGGACGTGCGTTTGGTAAAAATCAATACAGAGACTCAACCCGCTCTGGCTGCGCGCTACTCAATTCAAAGCATTCCTACCCTGATGCTGTTCAATCATGGCCAGGAAATTGCCAGGTCTGCCGGGGTGATGGGAGCGCAGGATATTGTTCGCTGGGTAAACCAACACCTCCCTTTGCGCCATTGACCCTTAATGAAATTTCGACTAGATTCCCCACCTCCTGATGGGGAAGGTGCGGTGTGAAACGAATCATCCTTGATATTACCAGTTTATCCAATCTCTTGCGCAAAAGGCGATTGCCTCATGGCGTGCCCCGCGTTGCCCTGGCTTATTTAAAGCATTACTTCCATGACATGCACATCCTCTTCAGAGTTCGCGGCAGGAGTATTATTTTATCCAGACACCATTCAGAAAAAGTAGGCCGGTTGTTGCTGGCCTGGGAATTCGGATCGTTTTTAAAATTAATTCGACTCATCCTGCGCGGTGCGCTTTCCCCTTCGGGGCTTGATCCAAAATGCCATTATTTTGTCATTAAACTCGATTACAAAGGGTTTAAATACCCGCGCTACCTGGCCACCATCACCCGCAATCATTTCAACATGCTTGCGGTGCTTCATGATTTAATCCCTCTGCTTAACCCGGAATTCTGCACACCGGCAAGCAGCCTGCAATTTAAAAACCATCTGTCTCGCATGCTGGCGCATGCACAGGGAATAGTGACCATTTCCGATGCCACGTATCACCAGTTACAACGTCACGTCCAGAAAGAAGGCGCTTTGTGCCCACCCGTTGTAAGTGCTCCCTTAGCCCCAGGTCTTGCGAATACCACGTCACCGCGTGAGCCCCTCATTAGTAGCCCTTATTTCATCATCTTAAGTACCATTGGACCGCGTAAAAATCATTTATTACTGCTGCGTGTCTTCCAGAGATTGCTTGAACGGCATGGCCGCCATACTCCCAAACTTGTCATTATTGGCAAACGCAGTACCCCATGCTCCTCTACCCTGGCGTTGCTGGATAAGCAGGGGCCCTTAAAGGACGTTATCCTGGAGGCGCAGGCGAGCGATACCGAACTGGCCAATTATCTCCATTACGCCAGGGCTTTGTTATTCCCAACCTTTGCCGAAGGCTACGGATTACCGCTGGTTGAAGCCTTCAGTTTCGGGGTGCCGGTGATTGCGAGCGATTTGCCGGTTTTTCGCGACATCGCGGGCAATATACCCGATTACCTCGATCCACTGGATGGCCTGGGATGGATGCAGGCCATAGAAGACTACACGCTTGAGCACAGCGTGAGGCGTCAGGCCCAACTTGAACGGCTGGCGTCTTTCCGTGTGCCCGCATGGCAGGACCATTTCACCAAAGTGGACGCCTTTATGGATGAATTAGTAGCAACACACAAGCAGAGGTCTGTCGAAAAAACGGCTTCGATTGATTAATTTTTGACCAACTCCAAAAAATAAAATATACTTTGGATGCAGCGATTCAGCCTGCGCTAAGCCATCGCTCGATGGTTTGTCTGTTTATCCACGTGCCGGTCTGTGTTTACGACACTCTTTTTTCATTTTTAAAAGGAACTTAAAAATGCCTAATACTATCAAATCAGATCCAAAAGGAACATTAGGAGTGGCTTATGGTATGGTGGGGAATACTCTGGTTATTTCCGCTTCCCATAGCCGGCGTGAACTGATGCCCTTACAGTTCATTAAACCGAATGGCGAATGGACCAAACTTCAAGCTTCTGACATGGACACTTTGCCTTTCTCAACCGCCATCAATACCTTTGTTAATCGCAAGGAAGGTATTCAGGAAGTCTTATTTACAGGGGATGTGAATTTGGGATATTCAGATCAAAAGGTGGTTTCGCCACTGGTTGATGATTTGCTAAAAGGCTTTGAAACAACCACTATCCCGGTGACGAAAGTGCTCTATTCCGGGGAGCCCAAGATTGTGCGGGATTGCAATATGCAAATAAAAAAAGACCCTGACCTTATTGCCCATGCCGACAATACGTACGTGGTGGACATGGCAGCCCTTGCGGTCGCTAATCTGGTGAATGGCCGCCCCGTCAATGAGACCCCGGTATATGGCACCGGTCCTTCACAGCGTCAGCCTGCGAGCAGCATGGCAAAAGAGAACGCCAGTGAAGAGCAGGACATGTGGACGAGAACCGTCGCAACCGAGGAAGACGAGGACATGAACGCTCGGGAGGATTTCCATCATAAAGCGCATCCTGAGCAACTGACCCAAGCCGGGTTAACCCACAATCAGACTTTAAAACAAAAATTGGGTGATGAGCTTGGAAAAAATGCACCGGACAACAGCAATACACGTCAATACAATCCTTCATGAGCTTTCCTGGTGGGGAGAGATTGGATATCTCTCCTCACGTGCTTTGACAGCCAGTGAAAAAAAAAGTGAGTCCGGTGGTCTTTTTTTGCTATAGTCTTTGCCTGTTTGTCTATAATGCTGAGCTTCAATGAAAAAAGTCATCCTCACCGGCGATCGCCCCACCGGCCCCTTGCATCTTGGGCATTACATCGGCTCGTTAGTCAATCGCGTTAAGCTGCAGGAGTCGTATGAGCAGTTCGTTATGATAGCCGATGTGCAGGCCTTAACGGATAATTTCGAAAACCCGACCAAAATTATCGAAAACCTGCATGAAGTGGCTTTAGATTACCTGGCAGTGGGTATCGAGCCGCAAAAAAGCACGATTTTCATCCAATCGCAAATCCCTGAACTGCCCGAACTGACTCAGTATTTTTTAAATCTGGTCACACTGGGCCGTCTGGAAAGAAACCCCACGGTTAAAACCGAAATTCAGCAAAAAGGCTTTGATTCATCCATACCCGCCGGCTTTTTCTGTTATCCCGTCAGCCAGGCCGCCGACATTGCCGCATTCAAGGCTGAAGCCGTACCTGTCGGCGATGATCAGGTTCCCATGATAGAGCAAACCAATGAAATTATCAGAAAATTCAATCGCATATATCAAACCGATTGCCTCAAGGAAACCACCGCCGTTTTAAGCAAAACCTCACGCTTGGTCGGCATAGACGGCCAGGCCAAAGCCAGCAAATCCTTAGGCAACACCATTTTTCTTTCCGACTCGCCAGAGGAAATCAAGCGCAAGGTCTTTTTAATGTTTACTGATCCGAATCATTTAAAAATCAGCGATCCTGGTCAAGTGGAAGGCAATGTGGTCTTTGCCTACCTCGACGCGTTTCACCCGGATGCCGAGGAAGTGTCAGCACTTAAAGCGCATTATCAAAGAGGCGGGTTAGGCGACGCCACGATTAAGAGCCTGTTAAACACCACCCTGCAAACCCTGCTCGAACCCATTCGCGAAAGACGAAGCCGTTTTAATAAAAGTGAGGTGATGGACATGCTAATCACGGGTACAGCGGCGGCAAGAAAAGTGGCTCAACAGACGATGGAAGAGGTCCGTCACGCCCTTGGCCTTAACTATTTCACCCGATAGCGTGAGTTGGGCCTAGAGCACGCTCGACAGGATAATGACCGGCAATGGATGCCCCGATGACAGATTGACAGGATAAAATGACGTGAGCTTTGGTTTAATCCCGCTTTATTATTCACTATACTTTTCAAAACAAGAATACCAAGGACTGCAATGAAAGCACTCGTTTACCAGGGCCCAGGGAAAAAAGAAGTGGTTGAGAGACCAAAACCGACTATCACCCATCCAGGCGATGCCATCGTTAAAATCACCAAAACCACCATTTGTGGAACCGATCTTCACATCCTGAAAGGCGATGTACCGACCTGCACGCCCGGGCGCATTATTGGCCATGAAGGCGTAGGCGTTGTTGACGAAATCGGAACTGCGGTAACCCATTTGCGCAAGGGGGATGCGGTGCTTATCTCCTGTATTTCCTCCTGCGGCACCTGCCGAAATTGCCGAAAGGGCATGTATTCGCATTGCCTGACCGGCGGCTGGGTACTGGGTCATACCCTTGATGGCACCCAGGCGGACTATGTGCGCATCCCCCATGCAGACACCAGTCTTTATAAGATCCCCGCCAATTTGGCAGAAGAAGCGCTGGTGATGTTGAGTGATATTTTTCCAACGGGCTTCGAGTGCGGCGTAATCAATGGCAAAATACAGCCAGGACAGACCGTTGCTATCGTCGGTGCCGGCCCCATTGGTCTTGCCACACTGTTGACCGCCAAACTTTATTCTCCGTCCGAAATCATTTTAATCGACATGGATGAGCATCGTCTTGACGTGGCTAAACAATTAGGCGCCACCCATACCCTTAACAGTCAAAGCGATAACATCATTGAAAAAGTGATGGAACTGACGGAAGGGATCGGCGTTGACACCGCGATTGAAGCGGTAGGGATTCCTCAGACCTTTGAGCTTTGCGAAGCGCTGGTCGCCCCCGGCGGAATTATTGCGAATATCGGCGTCCATGGTGTCAAGGCCGATCTGCATCTCGAAACGCTGTGGTCGCATAATATCACCATCACCACCCGTCTGGTGGACACGGTTTCCACGCCCATGCTGTTAAAAGCAGTTCAATCTCAGAAAATTGACCCCTCTCCCCTCATCAGCCACCGATTTAAATTTTCAGACATAATGAAGGCTTACGACGTATTTGGACAGGCAGCGAAGACTGGCGCACTCAAGGTCATTATTGAAATGTAATCCTATTCCGAGCGTCTACCAAGCTCGGAATTTAGGCTATAACTTGAACTAGCCCAGCGTAAATCAAGTATGCTGCTGCGGTCCTTTTCCATAACGATTTAAAGCATACTGCCCCATGCTGCTGGCAATCTCGCCTTCGGCAAAAAACACCTTTCCGAGCACGTCATTCTGCAACAGCAAGGCTTCCTCTTCATCATGGCTGCGAACCACAATTTCGATATCCGGATTGAGTGCGCGCGCGCAGGCAATCATTTTTCTCACATGCACGGTATCGGACACCACAATCATCAACATGCTGGCTCGGGCAATATGGCCCTGAATAAGCACCGAGGGCTCCGAGGCATCACCGTAAACCGCCGCGATACCCGTTTCGCGAAGGTGAGTGATGATCTCGCGGTTTTCATCCACGACCACAAACGGAATGCTATGTTCAGTCAACAAATTGGCAATTCGTTTGCCAACCCGCCCATAGCCGACCAGCACCACTTGCCCGGCGAGATACGCCTCCTGCGTCGTCTGCGGCAGTTCTGCCAAGGGATCATTCCCCCGCTCAAACAGCGCCAGAAGCGTTGGATGCGATTTCACCCAGTCATGCACGGGATTAATCAGCCTGAAAATCAACGGGTTCAGCGCAATTGAGATGATAGCGCCCGCGAGAATAAAATGCCGCCCTTCTTCCGGAAGCATGCCGAACCGTATTCCCAACTCAGCCAGAATAAAAGAAAACTCCCCAATTTGCGCAAGACTCGCTGAAACAATCAAAGCCGACCGCAGGGGATAACGAAAAGCAAGAACCAAAATGAATGCAGCGATGGATTTACCGACCACAATGATAGTCACCACCGACAAGACCTGCAGTGGCTGCTCAAATAACACCATTGGATTAAACAGCATCCCCACAGACACAAAAAACAGCACCGCAAACGCATCGCGTAACGGCAGTGATTCTTCGGCCGCCCGATGACTGTAGGAAGACTCCCTGAGAATCATGCCTGCAAAAAAAGCGCCGAGTGCAAAGGAGACGCCAAACAGCTGGGCCGCCCCATAGGCAATGCTTACCGCTGCAGTAATGACGCATAACGTAAACAGTTCACGTGAGCCAGTCCGAGCCACATGCCAGAGCAGTTTGGGCAACAACCGCCGTCCTACCACAAACATCAGGATAATAAAACTGAACACTTTAAGCAGTGTCAAGCTCAGGGCAATCCATAACGGCTGCTGTTGTATATCCGCTGCCACCTTATCCCCCAAACTGTGAGACAGGGAGGGCAACAGCACCAACACAATCACCATGGCCAAATCTTCAACCAAAAGCCAGCCGACGGCAATGTGACCATTAATCGTGTCCAGAGCGTCCCGTTCTTCCAGGGCGCGCAGTAAAACCACGGTACTCGCCACCGAGAGGGATAGGCCAAAAATCAGGGCGCTGCCATAATCCCAGCCCCAAAAGAGGGCAAGCCCGCCGCCAAGCAGAGTAGCCGCAATCATCTGCACAACCGCCCCGGGAATGGCAATGGTGCGGACCCGTTTTAAATCGTCCAGGGAAAAATGCAGGCCAACACCGAACATCAGCAACATGATGCCGATTTCAGCAAGTTCCTGAGCAATTTTCACATCCGCGAACAACCCGGGCGTAAACGGACCGATGATGACCCCGGCTAGCAAATACCCCACAAGCGCCGGGATTTTAAAACGCACCGCAATAAATCCCATGATGAGTGCCAGGGCAAACCCCAGAGCCACGGTAGTAATCAAGGGAAGCGAATGGTGCATTTTGACTTTCCTTATTATGAAGGGAATAGTGCCAGAGGCGTCTTTATTTAATGGTAGCCAACAGAACAAGAGAGGGGAAGTCCGCGCACTAAATAGTTATTTTTAAATCAATTTGTTTTACTATTGTCTATTAACGTTTATAATCTAAACCTGGGGCAACGATCGTGGAGATCAAAAACTACCTCACGGAATGCCAGGGAAGAGCCAACCTCGTCATTCAAAGCTACTTACCCTCCATCACATCCTACCCCCCGCATTGCATGAAGCGATGGCTTATTCTGTATTAAATGGGGGAAAGCGCATACGTGCCGCGTTTGTGTATTCCATCGGTAAACTGTTTCATGCCGAGGAGACCTTACTGGATGGATTGGCCGCTGTCATTGAAATGATTCATGCCTTTTTGCTCATCCATGATGATCTGCCCGCACTGGACAATGATAATTTGCGCCGCGGAAAACCCACCTGTCACAAAGTGTATGGTGAGGCGGTCGCCATTTTGACGGGGGATGCCCTGCATACCCTCGTTTAACATCCTCGCCAATCTGGCATTTAAATACAAACTAAGACCTGAGAACGGGCTGAAAATGATTGATGTTCTTACCCGAGCCATTGGTTCCACAGGCATGGTGGGCGGCGAAGTCCTGGATTTGCAGTCAGCGCATACTCACGTGTCAGTCAATGATCTTGAAACCATTTACCGCATGAAAACAGGGTGCTTAATCAGCACCGCTGTCGTTTTTGGCGCTTTAGCCAGCACGGATTATCGGGAAATTTTTAATTTACTGCAGGAGTTCGGGTTATTAATCGGAATCGCCTTTCAGATTCATGACGACATCATTGGCATTGAATCCAGTACGGCAATTATCGGAAAATGCCAGAGAAACGATTTGGAACGAAGCAAGCTAATTTATCCTGTGTTAACGAGCATTGACGAGGCTAAACAAGCAGAAAAAGCCTTTTATTCCAAGGCATTGTCTTACTTGGCTCTCGTCCCTGGTCAGAGTGACAAAATCAAAGGCATTGCTGATTTTATACTGCAGCGCAATTATTAAGGGTGTTATCAGGGTGAGAACCAATACCCTGATCGATTTTATTACTCCCGCTGCCGTGCACTCCACTTGCAACGCAATGCCCATCCACAGTCTATACTTTATCCAGGTCTTAGCAAATGAGGTTCGTTATGAAACAGCACAAAACCCCAAAGAAAAAAACCAAGCCATTGTCCAAAGAGGACTTAAACCAGGTCTCTGGCGGTAACCGTGACCCCAGTTTCGGCACCCAGGTCAGAGAGGGCTTCGAGAGAATGACTCCCGATATTGACAGAATCATTGAGCATTTTAACAACAAACGCAACCGATAAGCATAGATTGGACTGAAGCCGCAGGGAAAACCCATCCCTGCGACCATTTTCTTTTGTTATGGAAATTGACAAGAGCGCCTGGTTTTCGCTAGCATCAGGGTTCCCGTAGAGGCTGGTGATTACAACTAATCTCGATCCTTCCCGAGTTGTAACGACAATCCTTCCTTAGGGCGAGGGGTACTTTAAATGGATTTCTTAAGGTATCTCTATGTTTAAAGCCGCTTCAACCACCCCGTTGTCAATCAATCTTGATGAATATCCCGGAGGCGTAGCCGCCTGGGGAGCCTTACCGGCTGTCTTTAATAGTCACGATCAGGGCTTCGACCGTGGTGTTCACCTGCATGCCCGCCGAACCGATCCCGGCAAAAAACAAATCGATCAATCCTTTGCCGAAGTGGAAGTCTGCTGGCAGGATAAGCGATTGCTCCTGACGGAAGAAAGTGCGGTCCATTTTACCTTAAGTTCAGTATTTGATTTTCCGATTCTTAGCCTTGATTGCAGTCACTGCGGCCGGGAATTACTGGACACGGGGATGTCGGCAGTGATTCCATCCTTCGATCACTATTGCAGTTACTGCGGCCAGCTTACCCAGAGTGAGCAACGCTGCGCCGTCAATCCCATTTTGCGGTTTAAGCACCATCTGGGTGATGGCCTGGTCAAACGTCCGGTGATTATTCCATCGCGTCAAATTATCCTTGATGCCGAGCGGTATCCCGGCGGCTTCCAGATTTGGGGTTCCAATCCCTCCATTCTCTGGACAGCAAAACGACAGGAAGAAAGTGCCATCCATGTGCATGCTTATGACAATCAGGGTAAGCGTATAGTCGACAACACCTATGGCAGCGTGTGGGTGATGGGGCAATTGCTGGACATTGAGATGGTGCGGATTCTGCAGATTCAGCAGGCCCTGCCCTCTTTACAAGGCTATTTGAAAAGCTATCATTGCCCTCGGTGCAATCATCCGCATTTCGATCAGTCGCTTTTGGCCGTTATACCGCATCAGCAGCATACCTGTGACCAATGCCATACCGTCTTTAGCACCCAAAGAGCCATCAGTAATCCTGCGCTGGCGCTGTTAAAACAACTTGCCTCGGCCACTCAGGAGCTCTGCCATGAATAAGGTATTACAACCCACGATAATAAAAGCCGGCGCCTTGATTCTCGATGCCAATCACCGCGTCCTTGCTGTCCACAAGCGCGGCAAGCCGCCCCTGGAATTGATTGTCCCCGGGGGGAAAATTGAAGCAGGAGAGACCGATGAGCAGGCTTTGCGACGCGAATTGCAGGAAGAACTACAGGTTGAACTGCGCTCTGCCACTCCGTTTGGTCATTTTAAAGCCAAAGCCATTTATGAAGACGCCTTACTGGTGATGCGTGTCTATCGGGTCAGCATTCAGGGCATGCCCTCACCCGGACAGGAAATCGATGAATTGGTCTGGCTTGATGCCAATTATCCAAGCAGTGGCTATCAGTTTGCTTCTATTTTAGGGAAACAGATTTTACCACGACTTTTCCCTCAAACGGCGAATCTCTGAGTTAGCATATGACCTGTAATTAAGCCTTGTGGTTTTTTCTCTGAAATGGCTTATGAACAGCAATCGCTTCAGCAATAAAACTTTACTTTAAGTCGAGAAAAATCAAGGTATAATGGGTTCTTCCATTGTCCTGTTTTGCATGAAAAACAGCAATAACAGGCTGTTAACAGGCCATTCAACCTTGATTCGGCATTCATCTTTAACCAGCAAATCGGCATGACCTTACCGGAACAAATCAAACACCTCCTTATTCACAATAAATCCCGGGAAACCATTGCACTGATTAATCACCTCAGTCAGCAGGAACTTGAAACCCGCGCCCAGGGCAATGACGATTATTTATTTGATTTTGCCGCTCGCCACAGCCGCAATCCCCAGGTACTCCATGCCTTCATTGCCCGCTATGCCACCCTGGTCGGTAACAGACGTTTAAAGCCATTAACCCTCGATTGCCACCCTTCGTTTTCCAACCACCTTGATGAAGCATTCATTATGGGTAAGCTGCCCATCCTGCGGCACGGATCATTAACGCAATACAAAAGCCTGATGAATCTGCAAAAAACCATTTATTGCCACCGACTAATGAACGAGATAAAAAAACTGGCGCTTTATGGCGCCAAACTGCTCCTTGACGTGCTGAAGCCTGCGCAAAAGCAGGTGATTGCAAAGGCCATTATTGAGTATGAAACAATGCTTATCGATTACAAGGATTTCAACGCCAGACTCCGTGTCCACGAACCCCTGGACAAGGCCACCGACACCTTTAAAAAAGCAGCGGTTATTCAAAAAATGGCGTTTGAATTATTGAGCCTCACCTTGCAGTTTCTGGGCAACGATCACCGTTCGTTAATCAGCTATCAACTCGCAGCCAAAGACATACTCAATTCCCATCCATCCATTACACGAACCTGTCGAGGCCTTGGAAAAATAATAATGGACATTGGCAACACCATTGCCTGTTACACAGGCCTTGGTCTGCTGGTTTCCTTTTCCCAGGGAAAAGTTCAGGAATTTAAAACGGGCCGCTGGACCTTGTTTGCCGTCAAATCAAAAACCCAGCAGCAACAGGAAATGATCCTTGACCTGCTTGAAAGCGTGCCTCCGCTCCCATGAACATTGGTTTTTAAGATAAACATTTTGTCAATTTATTTGCTTTTATGATAATTTAGAAAAAAACTCAGGGAGAGCCCAGAAATGAAATGCTATGCAATCATCACTCGTTTTGAAGGTGAAAAAGCCACGCTCCACATTCCAACGAACCGGATCATGCTTTCCCTGATGGCAACCCAGATCAAAAAACAGGTGGCGAAGCTTGAGGAAATAGGCGAAGCCTTAGAGCCGGGGAAATATTACTCCCACACCTTGGGCGAGATGAAAATCTACGGATTTAAGCTGGGTGAGAATTATTGGGCCATCGCCTGCGACAGTGAAATCACTCTGGAACAACAACGCACCCTGACCATTAATTTGCTCTTCCATAAATGCGCCCTTCAGGATGTTGCCCAGGATCCCGATCAATTCATCGACAAAGCGCACGATCCCAAAATTAAAAAAGTCCAGAAAGAACTGGATGAAACCCGCACCGTCTTGCTGGAAGCATTCCAAAAAATGGAACTCCGCGGGGAAAAATTAAGTGATTTAGTGGATAAAACAGAGGGGTTGAGTCAGTTATCGTTCGCCTTTAAGGAAGAAAGTGAACGCTTAAACCGCTGCTGGCCATCCTGCACGCTCATTTAGGGCCATGCCTCATGAAAGAAATCATCTTAGCCACCAGCAACCCAGGCAAAATTGCGGAATTATCAGCCATTCTTGCCCCAACGATCTGTATTCCCCAATCCTCATTAGCCATCAGTGATGCGGACGAAACCGGACAAAGTTTTGTTGAAAACGCCCTGATCAAAGCCCGCCATGCCAGCCGCGAAAGCGGAAAACCAGCGCTGGCGGATGATTCAGGCCTTGTCGTTCCGGCTCTCGACGGCCAGCCTGGTATTTATTCCTCACGCTTCGCTGGACCTTCGGCAACGGACAAAGACAACATTGACCTGCTGCTGCACCGGTTAAAAGACGTTGCCGAGGCTGAACGGCAGGCTTTTTTTTACTGTGCCATCGTGATGGTGCGCCATGCCGACGATCCCATGCCCCTCATTGCCTGCGGTCAACTTAAAGGGCAAATCAGCCGCACCGTAAGCGGTAACGAGGGATTTGGTTATGATCCGGTGTTTTATTTGCCTGAACGGCAATGCACAATGGCACAATTGCCTGCTAAAATTAAAAACACCATCAGTCATCGCGCCGAGGCGCTGCAACGGCTGCAACAACAACTTAACCTGTCATGATTACAACAAGCATTCAACCCTTTAAAGCATTAGCCACTGAGGAAATTTACGACATTCTCGCCCTGCGTAATCAGGTATTCATCGTTGAGCAGCAGTGTGTTTACCTTGATGCCGATTATCAGGATCAAACCGCCCTGCATATGCAGCTGCGGGATAATAAAACCTTAGCCGGTTATGCCCGTCTGCTCCGCTACGATAAAAACACCATGAGCTTTGGCCGGGTGATTGTGGCGCCTGCTTACCGTGGTCAGGGCCTTGCCAGGCATATGATGACCTTGATTTTAAACCACTTGCAGGAACACTATCCTGGCCATGACATTGCCATCACCGCCCAGCATTATCTGCAGCCCTTTTATGAGCAGTATGGTTTTGTCGCCAGGGACATCCCCTTTGATCTGGATGGCATCCTGCACGTTTTCATGGTCAAAACCCCATGACCGCCATTGACGAATTATTTGCCGAAGCGCAACGGCTACAGGATCAAGAAAAGCTGCCGCAAGCCATGACGCTTTACGAGCAAATCCTGACGCAGAATCCAAATCATGAACCCAGTCTATGCAGTCTGGCTTTCGTTTGCATACAGCTTGGCGACAACAACACCGCCATTCACTACCTGCAGCGGGCATTGGCTCTGGACGACGATGATCCAGGCCTGCACAACAATCTGGCCAATGCCTACCGTAAAAACCATCAACTGGATTTAGCCATTCATCATTATCAGCAGGCTATCGCGCTAAAACCGGACTATGCTCAGGCTTACAGTAACCTCGCTGCGGTATTTGCCATGAACAATGATTACCGAAACGCGCTGCAATACTACCGCCGTGCGATTCATGCCCAACCGGATTTCACCGCGGCACATTATAATCTCGGCCTGTTTCTTCTCAAAAATAATCAATTGGATGCTGCTCGCATTCAATTCAATAACGTACTGGCCTTAAACCCTGACCATCTCGAAGCGCACTTTTACCTCGGCGTGTTGAGCCTTGAAGCCAATCAACTGAATGAGGCCGAAAAGGCGTTTCAGCATGTGGTCATGCACGACAATACTCACGTACAGGCTTTAACCAACCTGGGGGTCATTGCCTTAAAACGGGATCGCGGTCAATTGGCGGTTGATTTTTTTACCAAAGCCCTGACGCTGGACAACAATCACCTGGATGCGCGCAATAATCTAGCCGCGACGTTCATGCACCATGACCGGTTTGAAAACGCATTGATGCATTATGACGTCCTGCTGAAGCAAATGCCTGATCACATTGAATACCTGTACAATTCCGGTGTGGCGCAGATGGCATTGGGGCACTTGAATGAGGCCATTCATCACTTCGAACACCTGCTATCACTTGAGCCTCAGCACTTTGCCGCACTGAATAACCTGGCGGCTGTGTTTATTCGCCTCGAGGACAAGCCCAAAGCGATTGAACTCCTCCGTCGCGCACTGGCTGCCAATCCAGAGGATGCAGCCAGCCGGCACATGCTGAGCGCCCTGCAGGGAGACACAGCCACCGCCGGTACCTGTACCCCTTATGCAGCCAATCTTTTTAATAACTACGCGCTGTATTATGACAAGCACATGCGCGAGCAATTAAAATACACCCTCCCCCTGCACATCGAATCCCTGTGCCGGGAATACGATCTTGATCATTTCACCAACGCGCTGGATTTAGGCTGTGGTACTGGCCTCACCGGCGAAATCGTGCGACCTCTCGCCCGGCGCCTGACCGGCGTTGATATCGCGGCCAAAATGGTCGCCATTGCTCGAGAAAAAGGGATTTATGATGAACTCATCGACTCAGACATCCGCGTTTTTCTAAGCGGCACCAGTCAACACTACGACCTGATAACCGCGGCGGATGTCCTTCCCTATTTCGGCGATCTGACATCCCTTTTTACCGCGGTGCGCGAGCATTTAATGCCAGCAGGGTACTTTATTTTCAGTATCGAAATCAGCGACAGCCTTCCCTGGCAATTGCAGGAAAGCGCCCGTTTCTGTCATCATGCGGATTACATTGAAAGCCTTTGCCGGGAACTGGCGCTTAAATGCATGGGTAGCCAACGCGTCATCGCTCGCCAACAGAACAATGCCGGTTTGCCTGTGTTATTATTTCTGACTCAGGCCGATTAAGCTTACATTCAGGGAGCTTCTGTTTTGCACGCATCCGTCGATTTAAATTACAATAAAAACACGCTGGCTTATTATCAATCCGCCAAAGAATTGCTGCTTCCTGCCGAACTGGTCGAAGACATCGAGGGCGTGGCCATTCAGTTAGGCAAAAGAACCTATTATTTTCGCGGCGGAGAAACCCCATTTAACAGCAGCTGCAGTGCCAACATTGCCAGCAATAAGTATTGTGCCAATAAAATTCTTGAACGGGCCGGCATCCCGGTTCCCAAAGCCACGGCTATTCATGTCGACGATTTTTATAATGGCTTTCTTGAACAGGTCATTGCCGATTTAAAATTCCCTTTGGTGGTTAAACCCTCGAAAGAAGGCCGTCTTGGACGGGACGTGGTGTGCAATATCCAGAACATTGAACAATTAAAATCCTTTATGGGCGATATTTTTCCAGCCTATGAATTTTTAAGCATTGAAGAATTTCATGGTAATTTAAATTCCTACCGTGTGTTGATGTTCAGGCAACGCATACTGGGGGTGGTACGCCGCTATGCCGCCCATGTCATCGGTGACGGCGAGCACACCATCAGGGAATTGGTTGAACTCGCCAATGCCGAGCGCGCGCGCGTAAGCGACACCTTAAAACCTATCCAGATTGACGGTGAATGCCTGATAAGGCTCAAGGAACTGGGCCTTACCATCAATGACATCCCACAACGCAACGAGCGTGTGGATTTATGTTACACCTGCAATGCCACCCGCGGCGGCACGTATGAAACCATTAAAACCCGCGTGTGCCGGGAAAACCGCCGTTTATTAAAAAAAGCGGCGGCCACCTTAAACCTGGCTGTCGTTGGACTTGACATTGAATGCGTGGATTTAACCATTCCCATTGAGGGGTCTGGCGGCGTCATTATTGAAGCCAATCCTGCGCCCAGTGTTCGTATTCATGAGACACCGCAAAAGGGCAAAGCCCGTCAGGTCACCAAAATCATTACCCGATCCTTGATCTACCGTCACCCCTTTTCTTACCTGCATGTGCTATATAAACATAATCGAACAGCGTTTTATGTAAGAAGTTTAATATTACTCCCCATTTTGTATTTTCTTTATCGGCAACTGATTTAACTTGGTGGGGAGCAGGATGGCATATCATGATGAACCAATTAAAACTTTTAGACGTCTCGTTACGGGACGGGGGACACAGAACCAATTTTCATTTTTCTTCAGATGATTTAAAAGCCATCCTGACTCCTCTGGATCATTCCGGCATTGAATACATCGAGGTGGGTTATCGCAATGGGTCGCTGCATCCGATTCCCGACATTGGCGAGGCCGGATTATGCCCAAAATCTTACCTTCAGTTATGCCGCAACTGCATTCAACATGCCGACATGGCGGTCATGGTTCACCCCGAGAATGTCGCCCGCGATGATTTCATCGAAATGAAAGCCTTGGGCGTTAAACTGATTCGGATCTGCGTTATTCGGGGTGGCATCAAAGCGGCCTGTAAAACGCTGGATCTGATCAGGGAAATCGGACTTCGCGTCTCGGTTAATTTTATTCATACCTCGCAATACAGTGAGAGCGACCTGGATGAGGTCGTGGCTGAAGCGGCAACCCGCCATCCCGACATGATTTATTTCGCAGACTCCAACGGCAGCCTGATGCCTTCCCGGGTCAGTCGAATTTATGAACGATATATCCCGCGTTACCCTGTCGCTTTTGGCTATCATGCCCATGACAATCTCGGCCTGGCGCAGGCAAATACCTTGGCCGCCATCGATGCCGGCGTTGAATACGTGGATGCTTCGCTTGCCGGTATGGGGAAAGGCATAGGTAATCTCAAAACCGAATTTTTTGCTGCTTACCTTCACGCCAACCACATTAAAAAATACAACCTCGATGATCTGCTCACTGCGGCCAATTATACCCGGCGGGCCTTACACATTGGTCAGGAAGCCATTGAAATGGATGAATTTATTCGCGGAATTTCCGATCTTTCTACCGCACAGGTCAAGCAACATTCCGTTAAGTAAGCTTATCTTATATACTGCGCGACAACGCATTTAATCGGGGTGGACCCATGACTAAAAAACGCCTTTTCATTCTGGCACCCGTCATGCCGCAATCCGCCGATATCACCGGCATGGCGGAATCGCTCTCCTTTTTGTCGCCCTATTACCAGCTGGACTGGTGTGATCCTTTGGCCGAAATTGACATCACCCTGCCCAATGACACCTATTATCACCATTGGCAGGAAAAACTGCCTGGCCTGCTGCCGCACTATGCGGGTTTTATCGGTTTTTCATTTGGCGGGGTTATTCTGCAGCAATGCCTCCCTCTGCTGCTCAAAAAAAAGCTCATACTCTTCTCCACGCCCACATTTGCCGATACCACGCTGACTGAAAAGTTGTCCCGGGTTATTCATTTGTGCCAGCAGCACCAGCTTGTGGCGGCGCTTGAAAGTTTGTACCGTGAGGTTTATTTCCCCAATCCGTTGCCAGTGACTAAAAGGGACATCGGGGACACAGCACAGGCAGAACATCGCCTGATAACGGGTTTAACCAAAGTACTGACCACAGATTCAACTAAACTAATAACAACGAGCAAGGCAAATTACCTGCATTTCATTGGTGAACAATCGCATTTGGTCAACCACCGGAATGTGTTGGCTCCTCCCCACGGGCAATTGCTTATTGTTCCGGGTGCAAGCATGCGAGTGTTGCAGGATAATCTTCCTTTTTGCAAAAAAATAATCCTGGAGAAACTGGATTATGACGCTAAATGATGTCATTAAAATTGCCGTATTGCCGGGCGATGGCATAGGAGACGAGGTCACCGAAGCAGCTCTGCCGATCTTTAAGGCATTGAATTTACCGGTGGCTATCCACCGCGGCGACATCGGCTGGGCGTGCTGGCAGGAGCAGGGCAACCCTCTTCCAGAAAAAACCTGGCAATTGATTCGCCATTGCGACGCCACCTTGATTGGCGCCATTACCAGCAAACCGGTACGTGAAGCCTTACGCGAGCTGTCGCCTAAACTTCAAAAGAATCCTGTTGAGTACGTCTCTCCCTTGATTCAATTAAGGCAAAAACTGGATTTATTCGCCAATGTACGGCCCTGTTTTAATTTGCTCGACAGTGAGCGACCATTTCGTTTCTGCATCATTCGGGAAAATACCGAAGGCCTTTATGCAGGCTTTGATTTTCACCCACCGCCAGAACCCATCAGTCAGCTGATACGCCAGCAAAAGCGCTGGCAGCATATGTCGACTCAGGATTTGAGCGTCAGTCTCCGCCTGCAAAGCCGGCAGGGATTGCAGCGCCTGTTTGAATTTGCCTTCCAATATGCAAAAGAGAATCAATTCACCCGCGTAACCTTTGCTGACAAGCCGAATGTTCTCCGCCAAAGCAGCGCGTTTGCGCGGGATATTTTTGAAGCCGTGGCGGCAGGCTATCCCGCCATCACGGCCGACATCGCCAACATTGATGCCACAGCGCTCTGGCTGGTCAGACGGCCTGAAGAATTTGGTGTCATTGTCGCTGAAAACATGTTTGGCGATATTCTTTCTGACGTAGGGGCCGCGGTCATGGGCGGGCTTGGTTTTGCTCCCAGCGCCAACATGGGACATAAGGGCTGTTATTTTGAACCGGTGCACGGCAGCGGCCCGCGCATCACAAGCCATCGTGCCAACCCCAGCGCCATGTTCCTGACCATTGGTTTATTGTTAACGCATTTTGGTTACAGCAATGAAGCGAAACGCATCACCCAGGCCATCGCCGCGGTCATTAAGGATGGGCGTTACCTGACCTATGATTTAGGCGGCAAAAGCACCACCGAAGAAATGGCGCAGGTGATTATTGAACAGGTCATCCACCCTGACTTGCCAACACCGCTTTTTTTAAAACAGGGGATTGACGCCAACCACTTGACGCTGGATTTGCCACTTCAACAACTCAAGCAGTTCAGCACCGCTGAAATTGCCGATGCTCTGGATGCCTGCGGTGTGGACGGAGCGCTGCTGCACATGAAGCCCTTAGCCAGCGGCATCAAACTGGCTGGTCCGGCTTACACGGTTCAATACAGTCCCTATCAACGCGTCGGTCAAACGTTTAAGCAAGCCGCGAATTACATTGATAACGTCCCGGCCAACGCGGTCATTGTCATTGATAATCAGGCCCGCATTGATTGCACCGTCTGGGGCGACATTCTCACCCAGGCCGCATTGGTCAAAGGCATAGCAGGGACCGTCGTCAATGGGGCGGTGCGGGATGTGACCAAAATTCTTAACAGCAATTACCCGTTGTTCGCTGTCGAGCGTTTCATGCGCTCAGGCAAAAACCGGGTGCAGAAATCGGGCGAACAATGCCCTGTCAGCATCAACGGTGTAACGATTCATCCCGGTGATATTCTTTTTGGTGATGATGATGGTGTGTTAGTGATCCCGGCTGCTTTATTGGGCGAGGTTCTGGTCAAAGCCCAGGCCATAGCTGAAACTGAAAATAAAATCATCGATGCGGTCAAAAAGGGGCGGCGTCTTGATGAGGCCCGGGAGGACTATCGTTATGATCAGCCCTGGTTAAATCCGGCGGACAAAGGATAAGCCAATGATTGCTTCTGAACTGGATTTCATTGATATTCATTACCATGCCAATCCCGATCTGTATGAACGGAAAATGGACGCTTTAAGCGCAGGCCGCATTTATCAATCCCTGCGGGGCGCCGTTGTTTTAACCAGCCATCTGGGCGCCACCAGTGTGGAAGCAACCCTTGCTCAAAAGCAAGGCTTGCCTGTTTTGCCATCCCTTATCCTCAATCACATCAGCGGCGGTATTCATTACCGGGCCGTGTTGCAGGCCCTGGCTCAGTATCAGCCGACCTTCCCCGGCAAGATGATTGTCCATTTTCCTACCATTACCGGGCGTCATTACCGTTCTCGCCTGGCAAGGCAGTTAAGTAAACCTCGGTTTCATGCGGAGACCCTGCAAGGAGAGACTCTTTTCAACGACGCCCTGCAGTTGCGTCCTGAGGTGATCGACATTCTCAAAATGGCGAAGGATTATCCGATTGTTTTATCCACGGGCCATGCGTCAAAAGACGAGGTCTATGCGTTAATCGATGCCTGTGTGCACCACGATGTGCCGGCGCTGCTGCTTAATCAACCGGCCAACCCCTTAACGCGTCTGCAGGCACCAGAGCTGGCCAGCTTATCCGAACTGCAATGGCTCTGGATAGAGCAAACCTTGTTAACCTACTTGTTGTATTATCAGGATAAGGAAGATTTTGCCGATGTCGTGCAAACGCTGCCACGGGTCATTTACAGTTCCGATCTGGGTCAAAGCAGTCAAATCGATATCCACACCTGGCATGAATACACCAACACCCTGTTTCAAGAGCTGGCCCTCCCTGCGTCCCGCCAGACGGAATTACGCAAAACAAACCCTTTGTATTTATTGGGCATTGTTTAAATTTTTCCTTAACGTTGAAAAATCTCCTCAAGGAATAAGGCGGTCGTTTGCCAGGAACGCCGGTCAGCCGATGCGTTGTACATCAACCCGGATTCTTTTTCATGTGCGTCCGGATTACTGAAGGAATGCGCGGTCAGACCGTACATGTGCACTTGCCAATCCACCCCTTTGCGCGTCATTTCATCCGCAAATTGCCTGACCTGTTCGGGCGGGACCAGGGGATCATCATAACCATGCAGAACCAGCACTTTGGCGGTTATTGCCGCCTCACTGCCGGGGGGTTCTGAAAGCAAACCATGAAAGCTGACTACCCCGCGAAGTTCTACGCCGGTTCTTGCCAAATCGAGCACGCAAAGCCCGCCAAAGCAATAACCGATGGCGGCAATGCGGCTGGCATCCGCCTGGGGTAGATTGCAGACGGTGGTATACGCGGCGAGAATACGCTGTGCCAACTGTTCACGATGTTGCACCAAGGGCGTCATTAAGGCACGCCGTTGGTCATTATCAAGACCCAGACGAGCCTCTCCGTACATGTCCAGGGCAAAACCCACATAACCCATCCTTGCCAGTTGCCTTGCCTTTTCACAGGGGGCCTCCCCTCGCCCCCGCCAGTCCGGCGCAATCATCACCACGGGCCGAATCTCAGTGGTACGATCATCATAAGCAAAATACCCTTGGCACAAGGTTTCTTCATGCTGGTAGTCTATCTCACTGCATTGAATCATTGGTTCCCTGAATTAATTACCTATTAACGAATTACTAACATAAAGCAGAGTAAAAGCACATTCAAGGTTGTTATGATCATTAAATCTTGTTATTGTTTTTCGTTTCTCCACGATAATGTCTTTATGACTCTATCCAAATCACTGTTTGCCAGTCTTGGTACAGGAGCTGGGGTAGCCTGGCCCTTGTTTGGTATTGTCAGTTCTGCTTTAAGTCTTGCTATAGGCGGCCTTAGTGTTGTCGGTTTTGGAGCAGCCTGCTCTTTGCTGTTTTTAATAATTGGTTTACCTGTATTTTATATTTCCTATCAACAGGAAAAACAGCAGCAAGAACAATTGGAAGCTAAATTCGTTAAGGCGATTCAGGAACTGGTCGACAATCTTTATGCTGCTTTTCTTCTAAATGGTCATAGCGATTATGTAAAATTTGTTCAGGGATGGCTGAGAAAAAGAACGGACTTCCCAAAACGATTAGAACCTCTATTGTTAATAATGTTATCAAAAATGAACAAGTCAGGCACCAAGATACCGGATCAACAAATGATTCGGTTTGCCGCAAAACATTACTTTGCCGCAATAGAAATGACGTTACCAGCCCCTCCTGCAAAAAAACTTGCGCAAACTGCTTTTTTATCTTTTGTCGGTACATTTGGCTCTATAGCTGGATGCAGTGCCGGCATGATGGGGGTTATTTCTTCTCTAGGCATTATGGCAGGTTTTGGCACTGTGCCCCTGCTTGCGGCTGTCATTTTGAGCACCTCGATAATTTGCGGAATTTATGTGGCAACTCATGCCATCGCAAGCGAAACTGCGGGTTGGAAAAAATCACAAGTACGGCAACTATTAAAGTCGTTTAATCGGACTTTTTCTATGGACATCATCGTGGAAAGCCGATTAAAGAAAGAGCAACCCGAACGCGTTTCCCGCAAACTTTTTTATCCAGAACCTGAAAATACCCTGTCCGGCTCAGAACAGCTTGTGCTCCCCTCAGTTGGCAGTCAAAAATCAGCGACATCTCATTTTTTACAAAATTGATTATTTATTTACCTTTTTGAAAAATCAGCAAAGTACCTTGCTGCTATATTTAAAATAGAAACATACTATTCGTTTATTCAGGCAAAGGAAAACGTCATGTCAGCGAATTATGCCGTTAGCCGTATGACTCGAGAGGAAATGCCCCTGGCCATTCAATGGGCAACCAATGAAGGCTGGAACCCGGGTTTACACGACGCCGACTGTTTTTTTGAAGCCGACCCTCATGGTTTTTTTGTGGGGAAACTGGATGGCAAAATCATTGCCATGGGATCGGCAGTGGTTTATGACGATCAGTTCGCCTTCTGCGGTTTTTACATGGTGGCTCCGGAATACCGCGGCAAAGGCTATGGGCTGGAATTAACCCGCCACCGCCTCGATTACGTTGGCAATCGCAATGCCGGAATTGACGGCGTGCTCAGCATGCTCAATAAATACGAACGCCTGGGGTATCAAATAGCCCATCATAATGCCCGTTACCAGGGGCATGGATTACCCATCCTCAAGGAATTCAACCATGCCATTGTGTCGCTTGGATCAGAACACTATGGGGCCTTGTATGCCTATGATCGAAGGCATTTTCCCGCTGCGCGTGACCACTTTTTACAACACTGGATTAAACAACCGGAAGGGGCCGCCCTCGCCTGGATTATTGATGGCCAGATAAAGGGTTATGGTGTGCTTCGCGCCTGTCAGCAGGGATTTAAAATCGGTCCCTTGTTCGCCGACAATTCCCACATTGCCTTTGGCCTGTTTGATAGCCTGGTCAGTCATGCCAAGGGGGAAACCGTTTACATTGACATTCCTGAAAATAACCCACACGCCTTGGCGTTAGTCAATCGCCACGCCATGCAAAAATGCTTTGCCACGGCAAGAATGTACTTAAAAGGCGAACCGAAACTGCCCACTGAGCATATTTATGGCATTACCACGTTTGAATTGGGTTAATGATGGCCAGAAATTTAATCGGTTATGCGGCTCACTCTCCCCTACCCTCCTGGCCACAGGGCGCGCGAGTAGCCATTAATTTTGTCATTAACTACGAAGAAGGGGCTGAATTAACCCCGGTTAACGGCGATACGCAGGCGGAAACCTATGGCGGCGAATTTGCGGTGGCACCCCGTCCCCAAGGCCTGCGCCACCTGAGCATGGAATCCCTGTTTGAGTACGGCAGCCGTGCCGGTATCTGGCGCCTGCTTCGGCTGTTTGAACAAAAGGCCATGCCTTTGACTGTCTTTGCCACAGGCTTGGCACTGCAATTAAACCCCGAACTCTGCCGCTATTTACGGTTCAGCGATTATGACATTGCCGGCCACGGCTGGCGATGGATCGATTACGCGCACATGCCGAAAGAAGAGGAAAAAAAGCACATTGAACGCTGTGTAGAAACCATCGAGCAATTAACCGGCCAACGGCCGCAAGGGTGGTATACTGGGCGGCGCAGTGAACATACCCGGCCATTGCTGCGGGAGATTGGCGGCTTTCTCTATGATTCTGACAGCTATGCCGATGATCTGCCCTTTGTTGAAGACGATCATTTGATTATACCCTATACCTTGGTCTGCAATGACTTCCGTTACACCACCAATCCAGGTTTCTCGACCGCTGACGACTTCTACCTGCAGCTTAAAAACACGCTGGATTACCTCTATGAAGACAATCGCCTGGCGTTGATGACCATTGGTCTGCACCCCCGAATCAGCGGTCATCCCGGACGGTGTCTGGCCGTCAGACGCTTTATGGATTACCTTAGACGGTTTCCCGATGTATGGATTACCCGACGTGTGGATATTGCCCATTATTGGCTGAATGAAATCAGCGCCTCGTTAAAAGGCAATCACCCGACACGCCGCAAAAAGACATGACTTAAAAATCAATGAACAGACGGTGGTCTATTTTTTTAAGTTGCGATTTAAACAAATCCTTAATTGCTTCCAGCCGCTCTGCATTATTGGCCTCAAACCGTGCCACCAGACAAGGCGTGGTATTGGAGGCGCGTAACAACCCCCAGCCATCGGCAAATTCCACCCGCATGCCGTCAATGTCAATGATTTCTGCCGCCGGAAAATGCGCTTCCCGACTGAAACGCTCCATGAAAAGGAATTTTTCTTCTTCCGCAATGGGAATTTTAATTTCCGGCGTATTAATGCTATTGGGAACTGTCGCAAATTGTTCGCTCGCCGGAAACGGTGACGCGCTGATGATTTCCAGTAACCGGCAGGCGCTGTAAAGCGCATCATCAAACCCATACCAGCGATGTTTGAAAAACAGGTGGCCACTCATCTCACCGGCCAGGGCAGCCTGTTCCTGTTTCATCACCGATTTAACAATGGAATGCCCGGTGGGACACATTTTCGGCGTCCCTCCAGCCGCTTCAATCACCTTCGCGAGATGACTGGAGCATTTGACATCAAATACAATGGTTGCCCCTTTGACCTGTTGCAACAGATCGCGGGCATAAAACATCATTAAGCGGTCGGGCCAGATGATTTCACCCGTATTGGTCACCACGCCTAAACGATCGGCATCGCCGTCAAACGCAAGCCCGATATCGGCCTGATGCAGTGCTACAGCCTGGCGCAGGTCGTGTAAATTGTCTTCAATGGTCGGATCGGGGTGATGATTGGGAAAACGCCCATCCACCTCACAATACAAAGGAATAACCTCGCACCCCAGTTTTTCAAACACCGAGGGAATCACCGGGCCAGCAATGCCGTTACCGCAATCCACGACAACCTTCAATGGTTTTGCCAACATCACGTCAGAGACAATGCGGGCAATGTAATCTGAAAGCACATCCTGATTAATCAACGTCCCTTTGCCGGATTGAAACTGCCCCAGGCAGACCCGCTCGTACAGGGCATCAATGTCCGTCTGGACCAGTGTTTTACCGGCAAGAATGATTTTGATGCCATTGTAATCGGCCGGATTATGGCTGCCGGTGACCATCAAACCGCAATCCAGATCATAGGCACAGGTGGCGTAATACATCACGGGGGTAGCGACTGCGCCCAGGTCAACGACATCAATGCCGCTATCCAGCAGGCCCTGTTTTAACGCAGTACACAAACTGTCGCTGGTTAAACGACCATCGCGGGCCACGAAAATGGTGCAGCGTGCAAGCGCCTGCAACTCCAGGCTGATGGCTTTGCCGATGGTATAAAAGGCATCTTCATCCAGAGAGGTGCCGATAACGCCACGGATGTCGTAAGCCCGAAAAACCGCACGGTCGATTGGCCGTGGATGATAAGTCATCATTGTCTCCCGGAACTGCCAAAACCCCCTTCGCCGCGGCTTGACTCAGTAAAGGCGTCAACCACGGTAAAACCCACGCGGGTCACCGGCAGGAAAACCAATTGAGCAATACGATCCCCCGGCTCAACTGTAAAATGATCCTGGCTGCGGTTCCAGCAGGAAATTTTCAATTCACCCTGATAATCGGAATCAATCAGGCCGACCAGATTGCCAAGCACAATTCCATGCTTATGACCTAATCCTGAACGGGGAAGAATCACCGCGGCCAGATTGGGATCCGCAATGTAGATTGCAAGTCCAGTGGGTAACAGGACGGTTTCATTGGGGGCAATTTGCAACGGCTCATTAATGCATACCCGCAAATCAAGGCCAGCCGAACCCGGGGTGGCATAAGAGGGCAATTCAATGGTTTGCCCAAGGCGCGGGTCAAGAATTTTAAGTTGAATGGCGTTAAGCATATCAATTCCTTGCTTTTGTAAGGGAGCCATTTTGAAGAGTTGCCGCAAGAATTGCAATAATTTCTCCCGCAATCCGCGTTTTGTGCTGAAAGGCCAGTGCTCTTTCTTCCTGTGATGTAATCACGGTGACCTCATTGCCATCCTGTTCAAATCCTTTATTTCCCCCGACCTGATTGGCAATGATCATATCGAGTTTTTTAGCTTTGAGTTTTTGCCGGGCATGCTCGACAACCCTGGTTGTTTCCGCTGCAAAACCAACCACATAGGCGGCTTTACCACTGGAGGCGACTTCAGAAAGGATGTCGGGGTTTTTAGTCAGGGTCAATGACAGGGATTCGGCCTGCTGCTTTTTTATTTTTTCTGGCGCGGGCTGGTCGATACCATAATCCGCCACCGCTGCACAGCCAATAAAAATCATGCCCGGTTTCAGCGCCTCCATCACAGCCTTGCGCATGTCGTGCGCGGATTCTACCGAACAGGCGATCACGCCCGGGGGGACAGGCAGGGTTGAAGGTCCGCTGATTAAACGCACCTCAGCACCTGCCATTTGGGCGGCGGCAGCCAGAGCATACCCCATTTTGCCGGAACTGCGGTTAGTGATCATTCTGACCGGATCAATCGCCTCCCAGGTAGGGCCTGCCGTAATCATCACCGTTCTGCCAGCCAAAAGGCCGCTGACAGCATGAAGCCTTAAACCGGTAAGAATGGCTTCCACGTCACTTAAACGGCCTGGACCTTGTTCACCGCAGGCCTGAAGCCCTTCATCAGGCCCCACAAAAATCACCCCACGGTTGCGCAGGATCTGGCAATTGTCGCAGGTAGCCGGGTGCTGCCACATGCTGCGGTTCATTGCCGGGCAGACGATTACGGGATTTTCAGCGACAAGGCAGAGGGTAGATAACAAATCATCCGCCAACCCATGGGCCATTTTGGCCAGAAAATTAGCTGACGCCGGGGCAATCAGCAGGTAATCGGCCCAGCGGGCCAATTCAATATGCCCCATGGCGCGCTCTGCCTGTGAATCAAACAGTTCCGTTCTGACCTCGTGGCCGCTTAAAGCCTGCAGGGTCAACGGAGTGATGAATTGCTGCGCGGATTGCGTCATCACAACCCGCACATCGGCGCCCAGGCGGGTCAATTCGCGAATCAGATAGGCCGATTTGTAAGCCGCGATACCGCCACAAATGCCCAAAACAATGTTCTTGCCGGCAAAATCCTGCATGCGTTTCTCATTCAATGGTGACTACCTGCGATCAAAACATAATCCCTGACATAAAGGAATATCAAGCCTGAACCATAAAAACCGTTGCTTGTTGACAATTACCGTGATTCATCGGACGGCGGTACTGTACAGTGGGCACGCAGGCTTTCCACCCACTCCCGATTTTTACCAAAATCGTAATAACCCATGGTCGCGCTGGATGTCACCTGGCCGTCATTTCCAATGATTAACCAATCGGTAAAGTTAAATACCGGGCTCTGTCGATAGGCTATCAGCGATGACGCGTCCAGTTTGACCAGCGTAGTTTTCGGCGATTGCCTGAGCACACAGTCCCTGATTGCCGACAAATCAGTGACAGTCAGCGGCGCCACGTAATGACTATCGCTCTCAGGCACCCGGCTACTCACCCAGTTAGGCTTGGACACGTTAAGCGTTCCCTGAATTAACCCTTGAGGCATAGCCCGGAAATTGATTGCAGGTATAAAATGCATAAGCAACGGTGCAACAATTAAAATCACAAAAAGGGCCGTGAATACAATTGCAAGCGTGGACATGGTTTTTTCTTTCATTGAGGTAAAATTCTATCTTAGCGATTTCTTGGTTAACCCGACAGCGAAAGCGAACTTATCTCGTCAATATCACCGACAATGACATCCTCCGCAGCAGGCTCCGTCTGTGGCGCAGAGAGCAGACCTGTCCGCTTCGACTCTTTTATCACTAACTCAGCCTGATTCCGCCTGTCGATGTAAAACGCTGTAAAACTGAAATGCCGTGCTATTTGACACGCCTCGAGGTAATTTTTTTCATCATCGTCATAAAACTCAACCTCGATCGCTTCCGCCAGAGGAATTTTCTGCGTGGTTTCAAGGTACTGAAGCACCTGGCCAATCTGGACATTTTTACCGGTGACTTTAAGACGCGCCACTCGAGTATTAAAGTCATCGCCTTTCACGGTTGAAATGATGAGCGGCACCGGCATGGATGGAATGGTATAAACAGACAGAACATTGTCCTCGTAAGTGTCAATGCGCTCCCTTAACGTGAGTGGGGTATTGAGAATCACTTCGATGTAACGTTTGATGTAATCCGGGTCATTGTGATAGCTGGCAATCGCGGCAATGTGCGTTTTATCATGAATAAAAAGGCTGCTGATGCCCGCCTTAATGTTCGTCTCAGGCGCGTGCAAATGGGTTCTGTTGAACGTGTGTTGGCAAGTAATTGTCCAATCAAAATCAAAGATCCGTATTTTCATGGCAGAGAAGAAAAAGAAAGGATGTCAAAAGTATAAAACAAACTTTTAAAAAAGAATGCCTTTTTTAGCTGTTTGTTCACGCCACTTCTCATTTTAGCTCATTTTTTTACCAATAAGCTATAATTTAGAGGGAGTGTTGATGGGAGTCTATCAATGGCGAATATATCACGTAAGGAAATCATGGACTTATCTCACGAAAGCACGGTGGGTTTGATTTATTCCCGGAGTGATTTGCATCAATATTTAGTCGAACTGATCCATAATGACAAGACAGACTATATTCATGAGGGAATTGGCGTGGCAGTATTTCCTACCATGGAAGAGGCATTAAGAAGCGCGCAGCGGCGCGGAGCCAAGTGCTTTTTTCTATGCCTTGACAATACCTATGACGAATGCGGGCCCGAGCCTGCAACGCCTCATTACAATTACCTGCCCATACGTCCCAGCCGAAATCATTAACATTTTCCTGATATTCACACTAGAATGAAAGCATGCCGGCATGAGGCCGCCATTCATTGTAAGCTGGAGTGAATTGATGGAAAGAACAACGGATGTGTTAGTGGTTGGTGCCGGGCCTGTGGGTTTATTTTGTGCCCACGAACTGCTTCGTCACGGCTTGAGCGTCAGGATTATTGATAAAAAGGACGGTTTAAGCGACAAATCCAAAGCCTTGGGCCTGCACATTCGCACCCTCGATGTCCTGGAGGATTGCGATCTCCTCAACGAGGTACTCAGTCAGGGGCAGCGTGTTGAAGGTGCTATTTTTAATTCAAAAGGCAAATCGCTTTTTGAAGTCAATTTCAACGGCATTGGATCCACTCGCAATTACCTGATTGATTTACCCCAAAATCAAACCGAGGCCATTTTCTACCAGAGTCTGCTTAATCAGCAACAGCCTGTGGAATGGCAAACGGAACTGGTGTCCTTTTCCCAATCCAGCCAGGGCGTTAAGGCGGTGCTCACTCATCAAAACGGCAGCACGGAGGACGTTAGGGCGGATTGGCTGATGGCCTGTGACGGCTCCCACAGTACCCTCAGGCACCTGGTCAATGAACAGTTCGCCGGGGCGGCCTATGAACAAGTCTGGTGGCTGGCCGATGTCCACATTGACTGGGCAAAGCCTCAGAATAAAATGCTGATTTATGCCAGCGACAGAGGGCCTTTAGCCTGTTTTCCCATGGGTGAAACCCGTTACCGCGTCGTCATGACTGCACCGCCTGATTTCAGCGGCGAGCTGACACTGGATGACATTGCTGCCGAATTCAGGACACGAAGCCTTGAGACATTTAACCTGTCTAATCCTGTGTGGCTTAGTCAATTTACCATTCACCATCGTCAGATTCAAAATTACCGTCATGAGCGTGTCTTTTTTGCCGGAGATGCCGCGCACATTCACAGCCCCATGGGCGGTCAGGGATTAAATACCGGCATTCAGGATGTATACAACCTGGTGTGGAAACTGGCCATGGTGCAGAAAGGGTTGGCTAACGAGGCATTACTGGATAGTTATCAGGCCGAGCGCCATCCCATCGGTGAGCAGGTATTGAAAAAAACGGACTTCATGACACGGATGATTCTTTTGCACAACCCGCTGTTAGTCAGTCTGCGTAATGCTTTTGCCCGTCTGATGGTTTCCTTTAAACCGGTGCGCAAAGCCTTGGCCAGGGATTTGGCCGAGTTAACCATCTCTTATGCCAAAAGCCCAATAGTCCGTGTGCAGGGTGCCACAGGGCGACTTAAAATCGGCGAATACCTGGGTGATTTCAGCCTGCTGAATCCAAGCCACGGCAGTCAACAAACCCTGTCACTTCTCACCCGCGGCACGCGGCATCATCTGTTGGTTTTTTGCGGACAAAAAACCGGTGACCTGCAGGCGTTTTCTGACTTGTTGCAGCGATTGGCTTTGCGTTTGCAATCCATTGCGGTAGTTCACGCCGTAATCGGCGACAGCATCACCCTACCGGGTTCCTTTGCTTCCGTTTACATTGATCCTGACTATTTACTGCACAAGCACTTTGGCCTTCACCAGGAAACCGCGGTGCTGGTGCGGCCGGACAAGTACATCGGTTTAATTCATTCGCCCGTTCATGAAGCCAATTTACTGGCAGCAATCAGGAGTATGGGGATGGTGTGTTGAACAACAGTTGCAAATACCCTGCGGTCAATTATCATTAGGGCATGTACGCATTCAGATCATGAGACCAACCATGCGCTTTTTTCTTTTTTGTACCGCCGCAGCCGTTGCCGCCGGCGTTCATGCCGACACCATTGACCATTACATGAACATTGCCAATAACATTCCGCAAATGGAGATGAAAGCTGATCCGCAAGCGCAAGCCTGGGCGCGCTCAGCCCGGAATGTGTTGACCATTACCAGCGAAACCGTGGCAGAAACCCTGATGCAGGCCAATGAACTGGCTAAAACCCAGGGACGCCCCCTCTTTTGCCTGCCCACTGGCGTTTCACTCAATGCCGTCACGCTCAATGGCATTATCATGCAAACTTACAATGAGATATCAAGCCAACAGAGCGACAAGGACAAAATGACAGTTTCACAAGTCGCCTGGCTTGGCGTGGCTAAAGCGTACCCCTGCAAGGGGCAATCGAATCTGCCTCAGGCAATACAGCATGTGGGTGCCCTGGGTCAATAACCAGCAAGGCCGGCTAAACTAAGCCGGCCTTTTACCTATTGACTGAACTCTTCAAAGGCTTCCAGCGCTTCGGCGGCATACATCAAGGAAGGTCCGCCACCCATGTACACAGCCATTCCCAGTGTTTCAATCAATTCGTCACGCGAAGTTCCCAGTTTAACCAGGGCCTGGGAGTGAAAACCAATGCAACCTGGGCAATGATTGGCAACGGCCAAGGCCATGGCAATGAGCTCTTTGGTTTTTTTATTGAGCGCGCCGTCTTTGGTGGCAGCCTGCGACAACGCTGAAAAACCCGCCATCACATCCGGCATTTCTTTGCGTAATTTTGCTAATTGGGTACTGATCCCTTTGGTAATGTCACCAAATTTCTGGGTCATTGGCATTCTCCTGTGTTGGCCTAAAGCATTTCATTAACAGCCGTTTATATCATGCGGCCCCCAGCGCCTACAAGTTTGTTTATTTATGAATCAAACAGGGCATCGCATGCCTTGCTGCAGGGTTTGCAAATCGGCCCATAAGCGTTCGACAATGGGGGTATGAGCCGGCTTTTGCAGACGAATGGCCCCCATGGTTAACAGCCGCTCATCAAAATGCGGCCCGCCAAGCCGCTGTAATCGTCCATCCGCCAGTTCAGGAGCCACCTGGTGTAGGGGCAAACGCCCCCAACCCAGGCCGGCCGTAATAATGTCTTTTTTGGAATGGACATCGCTGACTGTCCAGCGCCGCCCGTGTTCAAGAACACCAAAAGTAAAATCCGACTGCGATGAATCGCGCAAAATGACCTGCATGCAACCGGATAAGTCATCCAGGTCATGGAGCTTGTCGGCATGCTGCTCGATAAACAGCGGCGACGCAACCGCCACCATGGGTTCCGAACGCAGGACAATCATCTCCACTGCCCGATCGGAAATCAGGTTTTCACTGATCACCAAATCCGCCTGATGCCGTACCAAGCGTTCACAGGCACCGCCTAGGGATTCCGATAAAAAATGGAATTGAGTCAAGGGGTAAGTACTTATCCAGTGCCGCAATAACGCTTTTAATGCGCTTAACGGGTAAAACACATCGATGGCAATGGTAATGTCGCTTTCCATCCCCGCCCCCAATTGCTGGGAAAACTGGTTTAAATGCCGCCAATGACCGACCAGCGACCTGGCCCGTTTATAGAATTTATCACCCTGCGGTGTGAGCTCAGGACGATAATGGCTGCGATCAAACAGACAAAGGTTTAAGCGGTCTTCCAGTTTTTTCACCGCCAGAGTAATGGCTGGCTGTGTTTTAAACAAGGCCTTGGCTGCCGCATTGAAGCCACCCGCTTCAACCACGGTGACAAAGGTATGCAACGCATCGAAATCAATTTCCATTAATTTTTTTAATTAAATAGATAAAAACTTAATATTATCAAGTTATAGATTTTTCTTCTAACCTGCAATCGAACCCAATCACAGCAGGACCTACGATGAATACTATGAATGATGACGAGGTGGTTAATGAGTTAACCTTCCTCCTGATGCGCCATCTCCGTTCCAGCGAGGAAAAGCACAGTGCCTGTCGCAAAGCGCTCTGCCGTCGTTGCCAGTATTATCCCAGGCAATACCTGGCCGTCGCGGTGCAAAGGCAATGGCCACTGGTGATGATTCTTCCGGCTTTTCCTGCCAAATCAGCCAATCGCCAAAAAACCCTGTCTCCTTATCCCGATCGGGGCGAGATCATGGGGTTAAGCCACTTAAATGCCCTTTGCGCCGCCATGCAGCAAATCTACCGCCAGGGCGTCAGCCTCATTATCTGCTCTGATGGCCGGGTGTTTAACGATCTGGTGTTGGTGAGCGATGAGGACGTGGACATTTATCAACACGGTGTTAAGCAAATCATCAAGGATTATCAGCTGACTCATCTTTCCACCTTTTCGCTGGATGATGTCTATCATTTAAACGCTTACGACCACATGCGCGAGCAGTTGATGACTGAGTACGCAGAACCTCTTCCAGAGCTTCTGGCACGCCTGCAGCAGGATGATGCCTTGCTATACCAGTTTAACGGCATTCATCGTTTCATCATTGAAGACCAACTGGCACTGCACCCCACTTTGTCAAAAAATCAGATCAGGAAGCAGGCGAAACCGGTGGCTTACGAAGTGATACGCCGCTCCAACGCCTGGTCGCGATTGCTGGCTGAGTATTTTCCACAAAGCCTGCGTTTGTCCATTCATCCCCAGCCCTGCGGTGCGGATAAATTGGGCATTCAGTTCCTGCCCGCTAACAACCAATGGGCCACTCCCTGGCATAACGTCCTGTTAAAAAAGCCGGAAGGGTGGCAACTGGTTAAACGGCAGGAGGCGGAACGCCTGGGTGCCCGTTTAAATCATGATCATTATGTTCTGGAGGCTTGCTAATGTTAACCCTATCCGATTCGTTTACCCCGCACCTCATCACGGCAGAGCAGGATGATCTCGCCGCGATACCGCTTAAAGGTATTCTGAGAAAAGTGACAGAACATCAGCTCGTCCTGTTGCGCGGCTTTAAACCACTGGACAAGGACAGGCTGGTCAATTATTTGCAGAGTCAGGCCTCGCTTCTGCAATGGGATTCTGGTCCGGTGATGGAAATGCAGGTGGACAAACGCAAACCCAATTACCTGTTTACCGAAGGCGATGTGCCTCTGCATTGGGATGGGGCATTTCATCAGGAACCGCGCTTTCTTTTTTTTCACTGCTTAAAAGCGCCTCTGCCACAATGCGGCGGCGAAACCCTTTTTGTAAATACCCAACGGGTCTGGGACACGGCCAATGCCGAGCAACAGGCGGCATGGAGTGACTATGCCTTCTCGTTTAAAACCGAGAAACGCGTTCATTATGGCGGAGCCATTATCCGGCGCATGGTTTCTCACCATCCGGAAACCGGTAAAACGATTCTTCGCTTTGCTGAACCCGTGGGCGAGGATTATTTAAACCCCGTCGACGTGCAGGTACTTGGCAAAGAAAAGCCCGACTCCGATGCCATTCTCGCCTCGCTCAGTCAGATCATGCGGGCCCCTTTGCATCGCCATGAGCACCGCTGGCAAGAAGGGGATTACCTCATTGCTGACAATTTTGCCCTGTTGCATGGCCGCAATGCCTTTAGTCAACACAGTCCCCGTCATTTAAGAAGGATACAGATTCTATGAAACCTTATACCCTGATGCAGTTAAAACAGAGCACCACCCCGGGTGAATTCAGTCGCCATTTACGCGAAATGGGCGAACTCTTCTGGTGGGAGCCAGGCCAGTTTTTTGTGATTACCTCGTATGCGTTAGCCAAAGCGGTGCTGACCAGTGAAGATTACACCTGCGATCGTACTCCCTTTTTTATTTCGCGCATGCCGGACATGAATTTAACCTTAATCAGCGATTTTTTTAAGGTCGTAAGCCGCATGATGGTCATGAGCGATGCCCCGGAGCACACCGACAGGCGACGCATTTGTTACCATGGCTTTGGCCAGCAGACCCTCAATCAATTAACCCCCCTGATTGATGCCACCATCGAGCGTTGCCTGCTGGCGTTCAAGCCGGGTAAATCCTTTGACTTTGTGCATCAATTGGCGCAAACCCTCCCCTCGACCACCCTGGCTGAATTGTTTGCCATTCCTGAGCGTGAGCGGCTTGATTTTTATGAGTGGTCCAACAACATGACGCAGTTTTTTGGCGGCTCCACCACGTATCAGGATGCCGACGGCATCCGGGTCAACCACAGTGCCAAACGATTGTATGACTATTTCGCCAATCTCATTGAGGCACGCCGCCGTCAGCCCGGACAGGATTTTTTAAGCACCCTGCTGCTTCATCAGGCGCACTTTGGCCTCACGGATGACGAGATCATTTCCCAAGCCATCATGATGCTGGTCGCAGGCCAGGTTACAACCACGGATCAGCTCTGCAATAATGTGTACACCTTACTGACTGAACCGGGGCTGTGGAACAGGGTTCAGCAGGATAGTCACCGTCTTGATGCTTACCTTGAGGAATGCAACCGTCTTGATCCGGCCGTCACCTTCATTTTCCGGGTCACCCGAAATAATACAACATTGGGAGGGCAGTTGATTGAGCAAGGCAAGGTGATTTTCATTGCAACCCATGCCATTAATCGTGATCCGGTTTATTTTAGCAGCCCCGAGCAGGTGGTTGTGGACGGCAGAACAGTGCCTCATTACAGTTACGGTTATGGCAGCCATTTCTGCCTGGGTGCTAAATTAGCCAGACTGGAAATGCACCGCCTGATTGCGGTGCTGCTTAAGCGCTACCCCAAATTACAGCTAGATCCTGCGCATACACCGCAGCGAAAGCATCACAGTCTATCCTTTTCGGGATTTGAGCATCTTTTTCTCAGCACCGGCGATTAAGCAAAATTTCCCTGAGGAAATTTTCCATGGCCTGAAGGGCGCGGCGTTCGGCAACCGGATTGTAGATGGTGCCAAGCTGCGTATCATGGGCCAGGGGGTTGGCAAAGGCATGTTGAGTATGACCATACAGGTGCACCTGCCAATCAACTTTGGCATCGGTCATTTCCTGACAAAACTCGTTAACCTGTTCAGGACGAACCATGGGATCATCATACCCGTGCAGCACCAGAATTTTGGCACTGATGGACTGGGCGTGCAGCTCTTTCGGCTTGTTGAGCAACCCATGAAAACTCACCACGCCGTTTAAGGGCACCCCGCTTCGTGCCAAATCAAGCACACACAGGCCGCCAAAGCAAAAGCCGATGGCTGCCACGCGGCTGTTATCCACTTCCGGCATGGCAATCACTGCGTCAAACGCGGCATTGATGCGATCACGCAATAACAGCCGGTCATTGGCGAGAGGCTGCATAAGGCCCATTTTCTCATCGGTGGTTTCACCCAGGCGTCCCTGACCATACATGTCCAGGGCAAAACCCAAGTAACCCATGCCAGCCAGCATTTCCGCTTTTTTGCAGGCGAAATCGTTACGTCCGCTCCAATCATGGGCCACAAGCACGGCAGGCCGCGGCCGATCATGTGAGTCGTCATAGGCTAAAAAGCCGTGCAGTTCCTGTTCGCCGTGATGATAAATGTAATTTGATGTGTGCATGAGCTTTCCTTTTTTTCCTGGCTAATCAGTACGGGGCGATTGCGCAAATATCCAACAAAAATACCATTAAATCAACCCGTTGTGTGGGTTATTTTTCCCATTCGGCGATTTTTTTCATTAAAAAGCCGGCGCCGTACAACACCACACCGGTGAGCAACAGGCATAAGATTCTAACCAGAGTGGGTGTGGACGCCGCATCGTAAAGCAGCGCCTTACCGGCCGCAAAACCTAACACCACAAGGGCTGATTTCGCCATGGTTTTATCGCGGCGCTGATAGGCAAACGCCATGACGGCAATGGCGTAAAACAACCAGCAGGCCGATACTGCGAGCGAGCCGTAAGGATCCGCAAGGCGGTAAAATCCGGCAATGGCCAATGCATGGGCCGCGCCCAGCAAAACCGAGCCCTTCTCGTCATTGTGAGCTAAATCGTCGCGGCGATAAATAAGGACTAGCCATGTGCTGATCAAAGCAGCAAAAGCGACCGTGAGCCAGGATGCCGGACCGTCACTTCCGAGCATGCTTGAACGCTGCAGAAGATGGTTAATAATATTGATGTACTCAATGGCAAGAACAATAAAGCCAATCAACGCTGGAACATACCACGTGCCCCTGTCTTTCATCGAGGAAGGATTAAAGGGCAAAAAGGCGATTGCCAGCATCATCACCACATACAGCCAGGGTTTGATGTCAGCCGGCAACAGTTCAATATAAAACGAATGAAACAAAACAATGGCTACAAAAGCAAAAATCACCGACTGACTTTTAATCCGGCCGTCAGGAAACCAGCGTTTAGCCGAGGCATACAGCGCAAGCAGCAAGCCAGCAAACACCAGGGACAGCCAGGGCGCCAGCCCTGGATAACTCCGATCGATATAAAAGTACTCCATGGCATAAAACAGCATGAGGACAGGGAAAAAACCCCAGGCTTCCTTTTCTGTCAATTCCTGCTGATTCACGCGGGTAAATAAATAGGTGCCCAGGGCAAAAATGAGAAAATGCAAGGCCAGTACGATGGCAATCGTCACATCATCCTTTAAATCAAGGCCAATAAGCGACGTGATGAGTATGGCGAGATAGGCCGCAATGATGGTCATTATCCGTGACCGCAGCCAGATGGAAAGGGTTGCAAAGGTCAGGGAGCAGCATACGAAATAATAGACGGTAAAAAGCGCCTGGGTGTGGAAACCAAGAATAACCGGAGAAAGGTAAGCCCCTACTGCGGCACAAAGGGCATAGACATCGTGCTTTATTTTCAAATACAAGCCAATGCACAGCAACGACACCAGCGACATCAGAATCAATGCCGCATCAACCGAGACCAGCGCGTAAAGGCGGTGAGCGGCAAAAACGGAAAGATAGAGAATTATCACCCCCGCCGCCGGCAACAGGCTTGCATAGCCCCGGTAAGTAGAAAGCATTGCCAGGCCGGAGCCGATTAAGCTCATCCCGAACACCGCCGCAATGACAATTTGGCGCGCAGGCGTTAACCAACCGCTGTCAATGGATAATTTAATAATGAAACCGGCCGCCAGTACAAAACACACCACCGCAATCGTGCCCAGCCAATTCCCGGAGTTGGATGAGGTTTCCAATGCCTTTAAATCAACCTCCCTGACAGGGGATACAGGGGCTTTCGGCTCATGCCAACCGGATTGCGTCGGCGGCGCGGGAAGAGACAGCTTTTTTTCAATCACAGCAAGGCGCGCTTCGATGGCGTGTAAGCGTTGTTCAAATTGGGTCAAATCCATTGAGTGCCCCGACGTTTCCATTTGATTGATCTAATGGTAATCCTATCTGCGGCAAATGGGTATCTTAGCGGGCAAATTCAATATTGAATTTTTCCTGAGGAATGAATTGGCCTTTATTAAACACATATTTGTCTACCCCACAAGTCAATCCTTCCTGATTGATCACATAAAAACTGTTGAATTTATCGCGGGTACGTACGCAGGATAACGAGCCGGCGTGGAGGATCATGGCATTATCCTGGTTGTTTTTTTCAATGAGAGTGATATTGGCAAAATGCAAATGACCGGTACAGACAATGTGGATTGGGCTTTGCTTCAAGTAGTCAATGAACTCCTGCGTGTTAATTAATGGATTGTGCATGCCTTCGAAATAGTGGAAGTTATGATGAAAAAACAGAATGTTCAGATGCTGCCCGGATTCCTGAAAAAAAGCCTTCATTTTCGCCAGTGACTCCTGCGACAGCCGCCCGTCCTTGAGTGCATAGGGATGCACCGAATTAAGGCCCAGGATCCGGCACTCCGCATTGCTGAAACTGACTTCCAGTTCGGAGGACACATGGCGCTTGTACTGTTTAAAAGGCCACAACAGGCGGGCAAGCGTATTGAAAAAAGGGATATCATGATTACCGGGTATGACGAGATAGGGCGCATGCAGCCTTGCTAAAAATTCAGCCAGCGCCTTGAATTGCCAGCTTCGCGCACGTTGTGTCAAATCACCGGAAATGATCAGTAAATTCGGTTGAATCAACGCACAGGCCTCGTGAAATGCGTCCGGTATGGTTTCGATGTGGTGGCCAAAATGCAAATCGGAAATATGAATAATTTTTATCATTCCGTCCCTTGCCCCTTTCGTTTTTCTTAGTCAGTGAGGGTAGTCAAGCCTTAACCAGAGTATAGCGTGGCATTCAACGGGCTGCATTTTATCCCATGCCAATTGAGAGACTCATCATGCGGGATAGCAATCCCCAATCATTGATAAAAGTCGCTTATCCTATACTTATATTAATGTTCACAATACAAGCGGGTGAAATCAAAAGACGATAACCAAGGAGGGTTCTATGAAAGCATTATGTTGGCATGGAAGCAATGACATTCGGCTGGATTCAGTCCCTGAGCCTTCACTCATCAATGAGCACGATGCCATTGTAAGAATCACAGCGACCGCCATCTGCGGTTCCGATCTTCATCTCTACCATGGATTGATGCCAACCATGGAAAAAGGCGACATTTTAGGCCATGAATTCATGGGCGAAATCGTCGATGTAGGCGCTGCCTGCGGTAAAAAATTAAAAATCGGCGATAAAGTCGTCGTACCGGCGATCATTGCCTGCGGTGCATGTCATTATTGCCGGGCTGAACTGTTTTCCCTCTGTGAGACCTCTAATCCGAATGAAAAACTGGCCAAAGCCCAATTGGGGCAAGCGCCAGCCGCGGTTTTTGGATTTTCTCATCTCCTCGGCGGGTATGCCGGAGGGCAGGCAGAATACGTCAGAGTCCCCTATGCCGATGTGGGTCCGATTAAAATCCCTGAGGGTCTGCCCGATGAACAGGTTTTGTTTCTTTCTGACATTTTCCCCACCGGCTACATGGCCGCCCTGAATGGCGACATCCAGCCCGGGGATACCGTCGCGGTGTGGGGATGTGGCCCTGTTGGCCAGTTCACCCTGCGTTCAGCCTGGATGCTTGGCGCGGGCCGGGTGATTGCCATTGATTGCCTGCCCGAGCGTCTGCGACTGGCGAGGCAATTTGGCCAGGCTGAAACCATAAACTTTAAGGAAGAAGATGTGTTTGATGCCTTAATGGCAATGACAAACGGCAAAGGGCCCCGTGTTTGTATTGATGCGGTGGGTTGCGAAGCGCATACCGGCTTTACCTTTGATGCCATTTCCGATCAGATAAAAGAAACTGTTTACTTAAACTCCAACCGGGCTCATGCTCTGCGTGAAGCCATTCAATGCTGTGCAAAGGGAGGACATGTCTCTGTGCCTGGGGTATATATTGGCTATGTTGATAATTTTCCTTTTGGAATGCTAATGAACAAGGCATTAACGGTCAAAACCGGCAATACCCACATGCAGCGATTTTTACAACCTTTACTTGAAAAAATACTGGAAGGCGACATTGATCCTTCGCAAATCATCAGTCACCGCCTAAGGCTTGATGAAGCAGTCAAAGGCTATGAATTATTTGCTTCCAAACAGGATGGTTGCACTAAAGTTGTGCTTGTGCCCTGAGCAATGGGCTCATGAAGGTTTGTCGATGGTGATAAGGCGCAGGCCTTGCGGAATGATTTTATAGCGCAAAGGGGATTCCATGCGCCGGACGTCGCCATCCAGCGACACGTTGAGTTCAGCAAAGTCCTGACAATGAATTTCAATGGGCGATTGCGACGCTCTGAATTCAAAATTGCTTCTGCGATTAAGCAGGGTACGAAGGATTTTGAGTAACCGCAAGCGGCCATGCCTGAAAAAATAAAGCCCCAGCCGCCCACTGGTAAACGCTTCGCGTTTGAAGGTGGCAGGAAATTCATAGGTGTAGAGATTATTGCTTACCATCAAAAAAGACGTACGCAAGGACAAGACGAATTCCTCGTTTTTGACGCTTAACGACAGGGTTGGATGCTTGCGCAGGCTGTCAATAAGGCTTGGGATGTAGCTTAACCATTTATAATATTTTCGGCTGTATAAATCGCGCCGGCGGGCAAATTTGGGGTAAAAGCCAATCGAGGAATTATTGACAAACACCTGGCCATTGACTTCCGCCAGATCAATCACAGTGGTGGTGCGCTGTTTTAAAGCCTCCACCAGGTCCTCAACCGTTAACGGCAACACCAATTCCCTGGCGAAATGATTCAGGGTGCCCAGGGGAAGCACCCCCATTACGGTGCTGGTGTTCGCGCAATAATGAGCGGCGGAACGCACCGTACCGTCGCCGCCGCCGACTAACAGGGTGTCGTACTTCGGCTGGCAATCTTCGAGGGTTGCATCAAGATCCTCGGCATCGACTTCATACAGATCATAATCCATACCCGCCGCTCCCAATCCCTGAAGGAAGGGTGCTGCCGACTGGGCATTCTTAGCCTGTTGATTGATGATAACCGCGAGTGCGGTCATACCTCCCCCTTTTTTATGGTTATACAACAAGCGTAGTTGGCCAATAGCCGCTTCACAAGCCTTGCGCTTGCAGTGAAATGAACCCTTATGGGGGGGTTAGTGCTGTTTTTGGCAAAAAAACATAAAAAAGTCCAAAAAGTCACTCATTTTAAACTATGCTCTAAATAGAACAAAAAAAAGGGAAAAGATGATGTTAGTCAATACCTTAAAAGACATGAGGGATTTTTTGCATGCCCAACTGTGTTATCAATTGTTCATTACGCCCATTCCCATGCCTGTTGAAAAGCAGTATCGGGCCTTTGCCGAGCGCGCCTGTGAATACATTGCCAGCAAGCGGTCAACGCTGATTGAGCGGCATTCACCGCGTCATCATGTGTTTCATCATTTTGACCAGCCTGACAATCCTGCCGCTAAAAAAATATTGATTACCCATGGCTGGATGTCGCGGGCCGCCTACATGGTAAAACTTATCCGCCATCTCCATCAGCAGGGGTATGAGGTTTATGCGCTGGATTTTCCGGCTCATGGCGAAGCCAAAGGGCTGCAATTGACCTGGACCGATGCCGTGACCATCCTCCGTGACACCATCAACCATTTTGGCCCCTTCCATGCGGCCATAGGTCATTCCTTTGGCGGCGCCATGCTGCTTAATACCCTGAATCTGGCCAATCAGTTTGACGAATGGCAACTTAAGTCTTCGCCTGAGCGCATGGTTCTCATCGCCTCTCCCACGCTCATGCGCACGCCAGTAAGCCGCTTGGCGAGGCAACTGCGCCTGAGTGGTCAGGGTTATCGCGAATTACGCAATATCTTTCGGCAGAATGCATCAACAGAAATTGAGAAACTTCATTTTCGCCATTTGGTTAATCGCAGCCAGGTTCCCATTCTTTGTATCCATGGCAGTGAAGACAGCACGATTCATCCTGTCGAATCCATTCGTTTTTGCCAACAATACCCCCATGCCGCGTTAAAAATTATTCCGGGCATTGACCACGTTGAAGTGCTGATTGATTCCCGTGTGGAACAGGAAGTCAGCCATTTTCTGGCCTAATCCAGCGTGCGGCGGTAGCGTTTATAACCAATGGCCATCATCACCACGGCAAACAGCATGATGGGGATGGTTTCCTGCCAGACGTCCCAAAAGCCGTTTCCTTTCAGTAGAATTCCTCGCACAATGATGAGGAAATGAGTCAGGGGCAGAATCGATCCTACCCATTGCGCCCACTCCGGCATGCCCTGAAAGGGGAACATGAAACCGGATAACAAAATAGAGGGCAAAAAGAAAAACATCGCACTTTGGGCCGCCTGCAACTGCGTTGACGCCATGGTAGAGAAGGTTAATCCCATGACCAGATTAGCGAAGATAAAAGGCAGACAACAGATCATCAGCAGCAGGATGCTGCCTTCCATGGGCACACCGAATAACAATTTGGCCAGTATCAAAATAATCAGAGCCTGCAGGTAACCCACGATTATATACGGCAGCAGCTTGCCGATCATCACTTCCAAAGGACTCACCGGGGTGGCCAGCAGATTCTCCATGGTACCCAGTTCGTATTCACGGGTGATGACCAGTGCGGTCACCACCACCAGCGTCATCGTCATCACTACCCCGAGCAAGCCGGGAACAATGTTGTAGGAGGTAATCGCCAAAGGATTATAAATGGTATGAACCTGAGGCTGATAAGGCGGGATTTTCGGGCTTAGGCTTGCCAGCGGACCGGTTAATTCTTTCTTTAACACCAGCGAGGCCAATTCAACAAAGACATTCACAGCCCGACTGGTTGCCGCCGGATCCGTGGCATCGGCTTCGAGTAACAACACCGGCCTTAGCCCCTTGGCCAAATCACGGGAGAAATTTGGCGGAAAATTAATCACAAACTGCACTTTGCCGCGTTTGAGCAAACGATAGGCCTCTTCTTCAGTCAGGGCAGGCGCTACGAATTTAAAGTAAGTGGAATTTTCCATGCCGCTTAAAATGCGGCGGGTCAACGGACTGGGATCATTATTGACGATGGCGGTAGGCAAATGGCGGGGGTTGTTGTTGATGGCAAAGCCAAACAGGATGAGTTGCAGCAGGGGAATAAAAAGAATCATGCCGAACGTGGCCTTATCACGCCGCATTTCAATGAATTCTTTGACCATGATGCCAATGAGTCCGGAGGCAAACGGGGTTTTCATTGCGTTTTTCCTTCCGATTGTTTGACTAAGCTGATGAAAGCGTCCTCCAGAGTGGGTTCAATTGCCTCCCAACGTATGGAGTAGCGTGCGGCCAGTTGACTCAGTTCGTTTTCCACGCGCTTTTTGTCATAGCCGCACACATGGATGCGGCTACCGAATAAAGCGGATTGCACAATACCTTGCAATTGTTTGGTTTCCTGCAATAAGCGGGTGGTCACTTCGCCTGAAATCTCCCAGGTACCGAGTTGGGTCGTGGCGATCACTTCATCTACCGTGCCCGTCACCAGTAAATCGCCATAGGCCAGATAAGCGAGACGGGTACAGCGCTCTGCTTCATCCATGTAATGGGTAGACACCAGCGTGGTAATGCCCTGTTCGCTCAAACTGTGAATTTTATCCCAGAATTCCCGTCTTGCGATGGGGTCTACCCCCGCTGTCGGTTCATCCAGCAACAGCAAATCAGGATCATGCAACAGGCAGGCAGCCAGCGCCACACGCTGTTTCCAGCCCCCCGATAATTGCCGGGTTAATTGATTGCGGCGGGGGGTTAATTCCAACTCCTCCATCGCCTGCTCAACCCGTTCTTTGCGTTTATCGACGCCATACACCCGAGCGACAAAATTCAAATTCTCCTCGATGGTCAAATCCAGGTAGTAACTGAATTTTTGAGTCATGTAGCCGACGTGTTGCTTTATTTTTTTGGATTCCGTAAGAATGTCATAGCCTAAGCATTGACCCTCCCCCTTGTCCGGAGTTAATAACCCGCACAACATCCGGATGGTGGTGGTTTTACCGCTGCCATTGGGTCCAAGAAAACCAAAGACTTCGCCGCGTTTAACCAGCATGTCAATGCCGTTGACGGCGATTTTGCCAGCAAAGGATTTTGTTAAATTGTGGACATCAATAATGGCATCCCTTGTCATCGTAACAACACCGTCACGGGCTGACCCGGTTTAAAGGCATGGAAATTGTCAAACCGGGCCTGCACGCGAAAAACCAGTTTGTCGTAATTCTCGCGGCTATAGATGAGGGGCGGCGCGTATTCCGCTTCCGGTGCGATATAGCTGATTAGCGCCGTGTTGTCAGGCTGACAACTACTGCAGGTAAAATTAATTTTTTTACCGATGCTCATACGCGCCAATTCCTCTACTGGCACGTAAAATTCAATGTGAACATTTTCAGGCGTGAGCAAGGATACCACCGCCTGCTGCGCACCAACAAACTCCCCCGGGCGGTAATAGGTATCAAAAATCACCCCGGCTGCAGGCGCATGCACTGTTTTTTGCGCCAATTGCCACTTGGCTTCATTGAGCTTTGCCGCGATCGCCTGAATCTGCGCTTCCTGCGCCTTGATCTGGTCGCTGCGGCTGCCCATCTTTGCCAGCGTTAAATTGGCCTCATACTGATCCCTTAACTTTTTCTGCTGATCATAGGTGGCAAGAATCTCATCAAGACGATCTTTTTCAATGGCATTTTTCTGATAAAGGCTCTGGTAGCGCTTCACCCGGATTTCCGTCAGTTTTATCTGGGCGTTCACTTGTTCAATCTGCGCCTCAATGGCCTCTACCTCTGGGGCACGGCGCGGATTTTTTAAATCCTTAAGCAGACTTTTGGCCTGTTCCAGATCACTGGCGTATTGCTTAATCACCTGTGCCTGCGGCTCGGGATCGAGTTGAAAAAGCCGTTGACCTTTAGTCACCGCCTGGCCGCGTTTAACCAGCAATTGTTGCAGAATGCCTGAATTGGGTGAGGCCAGGTAAATATTATCGCCTTCGACATAACCCTGGTAATGCCGCTCGCCGGAATGGCCGCAGCTTAGCAGGAGAAGGGTCAGGACAATAATCGCGTAATGGTTGATTTTCATAGCGTTTCAAGTTTAAAGCCTCGTTTGAGTATAATGAATTGCCACTGAACTTGCAGCTATTCCTGCTAAATCCTGTGCTTGGCAGGTTGCCCTTCTGCCCATTTCTGCCTACCATTTAATTTTCCTGTAGCGTTATGGCTTGTCTCTTTGGCCTGCTAAAATGGATTTTCCGGTATTGCTAATCAGCGATTGGTCTTTCAAAGGATAATGACATGAAATTCGATTTGATTGTTCTTGGCGGCGGTAGTGGCGGCATGGCCAGTGCCGTACGGGCGGCGAAACACGGTGCTAACGTGGCCGTGGTTGAACAGCAGTATCTCGGTGGCACCTGCGTTAACTTGGGCTGCGTACCTAAAAAAATGATGTACAACAGCGCCAACATTGTAGAAACTTTACGTAAATCGATTGATTACGGTTTTGCACCGACCAATATCCGCTTAAATTGGCAAACCCTGGTGCAAAAGCGCAATGCCTATGTCGCCAGTCTGCGGGAAATTTATGGCAAGCGCTTCAGTCAATACAAAATGACGCTTCTAAGCGGCACAGGGTTTTTTGTTGATGCCCATACCATTGAGGTGGCAGGCGAGCACTATAGCGCTCCGCACATCATCATCGCCACCGGCGGTGAGCCCAGCATGCCGACTGATTTGCCAGGAATTGAGCATGCCATCAATTCCGATGGTTTTTTTGATTTAGCCGACAAACCCCAAAAGGCTGCCGTCATCGGCAGCGGCTACATTGGTGTGGAATTAGCAGGCATTCTTCAAAGCTTAGGCACAGAAACCCACTTGTTAATCCGCGGAGAAACCCCGTTGAGCCGTTTTGATGCCCTGCTAGGCGACACCTTGATGCAGATTATGCGGCAACAGGGCCTGCATGTGCATGTCAATCATCACGCCAAGGAAATCAAAACCGATAGTCAGGGTAAAAAAATCATCGTCTGCAAAAGCGGCTCGGTCATTGACACGCTGGATACCGTCATTGCCGCCGTTGGGCGCTCCCCCCGTACAGCCCATTTAAACCTCGACACCATCGGTGTGACAATGGATGCTCGCGGTTTAATCACGGTCGACAAATACCAGAATACATCCGTGGAAGGGATCTACGCCATCGGTGATGTGATTAACGCCCCGGCCCTGACCCCTGTCGCCATTGCAGCCGGCCGCCGCCTCTGCGACAGGCTGTTTGGCGGTGAAAAAGAAGCCCACTTAAATTACGACAACATCCCGTCCGTGGTCTTTAGCCACCCTCCCATTGGCAGTGTGGGACTCAGCGAGGCAGACGCTGTCAGCAAGTTCGGTAAAGACACCATCAAAGTCTACAGTACCCGTTTTAATCCTATGTTTGATGCATTCAGCAGTGAAAAAACACCCACGGCGATGAAACTCGTCACTTACGGTAAAGAGGAACGCATCGTCGGCCTGCACGTCATTGGTTATGGAGCGGATGAAATGCTGCAGGGATTCGCGGTTGCTGTTAAAATGGGCGCCTGCAAACGCGATTTTGACAACACGGTCGCCATCCATCCGACCAGTGCCGAAGAATTAGTAACCATGGTGTAAAAATGAATCCTGCTGTACGCCCCTATCTTGATCATGTCCCGGTACTTGGCCAGGACGTTTATGTCGACCCCACCGCCGCCGTGATTGGCCGGGTGCAGTTGGGCAACCATGTCTCCGTCTGGCCCATGGCGGTGATTCGCGGCGATGTGAATACAATCACCGTGGGTGATGATTGCAACATTCAGGATGCCGCGATATTACACGTCACCCATGACGGTCCGTTCACGCCCGGCGGACAACCGCTCGTGCTTGGCAAAGGCATCACGGTAGGGCATCGAGCGGTGCTTCATGCCTGCCAGATTGACGATTACTGTCTTATTGGCATGGGCGTGCTCATTCTTGATGGCGTTCACATTGAACACCATGTGCTCATTGGCGCCGGCAGTGTCGTACCCCCCGGCAAACGCCTGGAGAGCGGCTTTCTTTATCTTGGCAATCCCGTGAAGGCCATTCGCCCGCTGTCAGAGGAGGAATTGCGCCATCTGGATTACTCCGCTGCGCATTATGTGCGGCTGAAAAACAATTATTTAACCCCTTAAGCCATCAACAGGTAAGGAAACTGCTGGTGCAGCAATTCACAGACTTTTTGCTGGTGCGCTTTGCTTTTCAGAATCAGCAAGACCGTATCATCTCCGGCGATGGTTCCAAGAATACCCGAGTCGGAAGGCTCCTGTGCGCTGAATGACACGTATTTGCGATCCAGATAATAGGCAAGACTGCTGGCATTGCCGGGATGGGTTTGCAACACAATGAGACCAAAATCGGAAACCTGACAATTCAATACCAGCGGCAGCCCCGGCTGATGGTAATCAATGACCTTGTAAAATCCGGCCACTTTGGCAATTTTCATTTTTTTCAAACGCCGCGACAAGGTCGCCTGGGGAATATCATAGCCTCTTTTTTTCAAACTCTGCTGCAAATCACTCTGCTCGGCAATCACTTCGGTTTGCACAATGTTCACGATTAAATCATCAATAATCTCGTCATGGGACAAGCGCTTCTCCTTGCATATGTATCAAATAAAAATGGAATTATATTCAATTTTAATTGACAGTACAAATGCCGGTCTGTATATTCAAAAAATGATTAAATTTTGGATATAAATTCGATGAAGTGGTATTTTTATTTTATTTTAATGCTTGCGTTTGCTTTTGTTTCTGGCTGCGAACAGCATGAAGCAAGCGATGAACTGCATTTTTCAACCTCCGCAGAATATCCACCCTTTGAATACGTGGATCATGGCGAACTCAAAGGCTTTGACATGGATTTAGCCAGACTTATCGCCCAAGAAATGGGAAAGACGGCGGTTTTCGACAACATGCAATTCAGCACGGTGCTGCCGGCGGTCACCTCCGGTCAGGATGATGCCGCCATTGCTACCATAACCATCACCGATGATCGCCAGAAAAACGTTGACTTTTCGACACCCTATTATTTCGAGGGTATGGCGGCGGTTTACCCTGACAGCCAGCCGGTCACCCAAGCATCCCAGTTGGCTGGCAAAAAAATCGCGGTGCAGCTGGGTTCAGTCATGGAAATTTGGGTAAGGCAGGCCTTTCCTCAAGCCCGGATAACAGCCCTGGATAACAACAATCAGGCGGTTGAAGCCTTGATTGCCGGTCATGTCGACGTGGTGCTCATGGATGGTGTGCAGGGGCGAGTGTTCAGCCAAAAGAACCCAGGCTTATCCTACCGCCTCGTCGGCCAGGCAAAACAGGGTTATGGCATTGCGGTAAAAAAAGGCTCCCCCTTGACGGCGCAAATCAATCAGGCGCTTAAACGCTTAGCGGAAAAAGGCGAGATTCAAAAACTGAAAGCACACTGGTTTAAGGAGACGCTATGAACGAATTGAGCCAGAATGTATGGTTTGTGGGCCAGGGCATTACCCTCACCCTGCAACTGCTCGCTGGAGGAATTACTCTCGGCCTGGTGCTGGGAAGTGTGTGGGCTATCTGCCGCTATTACCACTTCGCCAGTTGGAGCATTAACCGGCTGATTTCGATTCTGCGCGGCACACCGCTGATTTTACAGTTAAGTCTGATTTATTTCTCAGCGCCAGCCCTAACCGGAGTAAGACCCGGCATTTTGGCCGCAGGCATTCTTGCTTTCGGGCTTAACAGTTCTGCCTATTTTGCCGAAATCCTGCGCGCCGGTATTGAGAATTTACCAAAAGGACAATTTGAAGCCGCAGCCACACTTAAAATTCCCACGTTTTACCTTTGGAAAGACATTATTTTACCCCAGGTGACCCGGGCGATTTTTCCAGCGATCATTAATGAAATCATTGCGCTGCTGAAAGAAACCGCCTTGATCTCAACCATCGGCGGCATGGATTTAATGCGTAACGCCCAATCGCTGGCAGCCCAGCAATTTACTTATTTCATGCCCTTGTGCATTGCCGGTTGCTACTACTACAGCCTGGTCCTGTTCATTGAATGGCTTGGCAAAACGATTGAAAAACGAGGTGTCTATGATACAAATCACTAATGCCTGCAAACAATTCGGCAAAACCACCGTTTTGAATCAAATCAATTTAACCATAGCCGCCAACAGCGTTGTCGGCCTTGCCGGTCCTTCCGGCAGCGGTAAATCGACCTTGTTGCGTTGTATACAGCAACTTGAAAAACTCGACCGCGGCGGCATTGAATTAGCGGGTAAAAGCGGATTTATGTTTCAGGATTTTCAACTGTTTCCGCACATGACGGTTCTTGATAATCTGGTTTATGCACCAAGCCTTCATGAAAAAGGCATCAATCACGAAGGCCGCGCATTGGAACTACTGGCGGTATTAGGGCTTGAATCAAAAGCCCATGCTTTTCCGCAGCAATTGTCCGGCGGACAAAAGCAGCGTGTGGCTCTGGCGAGAAGCCTGATGATGAAACCGGATTTACTGCTTTGCGACGAGCCAACATCCGGTTTGGACAGAGGCAGCATGAATGATGTCGCCGCCTTGCTGAATCAGGTGAAAGGAATGAACGTCACCATGGTGATTGCCTCCCATGATTTACCTTTCTTAACCGGCATCGCTGAACGCGTGGTGGTCATTAACCAGGGCAATCTGATTGCGGATTTAATGACCGCTGACTTAATCGACCCGATAGCCGCCCTGCAAACGTATTACTAGGAGATAACATGAAAAAAACAATCAATAAAATTGCCCTCGCCTATTCAGGGGGGCTCGATACGTCCGTCATGATTCCCTGGCTTAAGGACCATGTGCGCGGTGCTGAGGTCATTGCGGTGATTTGCGATCTCGGCCAACAGGAAAATCTGACTGCCATTAAGGAAAAGGCGCTCAAAAGCGGGGCCTCTCAAGCGTTCGTTGTCAACGTGCAGAATGAATTCGTCACGGATTACCTTTGGCCATTGGTCAAATCCGGCGCCCTTTACGAAGAACAATACATACTGGGGACCATTTCCAGGCCGCTCATTGCTCAGAAACTGGTGGAAATTGCCTTGGCCCAAAACGCCGATGCCATTGCTCATGGCGCTACCGGCAAGGGCAATGATCAGGTGCGCTTTGAATACACGGTCAAAGCTTTGGCTCCGCAACTGGAAATCATTGCACCCTGGCGGCACTGGGAAATCAAATCGCGCCAGCAAGCCATTGAGTACGCCAAAGCCCATGGCATCGAGGTGCCGGTAACGCCCAAGGCCCCTTATTCTCGCGATCACAACATTTGGTATATCTCGCACGAAGGCGGAGTGATTGAAGATCCGGCAGCGGCCATGCCTGACGATGTCCTGCTCATGACCTCCCCCCTTGAGCAAACCCCGAATGAGGCCGCGACGGTCACGCTCGACTTTGAGCAGGGAGTGCCCACAGCAATCAATGGTAAAAAAGCACCCCCTGTTCATCTCCTGCAGCAACTTAATGAATTGGCGGGGCAACACGGCATCGGCGTTGCCGACATCGTTGAAAATCGCCTGGTGGGCATGAAAATCCGCGGTATTTATGAAGCACCTGCCGCAGCGGTGATCTACAAAGCGCACAAAATGCTTGAAAGCCTGTGCCTGGATCGGCATACCCTGCACCTTAAACAATCCCTGCAGCAGCAGTATGCCAATTTAGTGTATGAAGGACGCTGGTTCTCCCCCAGTAAAAAAGCCCTGGATGCCTTTATTGCCGTCACCCAGCAGCATGTCAGCGGCAGCGTGAAATTAAAACTGTTCAAAGGCAATATCATTCCCTGCGGCATGCAATCGCCATTCAGCCTGCATAATCCCGCGTTGGCCACTTTTGAAGAGGACAGCATCTACAATCAGAAAGACGCCGAAGGCTTTATCAATTTGTTCTCGCTGTCAGCCAAAGTGTATGGCCTCGTGCATCAAGGAGGACAAGATGACCAATAAAACCTGGGGTGGACGGTTTACACAGGCACTGGATGCGCGCGTCAATGCCTTTAATGCCTCCCTGCCCTTTGATCAGGCACTTTTTAAACAGGACATCGCAGGCAGCCGTGCTCATGCCGCCATGTTGACCCGACAGGGCCTGCTGACCGCCGAAGAAGGCGCCGCCATCGACAAAGCCCTTGAGGAAATAGCTGAACAGCTTGAACAGGAGCTGCCTGTCCTTGACAATGGCAGTGAAGACATCCACATGTTCATTGAGCAACGGCTGATTGGAAAGCTGGGCGATGCCGGCAAAAAATTGCATACCGGACGCAGCCGCAATGATCAGATCGCTCTGGATCTGCGATTGTACTGCCGCGATGCCGGCCAGCAACTGACGCGTGAACTTGACGTGCTGATTACCTGCTTAAGCGAGATGGCTAAGCAGTACCAGGACAACTGGATGCCCGGGTATACGCATCTGCAACAGGCCCAACCCGTTCGTTTAGGCACTTATTTTGGTGCTTATCAGAGCATGTTTGAGCGCGATAAAAGCCGTCTTGACGATTGGTTCAAACGCATGAATTATTCGCCCCTGGGTGCCGGCGCCCTGGCAGGCAGCAGTCTGCCGCTTGATCGCGAATGGGTAGCATCCCGGCTTGGATTTGACGGCGTGGTGACCAACACCCTGGATGCGGTCAGCGATCGTGATTTTGTCATTGAACTGGTCAGTGTGGCGACGCTTGCCATGATGCATCTGTCGAGGCTCTGTGAGGATTTGATTCTATGGGCAACCAGCGAGTTTCATTTCATAACACTGAGTGATGCCTTTGCCACCGGCTCGTCGTTAATGCCCAATAAAAAGAACCCCGATGTGCTTGAACTCATTCGCGGCAAAAGCGGGCGGGTTTACGGCCATTTAATGGGACTTCTCACCATGATGAAAGGCTTGCCGCTGGCGTATAACAAGGACATGCAGGAGGATAAGGAAGCGCTGTTTGACACGGTGAATACGCTCAATGCCTGCTTAACCATCATGCCCCTCTTTCTCAAAAGCCTCACCTTCAATACCGCCTTGATGAAAGAAAAAGCAGAAAGCGGTTACCTCGATGCCACCCGGGTGCTTGAATCCCTGGTGCTTGGCGGCATGCCGTTTCGTGACGCGCACCATCAAGTCGGACTCTGGGTTGCCGAGGCAGAAGCGAAACAGTGCTCTCTAAGCGACTTATTAAAGGAGAATAAACATGTCCCTTCCTAAACCCGTTTCCGACACCCTGGTGAGCGCGCAGGCGGACGCTTCGCCCATTACCGAAGTCACCCCCAATACGTTTGTCATTAATCTGCAACAAGCCATATTCGGATTGGAAGCCGGTGTCAGCGGGGGGACTGCGTCGCTTTGGCAGCATGAGAAAAACAGCCGGCCCCTGTCGCCTGGCAAGCATTTGCTCACCGGGATGGAGTTCAATCGTGATGACGTCCAGCTGATTCTCAATCAGGCGCAAGCAATTAAACAGACGCCAGCCTTTTATCGCCAGGCATTAGCCAATAAAAGCCTGGCGATGATTTTTGAGAAACCCTCATTCCGCACCCGTTTAAGCTTCAGCATGGCGATCCAAAGCTTGGGCGGTATGGCTATTGAAAGCATCAGCACGACACGCAAGCAGGAAACCCCCGCCGACATGGCGCGTGTATTAAATGGCTATGCTGATTTTATCATGGTTCGTACCCATGACGATGACACGCTGGCCGACATGGCGAAGCACGCCGCAGTTCCTGTCATTAACGGCCTTTCAGCCCTGCATCACCCCTGCCAGATTTTTGCCGATTTACTGACCCTTAAGGAGCACTTTCATGCGCTTGAAGGATTAACGCTCGCCTATGTGGGCGACGGCAATAATATCCTTCACAGCCTGATGCTGCTGGCGCCGCAGCTGGGCATCACCATTCATTATTGCTGCCCTCCGCGCCGACAACCGGATGCCAGCCTGTCCGCACTCGCCCAAAGCCGTTACCCTGAGCAGATTAAAGCCTTCCGTCATCCCAGTGACGCGGTACGCCAGGTTCAGGCCGTTTATACTGATGTCTGGACCAGCATGGGATTTGAAGCGGGGGATGAGGACGAATTTGCAGGTTTTCAGGTGAACGAGACGCTGATGGAAATGGCCGATGCGGCGGCTGTGTTTATGCATTGCATGCCCATGGAGCGAGGAAAGGAGGTATCCAACACCTTGCCGGACAGCCCCTCCTCCGTTATTTTCAGACAGAGTGAAAACCGTCTGCATGTGCAGAAAGCCTTGCTCCTCTACCTGGCATCTCCGGACTAGCGGTGTCTGCCGAATGAGCTATAGTTAAATGAGTTTATAAAGCAAGGGAACCGACATGATGATACGGACATTGTCTCTGGGCCTTTTAGCCGCGTTAACCTGGCCAGGTTATGCCAATCCACCAACGTCTATACAAACGGCCGATGCGGCACCGGCTACCCGGACCATTGAAGTCATACGTGGCCGCACCATCTCGGCGAGTGATTTGTCACAAATTGCCGATGTGGCCTCCGCCCGCAACCAGAAAGGCGGTTCAGTGTCTCTGGATGCTAACGAATATGAAATTGGTTCATTCACCAATACCACCATCACAGTGGTGCCGCCAGGCGGCGGCCCGGCTGACGTGATTACTCTCGATCTGAAACCCAAACAGCTGAATTAGCTGTTCGGGTCCATTTCTTTCTGAATGGTTTTAGCCATGTGTAAATGATGGTTAACCACTTTGCGTGTCAGTTCAAGGTGATTTTTTAACTGCGGATTAGTCACTTGTTTTAAATAGTGATTATCAATGATAAGCAGTGCTTTGGTGTGATCCTTGACCATCGCGTCAATGTAGGCTTTTTGAAAGGCTTCATTGCTTAACGCGCTGAGCGAGTCCAGTTCTTTTTTACCCTCCTGTTTTAAAGAGACGACCAAGGCGGTCTGAGCGGGACGCAGGTTATGTTCTGATACAATGCGCAGCGTATCAGCTAAATTGTTGGAATGATCTTTCTGCATGGACTTGGCATAATGCGCCACGCTTTGATTTAAATTTTTTTCGAAGGCCTTTTTCGCTGCAGCCAACTCATTGTTATTTAAAACAATTAAAAACGCGATGATTTCAGTGTCCCGGTTTTGAGCCTGATTGGCCACGTGTGCGGCGCTGGAGGTGGTGTCTTGATTACTGGAATCATTTAAAGCGAGTGCGGGTAATGAAAACATTAAACACAAAGAAAGGATCAGCTTGTTCATTGTAAAATCCTTATTAAGTCTTAAAAAAATTCCAGGCCAGATGGCCTGGAATGAATCCCGTTATGGTTATTATTTATTGTCTTTTGCGCTGGCACCACGACCGCCTTGTTGACCGGTGCCCTGTTTGTCATCCTGTTGCTTTTCGCCTCGCTCACTGCGTTCGGATTGATTCCTCTTCCCTTCCTGAGCGTGGCGACCTTTCTGGCTGTTCATTTGTTCAACCTGGCTCATCACACGCTCACTGCTCTCACGAACATTGGATGACAGCGACATCATGTTTTTTTCAACAATTTGAAAAGCTTCCTGCATAAAGTCTAATGATTTGTGGGCGTTTGCGATGAAACACTCCATGTTCTTCTCAAACCATTCCTGAGGTCTTATGCGTGAAAGTTCTTCAGGTTTTAAGTAAGCGAAATCGTTCAAAGTCCGCATTTGCAATTCGGTCAACTCAATGAATGGTCTTTGAAAATGAGCAAAAAAATTGGCAGGTATCTCTCTGATTACATCCCTGTTCATTTGACTCTCCTTAATTCGGTTGGTTGCTGGTGACTATTGATTCCACTTCGACAGCCTGCAGACCGCGTTGGCCGTTCACCGGTTTAAATAACACCTTCTCGCCTTCAGCCAGGGATTTAAATCCCTCTCGCTGGATGGCGCTGAAATGTACAAAATAGTCTTCGCCATTGTAATAAATAAAGCCAAAGCCCTTTCCTTTGTTAAACCACTTTACAACACCCTGCATTTTATCCATTGTTGATTCTCCAAACGTCATTTTTCCTTGTTATAAAAATCCCATGCGGGAAATAAGTGGTATCCCTAAATGGAAGGGTTTTTTTGACCTGAATGATTATTCAATCGCTCGTCATCCTCAACATCATCGAACTCATTTTCGAGAGGGTAACGATAGTATTTCACTTCTTTCTGGCGAGGAGATCCAGATTCATCATTGATATCATTCACGTCATCAGCATCGTTGCCTTGACCTGGATTTTCCCGATTTGATTCATCAGGATTAACTCTATTTTCCATAACAAAACTCCCTTAATAGCAAATTCCTTTTAAATTAAAAATCAATAAAACATTGGGTAAATATTAAATTTTTATCCATCAATTTAACAATAATGTTTCAATAAAAATTTGTCAAATTATATTGTTATTTTATTGCGATATTTTTTATAAAAATTAAATTTTTTTTATTATAAAAATATTGAAAATTCCACTGAAAAGACAATCGGCTCAGCCGATGAAATGCCCCATGATGACAGCTGGATAGCCCAGATGTTTCACGAGAACAGAAAACACCTTGAATCGATGCTTCACCCCGACAACCAAGCGCCCACTCACGGCCAGGCTTACTGATACAGCCAGGTGATCCTGGCCTTGACATAGAATCAAAGCGAAATCCATCAGAGGCTTAAGCTTTGGACTAAACCCCAAAATCCCTGATTAACAGTTTCTGCTTCAGGTAATGCATTTTTTCTTTCAAGGCACAGGCCTCTCCCTCAGTCAACCGGTCTTTGCCTTCATCAAACAGGGTATTTTCCTCTTCTTTCACATGATGCTCGACCAACTCCTGCAGAGCCTTGACCTCTTCCTGCCATTTCGCCGTCACTTTGGTGGGGCTCATGACGGCGTGTATTTTATCCTCGATGTCATTATGCTCCTTGCGCGCATGCTGGATGTCTTCTTTTGCCGCGGCATGCTTTTCCAGTGCTTTATAAAAGGTTTCCTGTTCCGATTTGGCGTGTACCAATAACTCCCTGGCAATCATGGCGACAATTTCAATCTGTCTTTGATCGGATTCCACATTGGAAAATTGCTTAAACAGCTGATTCACCTTCTGATGATCCATTTTAATGTAGTCATAAATATCCATAAAACCTCCTTGTCACGGGGTCATGACGACCTTGATGCAACCACTCTCTTTCTCATTAAAGAGCTGATAGGCATCCGGCGCCTGTGATAGCCTGATGCGATGGGAAATAATGCGGGAAGGGTCGATTTTGTCATTGACTATCGCTTTAAGAAGCGGTTTTAAGTAACGCTGCACATGGGTTTGTCCCATTTTAAACGTCAGTCCTTTATTCATCCCCGACCCCAAAGGAATGTTATCAAGCGCCCCAATATACACCCCGGGAACTGAAACATGCCCGCCCTTGCGGCAACATTCAATGGCTTCACGCAAGACATGCGCTCTATCCGTAGCCAACGCCGTGACCTGTTTTACCCGATCCAGAATCGAATCAAATGTAGGTCCGACATGGGCCTCACAACCCACCGCGTCAATGCAGGCATCTGGCCCACGGCCGCGAGTCATGACCATCAAGGCGTCATAAACGTCCTCTTCTTCAAAATTAATCACTTCGGCTTTACCGTAGTCAGCCGCCAGATTCAAACGTGCTGGAACACAGTCAATGGCAATGACCCGGTCAGCCCCCAGCATCCAGGCGCTTTGAATGGCAAATTGGCCCACCGGTCCACAGCCCCACACAGCAATGGTATCGCCAGGTTGGATGTCGCAATTTTCAGCCGCCATGTACCCCGTCGGCAAAATATCGCTTAAAAACAATACTTTTTCGTCAGGGATGCCATCCGGGATTTTAAGGGGGCCAACATTGGAAAAAGGCACTCTAACGTACTGGGCCTGACCACCGGCAAAACCGCCCAATAAGTGAGAATAGCCAAAGATACCCGCCGGCGATTGCCCCATTTGCTGTTTTGCCATCTCCGCATTGGGATTGGAACACTCACAAAGCGAGAACAATTGACGCTTGCAAAAAAAACATTTGCCGCAGGAGATAGTAAAAGGCACAACCACTTTATCCCCCACTTTCAATTTTCGGTTTTGACTGCCGATTTCCACCACTTCACCCATGAATTCATGGCCGAGTATATCCCCGGATTCCATCGTTGGCATCATGCCATTAAACAGATGCAAATCCGATCCGCAGATTGCTGTTGACGTTACACGGATAATGGCGTCATGCTCATTGATTATTTTAGGTTCAGGAACGCTGTCAACCCGAACATCCTTTTTTCCATGCCAGCATAGCGCTTTCATAAGGCCTCCTTGCCATAATGACCCCTGCATTCAATGCACTGAATAAATTATAGCAAAACCAAAAAAATAACAGATAAAAATTCGTTTTTTTATTTAATAAAAAAACAAAAATCAAACTGACATTTTTTAAAATTTATGAGGCTTTATCCATGGTATTTTTTACCAGACTACAATAATTTTTATGCCTTTTTTTGATCAGAAATGCCACAAAAAAACCAACATTGCTCCTTCTTGCATCAATGGCTCTTAACATCCAATTAGCCAATCTGTAAAACAGCTTTCTTATCCCGATCTGAAGGAGGTACTTTATTTTTTTAATTGGTGGAATCGTCGCGGTATACCGGCAATAGTCGCTCAACCAGGTACTGAAGAAAATGGCAGAACGGGACAATATCGGCTCAAACAGCAATTGAAAATTAAGGTATTTTAAGGACACCATGAAAAATTGGGTTTGATCAAGCACCAGAAAATTATTGGCCAGGACCCGTGCTGAAACGGCCATGTTGTTATTGGACGTGTCGACGGTATGCTCAAGGTGGATTGCCATGTGTTTTTTTAAAAACGAATGCGTCACGTATTGCTCAGGCGGCATTTTCCACAGCCGGTGAGGCTCAATATCAAAAAAAGGTTTGCATCGGGTTAAAAACCACTGTGAAAAGTGAGGTTCTTCTGTTAATGGGATATCGTACAGATCAAGTAGGTCCTCTTTATAACCAAAATAGGCCCAATCACTGATGTGAAATGGCCTCTGCATGGTAAACAGGCAGGTTTTATGCCCCTTAATGCTGTAAATACTAAACGCCAGGATGCGATTTTTGACAAATTTATAGCGTTTATCAAACAAGGGATATTGATAAAAATAATTCAGAAATTTGGGTGAAATAAGCAATAAATCTGAACGGACCTTAAGCACATAGGGACGTGTCGCTGCCTCAATTCCAGCAAAGGTCGAAACAATCAAACGATTGCAGTTATTGAGCAATTCGTGATTACCGTAATTAAACCAGGTGGCTCCTGGATCGTCATTTAAAATAAGACGATCATGGGGGATCCCCTCCACATTTTCGCCCATCCAGGTTGATAAAATTAATTCACTGCGCGGAAACAGTTTCTTAAGGCGCTGACACACAAGGCGTGTGGTATGTTCCGTAATATCAAACGCAGAACGATAAATAATAGGCCCCTGTACAACAATGGAAATGTCTTTATCGCTTATCATGATAAAACCCGGCTGTTTAGAAGCATGTTGTTCAGCGAATCCACCAGATCCTGCGGTGTCCCAAAACACATCATTGTTTTTGTCCAAAGCGGGATGATGTGCCGCCCACGCTTTAACATGTCCTTGTAAACGGTTGAGAGGTAATATTCATTGTTTTCCCTGACGTCATTGGCAATTAGCTGTCGAATGGTCGCGAGAAGCGCTGCCGTGTCTTTGAAAAAATAGGTGCCAGTGGACGCATTCGTAGAAATGACCTTCTTTTCTTCGATTTCAATCACCTTCCTTTGGGTTTCATCCAGACTGACATAACTCCAACGACACTCCTGCGATTTAAACAGGACGATGGCGCCATCCACGTCTTTGGCCAAGAGTGAAGTCCAGGTAAAATTTTCTTTAAAATACGTGTCGCAATTATGAATCAGCGTCGGTTCATTGAGATCCAGATGGCCCTCGCTGGCTAAAAAAGTTTCCGCTTGACCGGCTGTACCCTGTTCCAGAACAACAATCGAGCAATTCAGTAAAAACCCATAATGGGCTTCGATGTCATGGCTTAATTGATTGGCAAATTCATTGTCTCGAAGAATGAAAATGAGTTTGCTCGCCAGATGCAGCGGCAGGCAATCGACCGCGTGACGATACATCGGCTTTTGTGCGACCTTGATAAGGGGTTTGGGCAGCGTAAAGCCGCAATGACTAAAACGCGAGCCTAAGCCCGCCATGGGGATTACGATATTCACTGTTGTTCCTTGTGCTTAAGTTAGAGATAACTGTTTATCAGATGGTCCTCAATGTGTTGCCAGGAACCCTTGAATTGCAATGCCCGGTCGTCAATGTAAACCTGGGCGTAGGGTTTACCAAACCATATTTCGTCATAAACAAAACCATGTTTTTTTAACCATTCCAACAATGTTAACCCTTCTTTGGCTACAACACGGCCCACATTGGATTCACAGGTTTTCATATGACGCGCCGTGCATAAAATGATGTAAAAACCTCTGTCTTTCAGTGCCTTAATTCGTTCAGCCGCACCCGTTAGGGGTTTAACATCCTGATACGTTTCATGAGCCTGCCGTAATGTGCAGATCGTGCCATCGATATCAATACATATGCGCATAATTTCCCTCAATTACATTGTTTAAAATAACAAGACCAGCTAAATACAAAACTTTTTGACGATATGGGTTTTCGTAATGGAGACTCACCATGCTTAAAAAAAGTGACGCTTCGATGAGATAGACAAATTCAATCATCACATTTCTTTCGATGAGCAAGTTGATATAGAACTCGTACATGTCGTTAAAGCAGTCGTAGAGAGGCACATCAATGTAAAAAATGGTGTTACTGATTTGGTTTAAAATAAACTTGTCATTGGCGAGGTAATCATAGCGTCCATGCAGGCAGTGCAGGAGCTTGGCAAAATCATAATACGAATGACCATAAATACCGGAACTCCCAAACGAGCCTCTGGGATCAATTAATTTGATTAAATGACTGTGGGACGAATACAGGATATTGCTGAAACAAAAATCACCATGGATTGCGGTTATTTTTGAGTGTTGCGCCGATAATTTATCCACTTTATTAATGAATTCATTCTTCAGCAGTGGAAAATTTCGGTATTGCCGCTCATTAATGGTTAAAATGGGCTCTTTAAACAGTTTGCAGAAAAAATCGTTGTTTTCCAATTGCTTGATTCGCTCCAGCGTTTTTTCAACATAAAAATGATAAACCCTGTCCTTGTTGCCGGAGTATGGCAGTTCTATCGCATGGAACTTATCTAAAATAAAGAGCAGTTGCTCAATGATTTTATTGCCCGCTTCTGGCAAGACGGTATTATTTAAAAAAAATTCTGACAAATTAGGGTGAGGGATGTATTCCAGTTTGTAATTGGAATAATCTTTTTTGTAATCAAGTAATTCAGGGAAAAGAGGCGATAAACTTTCTGGCAAATTGAGGTAGTAATTAATTTCATCATGAAGTTTCTTAGTATTAATTGAAGACTTGGTAAAGACACCCTTGCTTTAATCTATTGAAATAGAATTAAATACTCTAGCCTGCATATAAGTCCTTTTATTCTGCATTCAACATAAAAATCAGTGTAATATATTTTTTAAAAATGTATACAAGTTTATTTAAATAAAAAATTATTTCCCCATTTAAATACATAAAAATTTTAGTTTGATTTATTCATATTTTTAACATAAATTTAAATGATTATTTTTTTAAACAAAAAGGAGAAAATCATGGATAGAGATATCGTATCGTCAGATGACGTAACTGGGGTCAACGTTGAGAATAGAGAGGGCGAGAATTTAGGTGAAATTGAAGCATTAATGCTTAACAAGTACCACGGTAACGTGGAATACGTTGTGCTTTCATTTGGTGGTTTTTTAAACATCGGCAATAAATTATTTGCCATGCCATGGAAACTTTTTAACTATGATCCCGACAGAGAGTGTTTTGTTATACCGGTCGACAAGGAAAAATTGAAACATTCCCCAGGCTTTGACCGCGACAATTGGCCCAACATGTCGGATGAGCATTGGGCAAGAGGCATTAACGATTATTATGACACGTCGAACACCTCAATCAATCGCTAAGGAGAGCGGCATGCTAAATGCGATTACAAAAGGGCTATTTTACACTGCCTTTGGCACAATGCTAGTGGGATGTCATTATCAAAAGCCGGCGTATTATGCACCAAATAACTCGGCAAATTCAGCGACACACATGACGCATGGACAGGCCAACATGTCGGATGAAATGATTACCAACAAGGTAAAAAAAATTGATCGGTAATCGCACCTATTTTGGTCAAAACAATGGCGGCAATTCTCCCATTCATGTCATGACAAAAAATGGGATTGTTTATTTGCTAGGGAGCGTAAAATCTGCGCAAGAGAGAAGCAGAATTATCCAATTTGCCTCCAGTGTTCCAGGTGTTAAGTCCGTCAAATAAAGCCTAAAAATAAACGCTTAAAAGGCCATTTGGTGAATCATTTATCTTGTGATTCACCGGCCATTTTTCTTGATTTTTTCTTAAATGGACTATAATAAATAGTAGATTTTATAGAGCAATAATGCTCGGTTTAATAAAGAAAGGAAGCGATATTATGAGTATTTTAGGATTAATAATTTTAATATTATTGCTAGCCGCTGTATTGCCCGCGTGGCCTTATAGCGCGGGATGGGGATATCGCCCGTCCGGTATTGTTGGTCTTTTATTAGTTGTGTTCATTGTTGTACTTCTAATGAGAGGAACACCGTTGTAGATTTCATAGAAATAAAAATAACAGGATTAAGCCTGCGTCAGCAGGCTTAATTTTAATTCTGTGACGAGGTTCCGGCTTTTTTAAGTTGCTTTAAATGCTGTTTCCATTCCCTGTCTTTTGAAAAAACAAATTGCGCGGCTTCTTCAACAAAATAACCGATGTCATCAATTTTGGCCCACGCGCAATAACATTCTATTGCCTTCAATGTATCCAACTTGAGCTCAATTTTTACTTTCTCTTTTTTCCCCGCTAAATTACCCTTCAAAATGGCCATATCGCCCTCACATTATACAAACTCTACAGGCTTTGCATGATTGATGAATTCCTGCATGGAGTAATTTTATTTAAGGTAATAATCCGGATTTTGTCAATATTATGAAGAAGTTCGAGTCGAAACTCCCTTTCCATAAACAATTTTTCATAGGCACACGCGCACCAGGGCTTCGACCCTTGGTGCTGCGCCGAAGTGCAGCACCTGACCGGTTAATCAATGCGTTAGCCATTGTTTTTATTGTTATTTTTGCTGGTATGAATGAATGATTGAAAAAATGATTACACAGCCTGGGAATTGAGTGAATCGTTTTTCATTAATGAAACAAGTTTATAATGATGTTTTTTCCACTCTGTGTCGTTTTCAAAAACGCATTCACTGGCTTCCTCAATAAACTCAGCAAGGGTTATGTTCGCCCATTGACAATATTCTTCAATGGATGCGAGTGTTTCGGGGCTTACGTTTAATTCTACTGATTGTGTGTTTGTCCTTTGATTGCCGGGGATACTCATAAATCTTCTCCTTAATATACAATTGAGTATTGAGCGCAAATTGCAACGATATGTTCATTTTCCACAACAGGAACAGATTGCTATCGCACAAGTTGCCATCTTTAACATTGTGAATGGATTTGAAAATAATTCCTATTAAGGTTGTCCTTGATTCGTATTAAGGGTAAAACATAGGCTGATAAGGAAAATACTACTGCCAATTGGATGAAGAAACGATTAATATTGACTAAAATGGCGATAATGCATTTTACAACGATGTAGGATGTTGTATGAGTAGAGACGACACTTTAAAAAATAACCATTGTAAATGTGATAACCTAAACCGCTTTAAGCATGAGTTGGCTCAATCATTAATGATAATCAATACTTACATTAATGGGTGCCAACAACGAATTAAATTCAATACGCTTACCCATGAGCAACTTCTTGTTATTTTTGATAAAATTAAAATGCAAACCGAGATAGTAAGTACCCTGAGCGAACGTTTGCTGGCAAAAAACGCACGACCGATTGATTAATATGGCTATGTTAGACATGACTCAAACCGTCTTTATAATTGATGATGAGCCTGAAGTCAGTGAAGCGTTGCAGTGGCTTTTTGAATCCGTAGGCATTCAGGTGAAAGCTTACACGAATGCCAATGAGTTTCTTGATCAATACCATGCCAATATGCGTGGCTGCCTGATTAGTGATGTCCGCATGCCAGGTATGAGCGGTTTGGAACTGATTGAGAAATTGAAGGAACAGAACAATTTACTGCCTGTTATTATTATCACAGGCTATGGCGATGTACCGATGGCCATCCGAGCCATGAAGGCAGGAGCGATTGACTTTATCTTAAAGCCAGTCAATGACCAGAATCTTTTGGAAATTGTTCAACAACGCCTGAATCAATCCACAACACAAAACACCTGGGTAACCGAAGTCAGTGAGCGAATTCAAACCTTAACCGAACGTGAAATCCAGGTCATTGAATTAATTGTTGAGGGCAAGTTGAATAAAGAGATTTGTTATGAACTTTCTATTTCGCGGTCAACTGTAGAAGCCCATCGTGCCAGCATTATGAAAAAAATGAAAGCAAAAAATTTAGCTCAACTCATAAAAATGTATGTTCGATTTCAAATGAATGAAGAATTCAGGATACCTTGATTTGCCATTTCTTGCCCTTTATTTTTCAACAATCCGCCTATTGCCTACCACAGGATTAAAACTCCTTTGCCTTTTCAATAAGGATTAATCTATGCATTCGCCTGCCATCTATATCATTGATGATAACGAAGCTGTATCAAGAAGCCTGCAATTTCTGTTCGAATCTTTTTATGACATTGAAAGCATAATTTATGATAGTCCGCTAGCCTTTTTAAATGATTTCTCAACAGAGTGGCAGGGATGCCTGATCACTGATTTACTCATGCCCAACATGAGCGGCATCCAATTGATTGAGGAATTGGAAAAATACCCGTGTAACCTTCCCGTCATTATTATGAGCGGCCACGCCGATGAAGAGACCGCGTCTCGAGCCCTCAAAAAAGGGGCGCATGCCTTTATAAATAAGCCATTTAAAATTGATATTTTATTAGAGATTATTGATTCGATTTTCAAAGAGTTTGTTAAGAAATAAAAAGAAAGGCTATGCTTTTTTTAAAAAGCATAGCCTTGTTATTTAAGATTTAATTTCGCAATTAATTTCAGTGCAATCACGGCAGTTTTTAGCGGCAAAATCAAACGCATCGGCAGCTGATTTTGCGGTGTTTGCCATTTCGTTATCAGCCGTTTTGTCCGCTGCAGCATCACTGCTACTTGCATTAGTGCTGCATACCCAATTTGAATCCAGGCTGGTTTTACCATTGGTATTGGCGAACCCCAATGTCGATACCAGAATCAAACTTCCAGCCATTAAGTAGTGAATAATTCCTTTCATAATTTTCTCCATTTTTTTGATTAAACCTACCAAATTTAGAATAGGAATATAACTGAAAAGTGTCAAGAGAATATCGGAAATTAGACATGAATTTAAGTGTTAATTTAACAAGAAAAATTTTAAATACTGATTATTTTGCTTTATAACATCCTGTTACCTAGACTTAATATGTATGGGAGAGAGTTATGATTAAACCTAAAGTCCACCCCAATGAAGCGGAACGATTGAAAGCCTTGCATGCCACAGGATTAATTAATACTCCGATGGAGCAGGGATTTGAACAAATAACCACACTGACTAAAAAAATATTTGATGTACCCATTGTGGCGATCAGTCTTATTGATAAAGATAAACAGTGGTTTAAATCCATCATAGGCTCTAATTTATCGGAAACACCCCGCGAAATTTCGTTTTGCGGACACACGATCTTGAAAGAAGAAGCCCTGATCGTCACGGATGCGCAATCCGACGCTCGCTTTAAAAACAATCCTCTGGTTACTGGCGAGCAAGGCTCTATTCGTTTTTATGCCGGTTATCCCATTCATGCCAGCAGTGATCATCATCCCATTGGCGCGCTGTGCATCATTGATAACAAACCACGCCACATTTCACCGACTGAAAAATCGATACTCCATGATCTTGCCGCGCTGGTGGATTCAGAGATCAGCAATTTTCACTCCCTTGAAGCTTACAAGAGGCGCACCGTCGAGCTCGAATGCACCGATCGAATGACCTTGCTTAACGGTGTTACCAAAACCTGGAACGCAAACGGCATTACACAATTATTGCAACAACAAATGAATCTAAGTAAGGAAGAAAAAGAAACATTTGGCTTATTCAATGTTTCCATTGACAGCTTTAAATCGTTCACCGATGAATACGGCGAAGACACGGGTAATGAACTGTTACATGCCATTGCACGCAACTTGGTGGTTCACTGCCACAATGAAGCCTCAGTCGGGTATCTGGGCGGAAAGGAATTTATGATTATTCTACCCCTTAATGATAAAAGGGAAATATTAAAATCCGCAGAGCGGCTCCGACAGATTATTGAACATGAACCCATGACGACACAGGCAGGTGAAATGAAAACCACGGTAACCATCGGCATCGTGTTTTATGATCCCCACGTGCATCAGGATACTTCAAGCCTTATGGCTGAGGCTCATAGCGCGCTGGATGAAGGTCGACACGCCGGCGGGAACCGGATTGTGCTTCATTAGTAACGTGTGAAAGCGCTATAGCCTCGTAAAGCGAGCACCTGACATACCCTAAAGCAGCAAGTCTTGAATTAACTGGATGGATGATTTCGCGCCTTCGCGGGCAGGGCCGCATTGGGTGCCATGTTGGCTTGCCAATCCGCGCTCTTATCCTGTTCTGTCCTGCCTGCGCAGGCGGGCAAGCAATTGAAAGCCGGCTGGTCGTGTCTTAAGGCCAGGCCTAAGGGTTACCTGAGGGTACCAAGACGCGGCAGAAACACTGGGGTAAACCAAGCGCAGGTCTGTAATGATTTCAGCAAATTTTACGCAAAAAAAAACGGCTCAGTATCCACTGAGCCGCTTCACAATAAAGCCCTGGCGATGACCTACTTTCACATGAGGAAGCCTCACACTATCATCGGCGCGAGTCTGTTTCACTTCTGAGTTCGAGATGGATTCAGGTGGTTCCAAACTGCTATGGTCGCCAGGAAAACGATTTAAGCGTCATGGTTGTCTCTGTGTTAACGGAGATGGCCATGAGGCCGGTAAAAAATAGAGTCACATTCATGTTATCCACATAACCTGAAGCGCATCAGGTTATATGGTCAAGACAATCAGCCAATTAGTACGAGTTAGCTTCACGCATTACTGCGCTTCCACACCTCGCCTATCAACGTCGTAGTCTTCAACGGGCTTCATGGGAAAACTCATCTTGAGGGAGGCTTCCCGCTTAGATGCTTTCAGCGGTTATCCCGTCCGAACTTAGCTACCCGGCAATGCCACTGGCGTGACAACCGGTACACCAGAGGTTCGTCCACTCCGGTCCTCTCGTACTAGGAGCAGCTCCTCTCAATTTTCCTACGCCCACGGCAGATAGGGACCGAACTGTCTCACGACGTTCTAAACCCAGCTCGCGTACCACTTTAAATGGCGAACAGCCATACCCTTGGGACCTGCTTCAGCCCCAGGATGTGATGAGCCGACATCGAGGTGCCAAACACCGCCGTCGATATGAACTCTTGGGCGGTATCAGCCTGTTATCCCCGGAGTACCTTTTATCCGTTGAGCGATGGCCCTTCCATACAGAACCACCGGATCACTAAGACCTACTTTCGTACCTGCTCGAGCCGTCACTCTCGCAGTCAAGCACCCTTTTGCCTTTACACTCTTGGTACGATGTCCGACCGTACCGAGGGTACCTTTGTGCTCCTCCGTTACTCTTTGGGAGGAGACCGCCCCAGTCAAACTACCCATCATACACTGTCCTCATCCAGGATTACTGGACCAAGTTAGAACCTCAATAATAACAGGGTGGTATTTCAAGGTCGGCTCCATGCGAACTGGCGTCCGCACTTCTTAGCCTCCCACCTATCCTACACAGTTATCATCAAAATCCAGTGCAAAACTATAGTAAAGGTTCACGGGGTCTTTCCGTCTAGCCGCGGGTACACTGCATCTTCACAGCGATTTCAATTTCACTGAGTCTCGGGTGGAGACAGTGTGGCCATCGTTACGCCATTCGTGCAGGTCGGAACTTACCCGACAAGGAATTTCGCTACCTTAGGACCGTTATAGTTACGGCCGCCGTTTACCGGGGCTTCGATCAAGAGCTTCTCCGAAGATAACCCCATCAATTAACCTTCCGGCACCGGGCAGGCGTCACACCCTATACGTCTTCTTACGAATTTGCAGAGTGCTGTGTTTTTAATAAACAGTCGCAGCCACCTGGTCTCTGCGGCCCTCAACAGCTTTGTTGCGCAGGCAACTAACCATCAAGGGCGTACCTTCTCCCGAAGTTACGGTACCATTTTGCCTAGTTCCTTCACCCGAGTTCTCTCAAGCGCCTTAGTATTCTCTACCTGTCCACCTGTGTCGGTTTGCGGTACGGTTTCCTATAAGTTATGGCTAGCAGCTTTTCCTGGAAGCCTGGCATCAATGACTTCTCTGTACCCCGAAGGGTCAGAACCACTTCGCACCTCCGTGTTAACAAGAGACCGGATTTGCCAAGTCTCTCCACCTACGTGCAAGTACCGGGACAACCAACGCCCGGCTCACCTAGCCTTCTTCGTCCCCACATCACCACTTATAGAAAGTCCAGGAATATTAACCTGGTTCCCATCGACTACGCCTTTCAGCCTCGCCTTAGGGGCCGACTCACCCTGCTCCGATTAACGTCGTGCAGGAAACCTGGGACTTCCGGCGTGAGGGTTTTTCACCCTCATTATCGTTACTCATGTCAGCATTCGCACTTCTGATACCTCCAGCCCACTTCTCAATGAACCTTCATCAGCTTACAGAACGCTCCCCTACCACGTGCACTAAGTGCACATCCGCAGCTTCGGTGTATGATTTTAGCCCCGTTACATCTTCCGCGCAGGCCGACTCGACCAGTGAGCTATTACGCTTTCTTTAAAGGGTGGCTGCTTCTAAGCCAACCTCCTGGCTGTCTATGCCTTCCCACATCGTTTCCCACTTAATCATAACTTGGGGACCTTAGCTGGCGGTCTGGGTTGTTTCCCTCTTCACGACGGACGTTAGCACCCGCCGTGTGTCTCCCGTGATTCAATTAGCCGGTATTCGGAGTTTGCATCGGTTTGGTAAGCCATGACAGCCCCCTAGCCGAAACAGTGCTCTACCCCCAGCAATCATTCACGAGGCGCTACCTAAATAGCTTTCGGGGAGAACCAGCTATCTCCGGGCTTGATTAGCCTTTCACTCCTAGCCACACGTCATCCGATAATTTTTCAACATTACCCGGTTCGGACCTCCAGTTGGTGTTACCCAACCTTCATCCTGCACATGGCTAGATCGCCCGGTTTCGGGTCTACTCCCAGCGACTCTCGCCCTATTCAGACTCGATTTCTCTACGGCTTCCTTATTCAGTTAACCTCGCCACTGAAAGTAACTCGCTGACCCATTATACAAAAGGTACGCAGTCACACAGCCTAAGCCATGCTCCCACTGCTTGTACGC